>JBQDDT010000035.1:0-13913 GCA_052092505.1 Microbacterium sp. | reverse complement strand
CCCTGCCGCGCCGGGGCGCCCTCCGCGGCCCTGCGCCGTCGCGCGCGCAGCGCGACCCACGCGATGACGCCGACGGCCGCGACGATGATGACGATCCACACGACGGTCATGATGCCGCCGCCGCTGCCGCCGCTGCGCGTGTCGCGGAATGCGTCGGCCGCGGCGATCGCCGCCCCTGCCCAGTCGTCGTCGGCGAGGTGCGGCTCGACCTGCTGGCCGATCTCCTGTCGGTCGGCGTCGCTGAGCGGCCCGTCATTCGGCATCGTGATCGTGTACGAGCGGCCGTCGACGGCGACGGAGAGCAGGTAGTCGCTGTCGCCGAGGTTGTTCTGCTCCGCCGTCGCGATGCCCCACTCGTCGCTGTCGCTCGGGTTCTCGAAGTCGCCGACGAAGACGACCCACAGGTCGATGTCGGTCTCGGACGACAGCTGCGCCAGCGCGTCGTCGACCTCGGCCTCCTCGGCGGAGGTGAGCGCGTCGATCTCCGGATCGTCGTGCACGTGCCCCGAACCGAGCTCGACGGGCTCGGCGGCCGCGGCCGGACCCGCGATCAGAGCGGCGAGCGCGACCGCGCCCAGTGAGAATGCCATCGCCAGGCGTGTGCGCATCGTTCCTCCCCGTCGGGCGGACCGTCCCGCTCCGCCTTCCTCGATCCTATTGACGCGGCTCAGCGGGCAAAAGCGGCGAGGGCGCGGCGTGATGGGCAGCTCTGCCCTGCGGGGGTCGTGTCGTGCGGCGACCGGCGGCCGGCCCCTGCCTACGCTGAGGAGGATGGACGACAGATACGGCTCCGACGTGCTCGCCCCCGGCTGGCGCGAGCAGGGCGCGAAGAGGGCGCAGCGCGTGGCGGCCGAGGTCGACCTCGTGGTCGAGGTCGCCGTCGACGGCTTCTGCGGGGCCGTCACCCGCATCGAGGGTCAGAACGTGGAGCTGGAGGACTACGCGGGCAGGCGGCGCGTCTTCCCGCTCGGCGCCGGGTACATGATCGACGGGGAGCCCGTGGAGCTCGTCCGGCCGGCCGCGGCGCCGCAGGGGAGGCGCCGGACGGCATCGGGCTCGTTCGCCGCGGCGGACCAGCGGGCGAGGGTCGCGCTGCCGAGCCGGATCCTCGTCGAGGGGAAGCACGACGCGGAGCTCGTGGAGAAGGTGTGGGGAGCGGACCTGCGCGCCGAGGGCGTGGCCGTGGAGTTCCTCGAGGGCGTCGACCTCCTCGGCGACCTGCTCCGGGATGAGCCGCCGTCGCGGATGCGGCGCTACGGGGTCCTCGTGGATCACCTCGTGGCCGGCTCGAAGGAGCAGCGGATCGCCGACGCCGTCGCGCGCGGCCCGCACGGCGCGCACGTGAGGATCGTCGGCCACCCGTTCGTCGACGTGTGGCAGTGCGTCAAGCCGGCCGCCGTCGGCATCCGCGCCTGGCCGGTCGTGCCCCGCGGCACCGACTGGAAGACGGGGATCTGCCGCGGCCTCGGCTGGCCGGCGCGCGAGCAGGCCGACATCGCCAGGGCCTGGCAGCACATCCTGTCGCGGGTGACGACGTTCCGCGACATCGAGCCCGAGCTGCTCGGACGGGTCGAGGAGCTCATCGACTTCGTGACGGAGCCCGCGCCGCGCGGGTGAGGCGTCCCCGGCTCCCGGCGTCGGCCCAGCCGGCGCCGCCGTAGGCTGGACGGGTGAGCCCCGACGCCCCGCGCTATCGCGACCAGCCCGTGTCGTTCGTGCGTCGCGGCGGCCGGATGAGCGACGCGCAGGAGCGCGCGTGGGAGGAGCTCGGCTCCGTCTACCGCTTCGACGTGCCGCGCGACGCCGCCTCCACCTCGGTCCACCCCGACGCCGTGTTCGACCCCGAGGGCGAGTTCGGTCGATCCGCTCCGCTCATCGTCGAGATCGGGTCTGGTCAGGGGCACGCGATCGTCCACGCGGCCACGACCCGGCCGGACGAGGACTTCCTCGCCGTCGAGGTGTATGTCGGCGGCCTCGCGCGCACGATGCTCGACGCCGACAAGGCGGGCGCGCGCAATCTCCGCGTGATCGAGGCGAACGCCCCGGAGGTGCTCGAGACCCTCCTCCCCGAGGGGTCAGCCGACGAGGTCTGGATCTTCTTTTCCGATCCGTGGCACAAGAAGCGGCACCACAAGCGCCGGATGATCCGGCAGGGCTTCGGTGCGACGGCGGGGCGCGCCCTGCGCGACGGCGGGCTGCTCCGGCTCGCGACCGACTGGGAGGACTACGCGCTGCAGATGCGCGAGGTGATGGACGCGGCCGACGAGTTCGCGCGGGCTTTCGACGGCGAGTGGGCCGAGCGCTTCCCCGGCAGGACGATGACGGCGTTCGAGCGCAAGGGGATCGAGAAGGGCCGTGACATCCGCGACCTGACCTATCGCCGCGTCGCGAGGGGATGACGTGACGAGGCGCCAGCTGCTCGCGCTGCGGGGGAGTGCCGCCTCGGCGGTGGCCACCCTCGTAGCTGCGCTGTCGCACTCGTGGGCCGGGGGCCACCTGCCGCCGGCGCTCCTCGTCGTCGGGATGGCCGTCCTCCTCGCCGTGCCCGGTATGGCGCTCATGGGGGCGCGGCCGCGCCCCGTCCGCATCGGCATCACCGTCCCGGTGCTGCAGGCGGCCTTCCACGCCGTGTTCACGCTGCTCGGCGCGCCGGTGGCCGGGGAGGGCATCGCGGGAGGGCACGACCATCACGGGGCCGGCGCTCACCTCCTCGCTGGCGCGGGGCGCGCGGAATCGCTCGACGCCGGCATGATCGCCGCGCACGCGGTCGCCGCGATCGTCACGGTCGCGATCCTCCTCCACGGGGAGCGCGCCGTCCTCGCCGTGCGCGCGTGGGCGGCCGACTGGGCGGGCGCGCGCACGATCGTGCCGCGGCCCAGGCCTCGCCTCCGGCTGCGGGTCGCGCGCTCGTCCCTCGTGCTGCGCGCGCGGCTCGAGGCCGCCTCCGCCCGGTCTCGCGGCCCTCCTCTTCCCTGCGTCTGATCACATCCGGTGCGGCCGTTCGGCCGTGCCGTCATCGACGTATGCAGGAAGAGGAACAGAGAGATGTCTGCAGAGAAGAAGACCATCGGACGAATCGGCGCGGGGATCGCGGCGGGCATCGCGCTCGTCGCGTGCTCCGTCCTGTCCCCGATCGCCGCCAGCGCCCACGTGGGCCTCGCACCCGAGGGGGATCCGGAGGCCGGGTCGACGCTCGATCTCACCTTCGGGATCGGGCACGGCTGCGACGGCTCCCCGACGACCGGCCTCGAGGTCGCCGTCCCGGAGGAGGGGATCACGGGGGTGACCCCGATCGTCCAGGCGGGGTGGGACGTCGAGGTCGTGAACGAGGGCGACGCCGGTCGTCCGTCGGCCGTGCGCTTCACGCCGGACGAGCCGGTGCCGGACGAGATGCGTGCGGAGATCCGCGTGAGCGTCGGGATCGACAGCGACGCGGAGGGGCCGATCGCCTTCCCCGTGGAGCAGACGTGCGCCGAGGGCTCCACGTCGTGGAACGAGATCGCGGAGGAGGGGCAGGACCCGCACGATCTGGAGTCGCCAGCGCCCGTGCTCGAGGTCGTGGCGGCCTCCGGCGAGTCGGAGCACGCCGGTCACGGCGGGGAGGCCTCGGATGAGGCGGCCGACGCGGAGGAGGCCGGAGACGGTGTCCTGCCCGTGGCGCTGGGCGGTGCGGGGCTTGCGGCCGGGCTCGCTGCGCTCGTCGTGAGCATCATCGCGCTGCGCCGCCGGGCCTGACGGCACGCACAGCGCAGTCAATCCGTCACCGCGGTCCGGCGGGGCCCTCGGAACTCCGGGGCTCCGCCGGGACGGCGGCCAGCATTGACTGCGTTGTGCCGGGGCGGCCGTGGTTCAGCCGGCGACCGGGCCGACCCAGATCTGCTGCCGGTTGACGAACTCCCTGATCCCGTCCTGGCCCAGCTCCCGGCCGTACCCCGAACGCTTCACGCCGCCGCTGGGGAGCCGCGGGTCGGTCTTGACGAGCCCGTTCACGGCCACCTGGCCCGCGACGATCTCCCTGGCGATCCGCTCGCCGTGCTCGGCCGACGCGGTCCAGACGCTGGCGGCGAGCCCGTACGGGGAGTCGTTCGCGATCGCGACCGCCTCGCGCTCGCCCGCCGCCTCCATGACCACGGCGACGGGACCGAAGGTCTCCTCGGCGCACGCGGTCATCCCCGGTTCGACCCCCGTCAGCAGGGTCACGGGGTAGAAGAACCCCTCGCCGGGCGGGATCTCGCCGCCGAGGCGGAGCGTGGCTCCCTGCTCGACCGACTCGACGACCTGGCGATGGAGGTTCGCGCGGAGGTCGTCCCGCGCGATCGGGCCGATCCGCGTCTCCTCGGAGCGCGGGTCGCCGACCGGCAGAGCGGCCAGCCGGTCGGCGAGCAGCGCGACGAACTCGTCGTGCACCGCCTGCTCGACGATCACCCGCTTGGCGGCGATGCACGACTGCCCGGCGTTGATGATCCGCATGGTCGCGATCGCCTCGGCTGCGGCGCCGAGGTCGGCGTCCGCCAGCACGATCGCGGGGTCGGATCCGCCGAGCTCCAGCACGGCCGGCTTGATCTGCCGCGCGGCCGCCGCGGCGACGGCTCCGCCCGCCCGCTCCGAGCCGGTCACCGACACGGCGTGGATCCGCGTGTCGCGCAGCGCCTGCTCCACGAGGTCGTGGCTCATCGGGGCGTTCTGCAGGATGTCGCGCGGCGCCCCGTGCTCCTCCGCGACCCGCCCCACGACCTCCGCGATCGCCTCGGCGCAGCCGGGGACGTGACGGTCGTGCTTCATGACGCACGTGTTGCCCGCCATGAGCGCCGGGGCGCAGAAGCGGAACGCGAGCCAGAAGGGCGCGTTCCACGGCAGCACCCCGAGCACGGTCCCGAGCGGCAGGTGCTGGACGTACGACCGTGTCGCGTCGCTCGCGATCGCCTCCGGCGCGAGATAGGCCTCGGCGTGCTCGGCATAGTGCTCCGCCGCCCATGCGGCCTTCGCGACCTCGCCGCGGGACTCGACGATCGGCTTGCCCATCTCCTCGGTCATGAGCAGGGCGAGGTGCTCGACGTCGTCGCGCATCGCGGCGGCGACGGCCCGGAGCACGCGCGCGCGGTCGGCGAACGACCACGCGCGCCACCGCTCGAAGGACTCCTCCGCGCGGGTGAGGACCCGCTCGAGCCCCTCCGCGTCGAGGAACGGGACCTCGCGGACGGCGGAGCCCGTCGTGGGGTCCGTCGCGGTGCTGATCTCCGTCATCGCTCTCCTCCTCCGATCTCGAGGACGTCGGCGGGGTCCGCGGCGACATCCATGAACCCCGCCGGCGCGTCCGCCTTGACGGTGAACTCCTGATCCAGGGTGAAGAACGACTCGCACCCCCGATCCGTGATGCGGATCGTGTCGGAGATCCCGACCGTCCGCGTCCCCTCGACGCCCCACATCCACGGGATCACGTGGAACGTCATCCCTTCCTCGAGGACCTGGTTGCCTCCCGGCATCAGGCTGAGGATGTAGCCCTCGTCCCACGAGGGAGGGAAGGCGATCCCGATCGAGTATCCGGCGCGCGTGACGAGCTCGGCACCCACCTCGTTGTCGGAGATGATCGTGCGCACGATCGAGTCGGCGTCCGACACCGTGATGCCGGGGCGCAGCACCTCCTTCAGCTCGTGCAGCGCGGTCATCATCCGCTCCTGGGCATGCGCCATCGCCGGGGTCATCTCGTGCAGGAGCACGGTGCGCATGATCGCGGCGTGGTAGCGGCGGTAGCAGCCGCCGACCTCGAGGAACACGGCGTCACCGGCCTCGAGCTGGCGTCCCTCCCAGGTGGCGTGCCCGATCATCGTGCGCGGACCGCTCGTGACGTACGGCATCACCGCGGGGTACTCCCCTCCGGCCGTGAACATGCCGCGGGAGATCTCCGCCGCGACGTCGTTCTCGTTCGCCCCGACCTCGGCGGCGGCGATGCCGGCGCGCATTCCGGCCTCCGCGGCGCGGGCCGCCCTGGTCATGACGTCGATCTCGTACGGCGACTTGCGCAGCCGGCCCTCCTCGACGATCCCGAAGCAGTCCACGAGCCGCCCGGCACGGAACGACGTGTGGATCCGGTCCTGCTGGTACGCGGGGAAGAAGTAGCTGTTGCGCTCGTACCCGACGTGCTTCGTGTCGAGGCCGTAGTCGCGCAGCGTCGTGACGAGCTGCTGGATCGCGTCTCCCGTGTCGGGGTAGGGGCGGGTCACCTCGACCCACGTCCTGGCGATCACGTTCGACTCCTCCATCTGCCGCGTGATCATGAACGGCTCGGCCTCCAGCGGCACCACGAGGGCCTGGAAGAAGGAGTAGCCGGAGGTCTGATAGTCCGTGAGGTACATCAGATTCTCCGGGTCCGTGATCACGACCGCGTCGAGCAGGCGCTGCTGCATGCGCTCGCGCAGCTCGCGGATCCGGCGCTCGTACTCCTCCGGAGGGAACGTCATGTCGTCGCGCATGCGCATCTCAGGCACCTCCCTCGGCGGCGCGGGCGACGGCCCGCTCCAGGATCGCGAGCCCCTCGTCGAGGTCGTCATCGGGGGTTGTCAGCGGCGGGATGAGCTTCACGACCCGCCCCGCGGTGCCGCACGGACCGACGAGCAGGCCGTCGGCGAACGCCTCGGCCTGGATGCGCGAGGCGACGGCGCCGTCGGCGACGTCCAGGGCCTGCATCATCCCCACGCCTCGCACCTCCCAGCCGCGGCCGGGGTGGGCGGACGCGAGCCGCTCGAGCGCATCGGCCATGCGCGCGCCCTTGACGCGGACGCCGTCCATGAGCTCGTCGTCGGCGAAGTAGTCCAGCGCGACCGCGCCGGCGACGAAGGACAGGCCCTGGCCGCGGAAGGTGCCCGTGTGGGCGCCGGGGCTCCAGTGCGCGTCGATCTCCGGCTTGTTGAGGTTCATCGCGATCGGCGTGCCGTAGCCGCCGAGCCCCTTCGCGAGCGTGACGACGTCGGGGTCGAGCCCCATCCCGTCGAAGCTGAAGTACGAGCCCGTCCGCCCGCACCCCGCCTGGATGTCGTCGATGATGAACAGGGCGCCCACGTCGTGCGCCAGCTCCTGCACGGCGTGGAGCCATTCGCGGCTGTGCACCCACACGCCGCCCTCGGCCTGGACCGCCTCCACGAGGAAGGCCGCCGGAGGACGCAGCCCGGAGGAGGCGTCCTCGAGCGCGGCCCGGTATGCGTCGAGCGCCGCCCTGCCGCCGCCCGCGGCGAACTCGTTGGGGAGGCGGACGATGTTGTCGAGCGGGACGCCGGCCCACCGACGGAACGCCTCGTTGGCGGTCGCGGCGAGGGAGCCGAGCGTCATCCCGTGGAAGCCGTGCGAGAAGGCGACGACCTCGCGCCGCCCCGTGACGAGGCGGGCGAGCTTGAGCGCGGCCTCGACCGCGTTCGACCCCGTCGGGCCCATGAACTGCATCCGGTGGTCCATGCCGCGCGGCGCCAGGATGATGTCGTGGAACTTCGTGACGAAGTCCCGCTTCGTCGTCGTGTACGTGTCGAGGCTGTGCGCGACGCCGTCGGCCTCGAGGAAGGCGATCATCGCCCGCTTCATCCGCGGATCGTTGTGGCCGAAGTTGAGGACGCCGGCCCCGGCGAAGAAGTCGATGTAGCTCGTGCCGTCCTCTGCGACCTGGCGCGAGCCGGATGCATGAGAGAAGACGGTCGGGTAGGCGCGGCAGTATCCGCGGATCTCTGATTCCCACTGCTCGAACGGACTGGTGTCCATGATCGGCTCCTTCCACCTGGTTCGCTAGGGGTCACCCACTTCGTGTGCGTTCTCCTGTGTCGCCCCGTGGAACGTCGCCACGGGGAGCTCGGGGGCGCCGGCCAGTCGGGCCATGGCGCGGGCGAGGGGCGCGATGAGCGCGTCGTCGAAGTCGTAGTGCGCGCTGTGGCACGGGTGAGCACCGCCCGTGCCGACGAGGGCGAACGCGCCGGGTCGCTCCGCCAGGTAGGCGCTGAAGTCCTCGGACGCCATGACGGGGATCGGGATGTCGGGCGAGAGGTCCTCGGCACCGAAGGCCAGCGCCAGCTCGGGGGAGAGGGCCGCGCGCAGCTCGGCGGCCGCCCCAGGCGCGTTGACGGTCGCGTCGTAGCGCGGCGCCGTCGCCGTCGCGGCCGAGACGCCGTGCGCCGCGGCCGTCGCGGCGGCGACGTCGGAGATCAGAGCGAACACGGCGTCGCGGGAGGCCGTGTCCGGCACGCGGACGCTCCCACCCAGTCGCGCCTGCGCCGGGGTCACGGTCGCGCTCCCCGGAGCGTCGATCCACGTCACCGCGACCACCGCCGTGGCCTGCGGCGGCAGGCGCCTGGCGACGATCTGCTGCAGCGCGACCGCGACCGCCGCCGCGGCGAGGACGGGGTCGCGGGTGGCCTCCGGCTGGCTCGCATGGCCGCCGACGCCGGTCAGCTCGATCGAGAACGTTCCGTTGGCGGACATCACGGCGCCGTCGGGGCAGGCCACACGTCCGCGGCCGAGCGCAGGCCAGTTGTGCCACCCGAAGACGGCGTCGACGCCGTCGAGTGCGCCGTCGGCGATCATCCGCGCGGCGCCGAAGCCGCCCTCCTCGGCCGGCTGGAACAGGAGCGTGACGGGGCCGGGAAGGTCCCGCTCGTGTGCGGCGAGCCAGGCAGCGACCGCCAGCAGTGTCGCCGTGTGGCCGTCATGTCCGCAGGCGTGCATCGCGCCGTCGTGGGTCGACGCCCACGGGACGGACGACTCCTCGGCGATCGGCATCGCGTCGATGTCGGCGCGCAGCGCGATGCGGCGGCCGGGGGCCCCGTCCGCGAGGGACGCGACGGTCCCGGTCGTCGCGCAGGCGCGCCAGCGCACCCCGATCCGGTCCAGCTCCGCGCGGACGCGGGCCGCGGTCCGGTGCTCAGACCAGCCGAGCTCGGGAATGCGGTGGAGGTCATGGCGCAGCGCGATCGCGGGTGCCAGGATCTCCCGGGCGGCGCCGAGGGCGCTGGTGTCGACGTCTGCAGATGCCACACCGCCTCCGATCGTCCCGAACCACCGCTTCCCGTCACGTGCCTGTTCCGTCCGACGTTATCCCCACGGGCGCCGATTTGTCTCGCATGGATCGCCGAACCGGCGCGGCGGAGGGTGGGGCGGTCAGTCCTCGCCGTCGAACAGGCCGCCGTCGAGCAGCCAGTTGTAACGCAGCCGGAGGGCGCGCTCCGTGCTGGCGACGAGCGTCGCGACCACGAGGCCGATGTTGAACCACGATGGCAGCCGGATCGGCGAGGTGAACTCCCCGACGTTCTCCGCGACCCACGGGATCTGCGTGATCTGCTCGACGATCTGGGGCACGCCCAGCAGCAGGGCGGCCACGAGGATCATCACCGAGACGATGTCGATCGCGAGGCTCCACCCCGGGTGCCGGCGCTGCAGCCACGCGCGGCGGCCCTCGGCCGAGGCGGGGTCGGGGGCGAGCTGGCGCACGGACCCGTCGTCCGCGACGAAGTGACAGCGCTTGAGGCCGTAGGGGCTCGTGCGCACCTCGATGACGCCGCCGGGGATCGGGAAGTCCGTCGGCGGCTTCGACGTGGCGTGGTGGATCCCGTCGCGGTACAGGCGGGTCCGGACCTCGCCGTCGTCGGAATCGCCCCAGAGGCGCACGTCGACCGACCAGGTGAGGCTCGACCCGTCGGCGGAGCGCTGCCGGAGATGGAAGAGGGCGCGCGAGAGCGGCTGCCACCAGCGATACCGCTTCAGCGGATGGCCGTCCCCGGGGCGCACCTTCTTCGACCGGCGCCACCGCTTCCCGTTCGAGGCCATGCGACGCACCCTAGCAATCGGGAGCGACGCGACCTCAGCCGAAGCGGAGGAGCACCGTGCCGGATCGATAGTCTGGACGGACATGTCTGCATCGCCCTCCGACACGGTCCTGATCGCCCCCGATGTTCTCGAGCGGCTGTGCGCTGAGGCACTGCGCGCCGCCGGCGGATCGGACGAGACCGCGCGGGAGGTCGCCCGCGCGAGCGTTGAGGCGGAACGGCGCGGCAAGCCCGCCGTCGGCGTGGCGCATCTGCTCGACTACCTCGACGCGCTGAGAGCGGGGCGGATGAACGGGGATCCGGCTCGCCTCGTCGAGCGGCCCAGGCCCGCGAGCGTCGTCGTCGACGCCGACGAGGGGGCCGCCCAGGTGGCGTTCGCCCGTGCGCTGCCCGCGCTCGTTGCCGGCGCGCGCGAGTGCGGGCTCGCGGCGCTGAGCGTGCGCCGCTCCTTCAGCGCCGGCGAGCTCGCGCACTACACGACGCGGGTGGCGGCCGAAGGGTTCCTCGCGCTGGCCGCGACGAACTCTCCCGCGCTCATGTCGGCGTACGGGTCGCGCCGCCCCATCGCCGGCACCAATCCGCTGTCGTTCGCCCTCCCGCATCCGCGCGGTCCGCGCGTCTTCGACCAGGCCAGCAGCGAGACCGCCTGGGTGTCGGTCCGCGACGCGGCCGACCGGGGCGATCCGATCCCCTCCGGCTGGGCGTTGGACGATGCAGGCGAGCCGACGACCGACGCCGCGGCGGCGCTCGACGGAGCGCTGCTGCCGTTCGGCGGCGTGAAGGGGGCGAACATCGCCACGATGGTCGAGATGCTCGCGGTCCTCGCCGGAGGGACGTTCGCGGTCGACGCGGCGCCCTTCGACCGCGGCGGGCGCTCGCCGGCGCTCGGCCTGTTCGTCCTCGCGATCGACCCGTCGGCATTCGACCCCGGCTTCGCCGATCGGGCCGAGGAGCATCACCGCCGCCTCGCCGACGAGCACGGCGCCGACTTCGGGCGCCGCCGGGCTCCGCTCGAGCGCATCGCGCTCCCGCGGCGGCTCCACGCGGCGCTCGGCGCGGACGACGAGCAGACCGTGGAGGGCCGATGAGGGCGAACCGCCTGCTGCAGACCGTCGAGGCGCACACCGAGGGGCTGCCCGTGCGCGTGGTCACCGGGGGCGTCGGCGCACTCCCTGGGGGGAGCATGGCCGAGCGACGGGAGTGGTTCATCGAACACTCCGACGACCTGCGCACCCTCCTCATGTGCGAGCCGCGCGGTCACGGCTGGCTCTCCGGCGCGATCCTGCAGCCGCCGACGCGCGCCGATGCCGACTGGGGCGTGCTGTTCATCGAGGTGACCGGCGTGCTGCCGATGTGCGGTGCCGGCACGATCGCCGTGGCGACGATCCTCGTGGAGACCGGCATGGTGCCCGTCACCGAGCCGGTCACGACCGTCCGTCTGGACGCTCCGATCGGGCTCATCACCGCCGACGTGCGCGTGCGCGACGGGCAGGCGGAGTCGGTCACGATCGTGAACGTGCCCTCGTACGCGCACGCCCTGGATCAGCGGGTCGACGTGCCGGGGCTCGGCGAGGTGGCGTACGACATGGCGTTCGGGGGCAACTTCTACGCGTTCGTCGACGCGGACGCGGTGGGGATCCCGTTCGAGCGGGGGAGCGCCGAGCGGTTCATCGGGGCGGGCCGCGCCGTCATGGCGGCCGTGAACGCCGCGGCCGAGCCCGTCCACCCGGAATCGGGCTACCGCGGCTGCGAGCACGTCGTGTTCCTCGCGCCGGGGTCGGACCCGACGCGGGCCAGCCACGCCCTCATCAACGCGCCGGGATGGCTCGACCGTTCGCCGGGAGGGACGGGCACGAGCGCGCTGATGGCGGTGCGGCACGCGCGCGGGCTCCTTCCGATCGGCGTCGACTTCGTGAACGAGTCGTTCATCGGGACGTCGTTCACGGGACGACTCGTCGAGGAGACGGCGATCGACGGCCGCACCGCGGTCGTCCCGACGATCACCGGGCGGTCCTGGCTGACCGCGACGTCGCAGCAGATCGTCGACCCGACGGATCCGTTCCCCGCGGGGTTCACGATCTGACGGCGCCCCGCGGGAGGGACGCCCCTGAGGATGCCGGCTCAGGCGTCGGTGTCGGTCGTGCCCTCGTACAGGCCGACCGCGTTGCCATCCGGATCGAGGATCACCGCCCACCAGCTCGTCTCGGTGATCGGCTGCTTCTCCATCAGGAGCGAACCGCCCGCCTCCGCGGCGGCGGCGACCGTCTCGTCGATCGAGTCGACCTCCACGTACGAGCGAGGCTGGGAGAAGTCGGCGCTGCGCGGGGCGAGCCCCCCGCCGCTGATGCCGTTCGGCGCCTGCCACATGGGGTATTCCTCGAAGCCGGGGATCGTCGCGATCCGCCAGCCGAACAGGCGCGAGTAGAACGAGGTCGCCTTGTTCCTGTCGCTCACCGGGATGTCGATGTGCGTGATGTCGCCGTGTGCCATCTCCTGCCTTCCGTCGCGCCGCGCGGCTCCGGCCGGAGGCCGCACGGCAAGTCTCGGCCGGCGACCGGCCGATATCAAGGGATCGCGCCGCACCCGTCCGAGCCCGTGTCACGATGGTCGCGCGACGGTCGCTGAACACGGGCGCCTCGGAGGACCAACACGGGAGGGCCGATGCCACAGCACGCTGTCACGTTCGACCATCTGATCCACTGGGTCGCCGACCTCGATGCGGCGAGGACCTCCTATGACGAGGCCGGCCTCACCACACACGCGGCATTGACGATGCCCGGGTTCCGCAACGCCGCCTGGGGCATCGACGACGAACGGTACGTCGAGCTGGCCACCGTCGACGACTGGGCGGCGGTCACGGCGTCAGCGTACGCACGTGGGCTCGAGATCCTCAGGACGGCGATCGATGCGCTGTCCGGTTCCGGGCTCGTGACCTTCGGGGTCGACGTCCCCGATGCCAGGACGACCGCGTCTCAGCTGCGCGAAGCCGGGCACGATGTGATCGAGGACGAGGTGTGGTTCGAAGAGCGAGGCGCGGGTTTTGTCGAGGTCCATGTCCGCGACGCACCGTCGTACTTCCCCTTCTTCATCAGCTACGATCCGCCCCGCGCCGAGCTCGCCCGCCTGCGCGCGGAGCATCGTGCCTCCGAAGGCATCGAGCTGGCTCCCGATCGCCCCGACCTTGCCGCCCTGCTGGTGCGCACCGACGAGCCGGAGGTGGAGGCGCGTCGTCTCGCCGAGCTGATCGGGTGCCCGGTCGACGGCACGTCCGTCGCTCTCCCCGGCGCCGACGTGCGCTTCGACAAGGGGGCACCGGCCGGCCTGTACGGGATCGCCGTGCGCGGACTCGGGTGGTCGTCCGCGCCGATCGAGATCGCCGGGATGACGGTGCTGCCGGAGGACTGACGGGACGCGTGTCGCCACCGGGACGCGTGTCGCCACGGCGAGGTCGGAATGGCGCCCCCAACAGGATTCGAACCTGCGACCTTTGGTACCGGAAACCAACGCTCTATCCCCTGAGCTATGGAGGCCCGTCGAGCTTATCAGCCCGCGCACCTCGTCCCGCACGCTGCGGGGCCGGCTCCGCGGTCGTCTGCGCGGCGCGTCACTCCCCGAGGGCGGGCTTCGGCTGCTCGGTCACGGCCTCGACGGGCGCCGGGGCGAGGAACGGGCGGATCGCCTCGGCGACCTGGCGGGCGAGGAAGAGGTGCCCGTCGTCGGAGGGGTGGTCCTTGCCGCGCGCCGAGGTGTCGATCACGTCCAGGTAGTTGGCCTCGGTGATCCACTCCGATCCGATCGGGGAGACATAGGTCCAGTCGCGCTGAGCGGCGAGGTCGGCCAGGTCGCGGTCGATCCGCGCCGTCGCCGACTCGACGGGGAGCACCTGCGGGGCGGGCCCCAGGACGACGATCCGCGCCTCGGGGTACTTCGCCTCCAGGGCATCCCAGGCGGCGACGACCGCGTCGCGGTAGCCCTCCTTCGGGAGGATGCGGTCGTTGATCGACCCCTGCACGACGACGAGGTCGGGGGCCAGCGACGGGTCGAGCGCCGCGATCCGCTCCCCGACGGTGTTCCCCCACAGTCCGGCGCGGAGGTAGCCGCTGGCCGGCTCGCCTG
>JBQDDT010000034.1:0-20834 GCA_052092505.1 Microbacterium sp. | reverse complement strand
TCCCGAACTCGCCGTCACCGAGCCGACGGGCCCCGAGGGTGCGCCCGTCGTCGTGCTCGGGCCGTCGCTCGGCACGACCGCGGCCACGCTGTGGGAGGACGTCGTGCCGATCCTCGCGCAGCGCTACCGCGTCGCGCTGTGGGATCTGCCGGGCCACGGGGCGTCGAAGCCCGCGACCGAGCCGTTCACGACCGAGGATCTCGCCGCGGCCCTCGCCGAGCGGATCCGCGACCTCGCGCCGGTCCTGTACGCCGGCGTCTCCCTCGCCGGCGCCGTCGGGCAGCAGCTCGTCGTGCACCACAGCGACATCCTCGCTGCCGCCGCGATCGTGTGCTCCAGCCCCGTCTTCGGCGAGCCGGAGGCCTGGCACGAGCGCGCTGAGCGGATCCGCCGGCAGGGGACGCCGGTGCTCGTGCGTGACCAGGCCGAGCGCTGGTTCGCACCGGGGTCGATCGCCGCGCGCCCCGTGATCACCGGGAAGCTGCTGCACAACCTCTCCGACACGGACGACGAGAGCTACGCGCTGTGCTGCGAGGCGCTCGCCGCCTATGACGTCCGCGAGGCCCTCGTCGGGAGGACGACGCCCGTCCTCGCCCTGTACGGGGAGCACGACCCGGTCTCCCCGCGCCCCGGCCAGGAGACCATCGTCGGCGCCGTCGCGAACGGCCGGATGGTCGAGGTCGCGGACGCGAGCCACCTCGCGCCCGCCGAGAAGCCGGCCGAGGTGGCCGACGAGCTGATCCGCTTCTTCGAGGAGGCACGATGACCGAGATCGGATCCCGCCCCGCGGGCGAGGGGTTCAGCGACGGCGAGCGCTGGCACGACGGGATGGCGGTGCGCCGTGAGGTTCTCTCGGACGAGCACGTCGACCGCTCCATCCGGAACCAGACCGAGCTGACCGCCGACTTCCAGGACTTCATCACCCGCGTCGCGTGGGGCGATGTGTGGCAGCGGCCTGGCCTGGAGCGTCGGATGCGCTCGGTCGCCGTCATCACCTCGCTCATCGCGCACGGCCACCACGAGGAGCTCGCGATGCACCTGCGCGCGGCCCTGCGCAACGGCCTCACGGTCGACGAGGTGAAGGAGGTCATCCTCCAGTCGGCGATCTACTCGGGCGTCCCCGCCGCGAACACGGCGTTCCGGGTCGCCTCCGAGTTCTACGGCGACTGAGCGGCCGACCCGTTCGGGTGCGATAAAACGCTCCAGAACGGCCGTTGTGGAGCACTTTGCCGCACCGGAACGGGTCGTCCCGGGCGCGTCGCCGCTGGGATCACCACGCCTGAGCGTGAGCCCGTTCACCGGGGGTTCACGCGCGGATCGCCTGGGCGTCACCCGGATCGGCGAGCATCACGCGCGTGCAGACTCGAAGCTCACGCGCGCTGACGCGCCCCGTCTTGGCAGCCGCCGCATCCGTCGTCGTCGTGGGAGGGCTGGCGATCGCCGGGCCGGCCTGGGCGGCCGACGAGGACATCCGGATCAACGAGGTCCAGTCGTCGAGTGAGACCGACGCCCCTGACTTCGTCGAGCTGACGAACGCGGGCGCGGAGGCGGTCGACGTCTCGGGGTGGATCCTCCGCGACGACGACGATGCGCACGCGGCGGTCGTGCCGGACGGCACCGTGCTGGAGCCCGGCGCGTTCCTCGTGATCGAGCCCGACTCGGGGGACGACGGCTTCGGGCTGGGCAAGAACGACGAGGCGCGGCTGTTCGCCCCGGACGGCGAGACGCTCGTCGACGAGTACGCGTGGACGGATCACGCTGCCAGCGAGGGCCGCATCCCCGACGGCACGGGCGACTTCGTCGACACCGAGCCCACCCCCGGCGAGCCCAACGCGGTGCGCGAAGAGGAGGACGACGAGGGCGACGGCGAGACCGCCGAGACGCCGGTCGTGCTCAATGAGATCGAGACCAACGGCGACCCGATCGGCGACTGGATCGAGCTGGCCAACACCGATCAGGAGAGCTCGGCCGACGTCTCGGGCTGGACGATCGTCGACGGCGACCCGTCGCACGATCCGATCGTGCTCCCCGAGGGCACCGAGATCGAGTCCGGCGGATACCTCGGCGTCCTCACCGAGCCGGACTTCGGGCTGGGCGGCGAGGACTCCGTCACGATCGCCGACGCCGACGGCGCGATCGTCGCGACGCACGAGTGGAGCGAGCACTCGCCGACGACGATCGCCCGCTGCCCCGACATGACGGGCGAGTTCGCCGACTCGGCGGGCGGCACCTTCGAGCTCCCCAACACGTGCGGCGATGTCGAGCAGCCCGACGTCGACGTGGAGCCGTGGCCCTTCGGCGACGAGGTCCGCGACGCGGTCGCGCCCGGCACGTGGGGCGACGACATGTCGGGCATGGACATCGCGCCCGACGGCACGATCTACGCCGTGAACAACGACAACGGCGAGATCTTCCGTCTCGCCGGCGGACCGGAGACGTACACGGTGGACCGCTCCTGGGAGCCGACCTATCCCGACGGCACCGGCACGCCGGACGGGGAGGGGATCACGGTCGGCGACGACGGCGCGGTCTACCTCGCGACCGAGCGCAACAACGACGCGAGCGACGTCAGCCGCCCGTCGATCCTGCGCGTCGAGCTGGGCGAGACCGGCGCGACGACGACGAACGAGTGGAACCTGAAGGACATCACGGGCGAGCTCGGCGCGAACGGCGGCGCGGAGGCCGTCGAGTGGATCTCCGACGAGGACGCCACGGCGGCCGGCCTCGCCGACGTCGACGGGCGCGCCTACGACCCCGCCGCGTACGGGGAGCACTTCGGCGGCGTGTTCGCGGCGGGCATCGAGCAGACCGGGCGCATCCACGTCGTCGTCCTCGAGGCCGACGGCGGGATCACCGAGCTGCAGACGATCGGGAACTCCGAGGCCGTGCCGAACGTCATGGGCCTCGACTGGCGCGCGGGCGGCAATGAGCTGTGGGCGCTGTGCGACGAGGTGTGCGACAACCGGTCCGCAGTCTTCGAGATCGCGGACGGGGCGTTCGAGCGGCGGGCCGAGTACGCGGCGCCCACCGGTATGAACCCGGCCTACACCAACGAGGGCCTCGCGATGGCCTGGTGCGCGTCCGACCCGCAGGCCGATCCGAGCGTGTTCTGGATGTCCGACTCCGCGCACGAGGGCGTCTCCCTGCGCGTCGCCGACGGCGCCGACTGCGACGGCGAGGGCGGCGGGTCCGGGGACGGTGGGGACGACGGAGCCGGCGATGACGGGTCCGGTGAGGGTCCCGGGTCCGGGGAGGCGCCGGTGCCCACGCCGGACGACGAGCTCGACGGCGCCGACCGCGGCGGCGTGAGCGTGCCCGCCTCGGCCGCACGAGGAGAGACGATCGAGGTCGGCGTCCCGAGCCTCGCTGGCGAGATCGCGTCGGTGTGGCTGCACTCCGACCCGCAGCGGCTCGTGACGGGAACGGTCGGCGACGACGGGACGATCCGCGCCGAGATCCCGGAGGACGCCGCGCTCGGCGACCACCGCATCGTCGTGCAGGACGGCGAGGGGACGCTCGTCGGATGGGCGCCGATCGAGATCGTGGCCGCCGGCGAGGCCGTGGCTTCCGGCGAGGACGGGGAGCTGGCCGTGACCGGATCGGAGCTGGCACCGTGGGTCCCGGCCGCCGCACTGGTGCTGCTGGCCGCCGGCGCCGTGCTGGCGCTGAGGCGCCCCGCGCGCGGGTGACGGCGAAGGCCGGCCGCCCGGCGTCCCCTGGCGGGGCACCGGGCGTCGGGCGTCGGCTCGCGCCGCGCGAGATAGGCTGGCGCCCAATGAGGATCACACGCCGCTCGCTGCTCATCGGCGCCGGAACGGGCACCGTCGCCGTGCT
Source organism: Microbacterium sp. (assembly GCA_052092505.1). Taxonomy (GTDB): domain Bacteria; phylum Actinomycetota; class Actinomycetes; order Actinomycetales; family Microbacteriaceae; genus Microbacterium. Next base: position 17,000 of record JBQDDT010000034.1, on the reverse strand, counting down.
GCTCGCGTCGTGCGTGTCCGACGGGCCAGAGCCGTCGCCGACGACCTCGACGCCCGACGTCTCGCCGACCCCGTCGCACGACGTCCCCGCCCCCGTCGGGTTCGTGCGCAGCGAATGGACGCGCGATCCGCTCTCCCGCGGCGGGCGTGCGTTCGTGCCGGTCGGATCGAGCGAGGCCGACCGCGCCGTGCTCATGGAGCCCCTCGGCCGCCGGGTGTTCTTCGCCGGCGACTACCTCGGCAGCCCGATCGGATCGATGCAGGGCGCCTCGAGCGACGGCCTGCGGGCGGCCGCCCTGCTCTCCGAGGCCGCGGAGCCGGGGGAGCGGACCTTCGTGATCGGCGCCGGCATCGCGGGCGTGCGCGCCGCACGCTTCCTCGCCGACGCCGGGCACGAGGTGACGCTCATCGAGGGGCGCGACCGCACGGGAGGGCGGATCCGCACGGTCGAGCTCGACGACTGGCCCGTCGCCCCCTCGCTCGGCGCCTGGCTGAGCGACGCGGACGCGACGCAGCTGCACGAGATGCTCGCGGATCTCGGGATCGAGGCGGAGCCGCTCGAGGAGGAGGCCGCGCGCACGGAGGAGGGCGAGACCGACGTGCCGTCGCTCGATCCGCTCCGCAGCGCGTGGTCATGGTCCAGGGATCAGACGTCCGATCATGGCCTCGCGGACGCGCTCTCCGAGTCGGGTGCCGACGCGGAGGATCCGGCGGTGGCCGCCGCGGTCCGCTACGTCGCCGATCTCTCGGGCGCCGACGCGGACGAGCAGTCGACCTGGTACCCGCCCGAGGTCCCGAGCGCCCAGGTGGCGCTGCAGGGCGACCTGGCGACGCTCGTCGAGGAGGCGATCGGCGACCTCCAGGTGTCGCTGTCGACCACCGTGCTCGGCGTCACCTACGACTCGACCGGCGTCAGCCTCCGTCTCAGCAGCGGGGAGGCGCTCTCGGCGGACCGCGTGATCGTCACGGCGCCGATCGGCGTCCTCCAGCACGGGTCGATCGAGTTCGAGCCCGCCCTCCCGTTCGCGTACCGCAGCGCGATCGAGGCCGCCGGATCCGGCGCCGTCGAGAGCGTCTGGCTGCGCTTCGACGAGCGGTTCTGGGACACCGACGCCGCCGTGTGGCACTCGGTGGGAGGGGACGCCGCGATCCGGACGTGGATCAATCTCGAGCCGATCACCGGGGAGCCGATCCTCGTCGGGCTCGTCGGCGGCGAGGCGGCGCGCGCGTTCGCGGAGCTCGGGGATGACGACGCGGCTCAGGCCGCGACGGACTCGCTCGCGTTCTTCGCGGCGCCGGAGTCGGAGTGATCCGGGCCTGACTCGCCCCCCGGCCTGAGGACCCGCGCGGTCGGGCGCCACCGGCTCAGGCCGATCAGGCCGCTCGCGACGCCGGCGAACACCGCCAGGGCGAAGGCGCTCGTCAGGAGGAACTCCCCGACGCCGGAGACCTGCCGCAGGTCGAGGAAGTAGTACGGGTACCAGCCGATGCGGGAGCCGCGCCACATCGTGACGAGGCCCCACACGACGGGGAAGGCGAGCACGCCGGCGATGAGCGACCAGCGCGCGGTCCTGCGGCCGGGGCCGAGGACCCAGCCGGCGATCGCGAAGGCCGGCAGCGCGAAGTGCAGGACGTGATCCGACCACGGCACGGTCATCGGGATCCCGCGCAGGTCGGCCTGCCACATGAGGAGGGCGAAGACGAGGCCGGCGGTGATCGTCCAGCTGAGGACGACGGTGCGGATGCCGGTGAGCCAGTCCGGATCGTCCGCGCGACGCAGCGCGACGAGGCCCCCTGTGGTCGCGACGACCGCGAAGGCGATGTTCGACTGGATCGTGAGGTAGGCGAAGAAGTTCTGCCCGGCGATCGTCTGCGAGCTCAGACCCCAGAAGAGGCGGTGGACGAGAGCGGCGATGCACAGGGCCGCGGCGGCGAGTCGCGCCACGGCGAACCACGTGCGTGCCGTCACGCCGCCTCCTTCTCCGTCGCGCGTCGTCCCGCCGAGTCTACGGATGCGCGGGAGGCGTCGCGGTCCGCCCGGCGCGCAGACGCGTCATAGGAATCGGTGATGGGATCGAGGGATGCGGAGCAGCGACGCGGCGACCCTCACCGAGCAGGACACGGATGCGCCGAGCGGCGCCGACGCGCGGCGCGAGCGGCGCGCTCGGCGGCGCGAGGAGCGCTTGGCTCGGCGTGGGGCCAAGCCCGCACGGGTGATGCCGCCGCGGCGCGCGCCCCTCGTGCTCACGCTGTGCTTCGCGATCGGGGTGGCCGTCGCGGCCGCGGTGTACATCGCCGCGCTCCTGTCGGGGGCGGGGTGGCTCGCGCCGATCGCGCTGACGATCGGCGGGGCGTCGGTGATCGGCCCCGTGCTCGCGGCCGGGTGGCTGGCGGGCCGGGCGGTTCGGCGCGGGTTCGGTCTGGCGGGTGTCCTGTTCGCGGCCGGCATGGTCGTGGCCGCATCCGCCCCGCTCGTCGAGGTCGAGTGGGCCGGCTACGCCGGATGGTCCGCGATGGGCCTCGCGGTCGTGACCCTGTTCCTGGCGGTCAAGCTCCCCGCCTGGGTTGCAGCAGCGGCATCACGTCGCCGCCCCTGACCCCCGCCCTCACCCGCGAGATGCATCGAAACTCGCGAGATGCATCGAAATCAGGTTGCATCGGGCGGGTCTCCGTGCATCTCGCGGAGCCGTGCTGCGCGGATCAGGCCCAGGGGAACGGGTCGTGCGAGAAGTCCGCGTCGTTCCCGACGTCGGCGAGCGTCGCCGGGCCGGAGCGCACGCAGACGAAGCGGAGATCGGTGGGACTGTCGGCGTTCGCGTGGACGGCCATCATCGTGTCCGGCGCGACGCGGATCGCAGTGCCGGCGGAGACGTCGACGACGTCGTCGCCGAGCGCCATCTTCCCCTCGCCTCCGAGGAAGAGGTAGACCTCCTCGATCTGGGAATGCTTGTGCCAGAACGGCGAGCTCTGACCCGGGGCGAGGCCGTTGACGCTCATCCCGGAGTTCTGCGAGCCGATCAGGCCGTCGACGAAGACCTTCCCAGTCGATCCCTTCGGCCCCTCGAGTGCGTGCCATTCCTCCGTGGGACCGAGCTCGGTCGTCGAGTAGTCGCTCATGCCCCCACGATAGGCGCGCCCCTCGGCCCGCGTGAACCCCGCCCCGATCCGCGAGATGCACCGAAACCGGCGAAGCGGGCCCGAGTTTCGATGCATCTCGCGAGATTCGGTGCATCTCGCGAGGAGAGGGTGGGGGCGATCCCTCAACCGCGCGGCGCACTCCTGGTGGCCCCCGCGGGCACGTCGCTGCGGTCGCGCGGGAGGAGATAGGTGCCGATCATCGTGACGACGCAGAGCACCGAGCAGTACAGGGCGACGAGCCACGGACGGCCGCCGAACGCGTCCGTGAGCGCTGCCGCGACGAGGGGGATCGTCCCGCCCACGATCGCGCCGGTGATCTCGCGACTGAAGGTCACAGACGCGTAGCGCACGTGCGTGTCGAAGAGGTTGGAGAGCATGCTCGCCTGCGAGGCCAGTGTCATGTCGCAGCAGAGCGTGAAGATCATCACGAGCCCCGCCCAGATCCAGATCGGCGTCCCGGTGTCGAGCATCCAGAAGAACGGGTAGAAGAGCAGGGCGCCCGCGCCGCTGCCGATCATCATGATCCGACGTCCGCCGAATCGGTCGCTCAGCCAACCAGCCGTGGGAACGGTCACGAACTTGAGGAGGTTCGCGATGATGATGCCGACGAGGCCGATCCACGGCGGCGCCCCGACGGTCGTCGCGAGGTAGGTGAGCGCATATACCGAGGGGAGGTAGGAGAGGACGTTCGGGGCGACGCTCATCAGCATCGCGAGCGGGATCCGGCGCCCGCCGAGGCGGAACATCTCGCGGAACTGGTCGCCGACGGGGGTGCGAGGAGCGGCCCCGGCCTGGCGGAACTCGGGGCTCTCGCTCACCCGCAGGCGGATGATGAAGGCCGCCACGGCGAGCACCAGGCTCAGCCAGAAGGGCACGCGCCATCCCCAGGCGAGGAAGGCGTCAGCCGGCATCACGGCCTCCATGAGGAAGAAGATCCCGGTCGCCACGAGCGATCCGAGCGCGTTGCCCACGCTGGGGATCGACGCGTTCAGTCCGCGACGCCGATCAGAGGCGTGCTCCGCCGAGAGCAGCATCGCCCCGGCGTACTCGCCTCCGGCGCCGAGCCCCTGCAGGATGCGCAGGAACACGAGGAGCGCCGGCGCCCACACGCCGATCTGGGCGAAGGTGGGAAGGCATCCGATCAGCGTCGAGGACACGGCCATCAGCAGCAGCGTCACGAAGAGCATCTGACGGCGTCCGAACCGGTCGCCGAGGAGCCCGATGACGATGCCGCCGATCGGGCGCGCGAAGAATCCGACGGCGAACGTCGCGAGGGAGGCCAGCACGCCGGTGATCTCGTCGCCGCCGGGGAAGAAGACCTGCGACAGGACCAGCGCCGACGCGGTGCCGTAGAGGGAGAAGTCGTACCACTCGAGGGCCGTGCCGACGGTGGAGGCCACGGTGGCCTTGGTGAGCTTCGTCTCCGACGTCATCGTGGATCCTTTCCGCCGTGGGCCTCGTCGCCCACGTACGCTCCCGCATCGTTCCATGCTTGTACTTTTTCCACTGTATGCCTAACGTTAAAAATATGGAACAGCAGAATCTCGACCGATCCGAATCGAGTCTCGTGGCGGACCTCCGCACCGCGTTGCGCAGCAGCGACCCCGCACTCTCGCGGTTCGATCCGCTGCCGCGGATCCTGGCACACGACGACTTCAACTCCGGGCTCCATGGGTGGGTGGAGCTCGGCGGGAACTACAACGGCCGCGGCGAGTACGCGTCGCTCGACCGGCACTTCCGGGACTTCCGCCCGCCCCAGCTGTCCAGCTGCGACTTCTTCGACGTCGGCACGCATGGCGCGATGTCGGGGACGTACGCGATGAAGCTCGCCACGCGCCCGTACCCTGGCCACACGGCCACGTCCATCCGACGCCTGACGATGAGCGGCCGCGGCCTCGTCCAGATCGAGGCGTACCTGGCGTACAAGTCCGAGGCGACGGTCGCCGACGGCAGTGACGACGGGTACGGCGACATGACGTGGAACGGCAACGAGCATCCGTCCGAGGCGGAGTTCGGCGCCTTCACCTTCGGAACGGACCTCTGCGGGGAGAACGGGGTCCGCTATCACACCGTCGTGAGGTACCAGAACGCGGACGAGAACGGCACGATGCTGCGCCAGTGGCAGTACCCGATCGTGCCGGAGCCCACGCCGCGCGACCATCACGAGGGGAAGTTCGATCTGCCCTACGCCGCCGACTTCACCGCGCCCGATCCCGAGGACTGGCGCGTGTACGGGGAGCCGCAGGAGCTGTGCATGAACGAGGTGCCGACCAAGGTGAACTGGCACTACCTGCGCTGGCTCATCGACACCGAGAACCGACGCAACGTCGAGGTGCAGCTCAACGACCGGGTCATGGACTGGTCGGATGTGCCCGTGCCGATCTACGACGATCGCTACGGCTCCCTGGAGAACCTCCTGAACTTCTACGTGTCCGTGCGCTCGCTCAGCGGGCGCCGCAACTTCCTCTTCCTGGACTCCGTGCTCATCTCGGCGGATTGGTGATCGACATGCTGCGTGAATCTCAGACGGCCGTGCTCGAGCGCGGCGTGACCAGTGAGACCGGTGCCTTCGTCACCGAGCCGTTCGAGGTGGCCTGGGCCATCGAGGCCCGGTGGTTCGTGCACTTCCTCGAGAGCTCCCAGGCGCGGGTGGCGCTGCGCACGGAGATCTCCGCGGACGGGCTGACCTGGGTGCCGCACGAGGACGACGTCCTCGTCGTGCCGATGCAGGGGGTCGCATCCGTTCCGGTGCGCGACTTCGGCCACTGGCTGCGTCTCTCCGTCGTCTCGGAGGGCGGCGCCCCGGTGCCGCTCACGAGGGTCTCCCTCGCGCTCAAGGGGTGACCGGCGGCAGAGGCGCTCCCCGCACGACGGCTATATTTGGGGGCGTCCATCGCTGACAGGAGGAGCATGAGCACGCGCCGGCGGACTCTCGACGACATCGCCTCCTCTCTCGGTCTCTCCCCGAACACGGTGTCTCGGGCGCTTCGGGGACGCGACGGCGTCAGCGAGCGCACGCGCGCGCTGGTGATGGACGAGGCGGTGCGCGTCGGCTACCTGTCGTCCGCTCCGGCGCGGGACGCCGGCGTGCAGGGAATCGCGATCACGGTCCCCGCGGCCACGCATCCGTTCGCATCGCAGCTCATCGCGGCCGTGGAGACGGGGGTGAGGGCGGCCGGATACAGCCTGGAGCTGTTCGTGACCGAGGAGGACGCCGAGCAGGAGGAGCGCATCGCCGCGCACCTCGTCACGGAGCGCCCGGCCGGGGTGATCGCGATTCCCGTCCAGGGTCACAGCCGGTGCTGGGCACGTGTCCACTCCTCGGGGATCCCGGTCGTGGCGGTGTCGCGGGAGATCTCGGAGACTCCGACGGACTTCATCGGCGTCGACAGCGAGGCCGGGGCGTATGCCGCGGCGCGGCATCTGATCGGGGCCGGAGCCCGTGAAGTCCTCTACCTCGACGAGCAGATGGACATCAGCACGATCCTCCGGCGACGCGAAGGGGTGGAGCGGGCGTTCGCGGGCGTCTCCGGCGTCGAGGTCCACGAGCATCTTCTGCCGACCCGTCGGTTCGAGAACATCGGTCCCCAATGGCGGGCGCAGGAGGCTTTCCGTTTCGGCATGGCGTATCTCGGCGACCACGGGGGCGTCGATGCGATCGTGACGGGCGATGACTTCTTCGCGCTCGGGATCGTCCGGGCGCTCCACGAGCTGCGGCGGGCGCTTCCCGACGACGTGCGCGTCACCGGCTACGGCGACCTCGATTTCGCCGAATGGGGCGTTCCGCCGCTGACGTCCGTGCGGCTGCCGACGCAGCTGGTGGGCGAGCTCGCCGTCGCCACGCTGCTGAAGCGACTGGCGGGCGACACCGGACCGAGGGTGCATCGCCTGATCCGGCCGGAGCTCATCGTGCGAGACAGCACGCGAGCGGTTCGCTCGTAGCGGCGCGACCTCGGCATGCCGCTGCGGCAGCGATTCCGGTGCCCTGAGGGAGCGTCAGAGGGTGCCCGCTGTCCCCCGGATCCGGAGGTCGTCACGCCGTGCGACGGGGTCACTCCCCGCCGCGGTCGAGCGAAGCCAGAGCGGCGTGGCCGCGCTTCTGCGCGGTGACGACCCTGGTCTCGTCGACGCGATGCGTCCACCATTCGCTGTCGGAGGACCTGACTGCTGCGGACACCTCGGCCAGCTGCGCGATGAGCGCGCGCCGGACGCGCGTGATCTCCGTCGGGCTCGCCTCCGCCGGGAGGGATTCGGCCTCGAGAGCCGTCGACTCGAGATGATCGACAGCGGCTTTGGCGCGCCGACGCAGGTGCCCGTTGCGGATGAGAAAGGCGGCAGCGAGACCGGCGATGACGCCCACGACGGTGTCGACGAGGCGCTCCACGATCAGCTCGCCCGTCGGTGCCGTCACCGCCCCGAACTGGCTCATGAGCAGCGCCATGGGGGTCACGAACGCCTGACCCACGAGGTAGTTGCGCGGGACGAACAGCTCGGCGAGTGCGTTCAGCACCAGGACCATCGCCACGGCCAGGAACGGATCGAGGTGCGCGACGGGGGCCAGGAGGGCGAAGAGCCCGACGCCGATGACGGCGCCGAGGGCGCGCGGCGGCGACTTTCGCCACGTCAGGAGGAGGTTCGGCTGCACGATCACGGCCGCCGAGGTGATCGCCCAGAACGGGCGGTCGCCTCCGAGCGCGTACGAGACGAGGGCCGCGGCCAGGCAGCCGGCGAGCACCCGCCAGAAGTACGGCATCGACGGCGATGACGGGCGGAACGCCGAGAGGACCGGATGGCGCTGAGCGAAGCCGTGCGGTGCCTCGCGATCGAGCCGGATGCCGCGCAGCTGCCTGCGCTCCGTGGCGGTGAGCGGCGGGGCGGGGAGCATGCTCCGTGACCGCTCGATCGTGCGGGCGTTCGCCCTGGCGCGCTCGGGCACGCTGACGGAGGGATCGGCGAGCACGCGCTCCGCTGCGACGACATGCGCCTCGAGCGCCGCCTGCTCCTCGGTCCGGGATCCCGCCAGCTCCAGGGTCCGCCACGCCGCGGCGATCGAGCTGGCGAGCGCGTCGCGGGCGGAGACGCTCTCCGGCTCCCGGCCGAGCGGGATCGTTGCGAGCACGGCGGTGGCGACCGCGCGGCGCTCCGGACCGTGCGGTCGCGCGAGGGACGGCGCCATCACGACGAGCCACGCGATCGCGCCCGACCCGAGGACGAGCCCTGCATGCAGGGGCAGCGCGGCCCAGGACTGCTCCGAGAACGTGAGCGCCGTCACGAGGAAGATGGGGATCACCGGCGTCGGCGCTCCGACCGCGGACGCGTCGTGGGCGACCTTGATGATCGCCGCGAGCACGACCGCGATGCCGATCCGAGCGAGAGGGTTCTCGAGCGCCGCGGCGGTCATCATCGCGACCGTGCAGCCGAGGGTGACGAAGGCGACGAATCCTGCCATCGTCGAGGCGCGCCGGCGGTACGGAAGGCTGTGCGTGAAGAGCGCCGTCATCGAGCCGGTCAAGGCGTACAGTCCGAGGTCGATCCGCCCGGCGATCGCGAGTGCGCCGAGCGAGACGAGCGCGGCGAACACGACCCCGCCCGCCCTCAGATACCAGGCGTCGCGGGGCAGCCTGGTCGACCGCAGCGTCGACAGGACGCCGAACTGCGCACGCACGCGGGGGAGCGAGCGTGTCGGGGGATGCGAGGTCACGGCTTCCAGGTTAGAACTCCCCGCTCCATCCCCCGACCCGCGAGATGCACCGAAACTCGCGAGATGCACCGAAACTCGGCCAAATTTCGATGCATCTCGCGAGGAACGATGCATCTCGTGAAGGCGCTGTGCGAGGAGACCGCACGAGGGCGGGGTTCCGGTTCTCGCTCCCGCGCGATAGGATGAGCGCGCAGAGCGAACGCACGTTCGCATAGCGAACAAGCGGGGTTCGCGCCCCGGTGATCTCAGGAGGCCGGATGATCGACAAGACCGTCGCGAGCGTCGAAGACGCCGTGGCCGGCATCGAGGACGGGTCGACCGTCATGATCGGCGGATTCGGGCGGGCCGGACAGCCCGTCGAGCTGATCGACGCGCTCATCGAGCAGGGCGCCGGCGACCTCACCATCGTCAACAACAACGCGGGCAACGGCGACACGGGGCTGGCCGCGCTCCTCGCGAAGAAGCGGGTGCGTAAGATCATCTGCTCCTTCCCGCGCCAGAGCGACTCGTGGGTCTTCGACGGGCTGTACCGCGCCGGCGAGATCGAGCTCGAGCTGGTCCCGCAGGGCAACCTCGCCGAGCGGATCCGCGCCGCGGGCGCCGGCATCGGCGGCTTCTTCACGCCGACCGGCGTCGGAACGCAGCTCGCCGACGGCAAGGAGCAGCGCACGATCGACGGGCGCGAGTACGTGCTCGAGTACCCGATCCGCGCCGACGTCGCGCTCGTCAGCGCCCTCAAGGGCGACCGCTGGGGCAACCTCGTCTTCCGCGAGACGGCCCGCAACTTCGGGCCCATCATGGCGACGGCCGCTGCGCGGTGCATCGTTCAGGTCGACGAGATCGTGGAGCTCGGATCGATCGACCCGGAGACCGTCGTCACGCCGGGGATCTTCGTCGACCGCGTCGTCGCCGTCGGTGAGCGGCGGTGGCTCGACGGCGGCGTCTTCGTCGGCGGAGTGACCCTCGAGGGCGAGCCGCTCGAGCACGAGGAGGAGTCGAAGTGACCACGCGAATCGACCGCAACCAGCTCGCCGCCCGCATCGCGGCCGACATCCCCGAGGGGGCATACGTCAACCTCGGCATCGGCGCGCCGACGCTCGTCGCCAACGCGCTGCCCGAGGGGCAGGAGATCATCCTGCACACCGAGAACGGCATGCTCGGCATGGGCTCCAAGCCCGAGGAGGGGCGGATCGACCCCGACCTCATCAACGCCGGCAAGCAGCCGGTGACCGCGCTCGCCGGGGCCGCCTACTTCCACCATGCCGACTCGTTCGGGATGATGCGTGGCGGTCACCTCGACGTCTGCGTGCTCGGTGCGTTCCAGGTCTCGCAGGGCGGCGACCTCGCGAACTGGTCGACAGGGGCGCCTGACGCGATCCCGGCCGTCGGTGGCGCGATGGACCTCGCGATCGGCGCGAAGCAGGTCTTCGTGATGACCGACCTGCTCACCAAGAAGGGCGAGTCGAAGCTCGTCGAGGCCTGCGCCTATCCGCTCACGGGCGTCGGGTGCGTCACGCGCGTCTACACCGACCACGGCGTGTTCGACACGGGGGCCGACGGCTTCCGCGTCCGCGAGCTCTTCGGCGACAACACGGTCGCCGAGATCGCCGAGCTCACCGGGCTCAGCCTGAAGGAGGCATGAGATGACCGCCAGCTTCGTCTACGACGCCGTCCGCACGCCGTTCGGTCGCGCAGCCGGCGCCCTCAGCGGCATCCGGCCCGACGACCTCGCCGCCGTCGTCATGAAGGCGGCCGTCGAGCGCACGGGCCTCGACCCCGCCCGGATCGACGACGTGGTCTTCGGCGACGCCAACCAGGCGGGCGAGGACAACCGCAATGTCGCCCGCTTCGGCGCGCTGCTCGCCGGATTTCCCACCTCGGTGACGGGCGTGACGGTCAACCGTCTCTGCGCCTCGTCGCTCGAGGCCGTCTTCCAGGGCTCGCGCGCCATCGAGGCGGGCGACGCGGACATCGTCCTCACGGGGGGCGTCGAGTCGATGAGCCGGGCCCCCTTCATCGTCGAGAAGTCGCCCAAGCCGTGGCCGGCCGTCGGGAACCAGACGATGTGGAACACGTCGATCGGCTGGCGGATGACCAACCGCGCCCTCCCGAAGCAGTGGACGATCTCCAACGGCGAGTCGGCCGAGAAGATCGCCAGGGAGTGGGGGATCAGCCGCGAGGCGCAGGACGAGTTCGCGGCCCGCAGCCACCGGCTCGCGGCGCAGGCGTGGGCCGACGGCGTCTACGACGGCGAGATCGTGCAGGTGCCCGGCGCCGAGCTCGAGCGCGACGAGGGCATCCGCGACAACTCGACGGTCGAGAAGCTCGCAGGACTCAAGGCGCTGTTCGCGGCCGACGGATCGGTCACGGCCGGCAACTCCTCGTCGATCAACGACGGCGCGTCCGCCGTGCTCGTCGGCGCGGAGGGGGCGCTCCCCGGCGAGCCGCTCGCGCGCATCGCGGGGCGCGGCTGGCACGGCGTCGACCCCGACGACTTCCCGATCGCGCCCATCGAGGCGGCCAACAAGGCACTCGCCCGTGCCGGCCGAACCTGGGCCGACGTCGACGTCGTCGAGCTGAACGAGGCGTTCTCATCGCAGTCGCTCGCCTGCGTCCAGGGATGGCCCGACCTCGACCCGGAGAAGGTCAACATCCACGGCGGTGCGCTCGCCATCGGGCACCCGCTCGGCGCGTCCGGCGGTCGCGTCGTCGGCCACGCGGCGCACGAGCTCGCCCGCAGGGGCGGCGGGGTCGCGGTGGCCGCGCTGTGCATCGGCGTCGGTCAGGGCCTGGCCGTCGTCCTCGAGCGCTGACGCGCCTGCTGAACGGCGGAGATCGGGCCGAACTGCGGATGATCGACGCGGAGTCGTCCGCAGATGCGCCGGATCTCCGCAGTTCGGCCGCGGCGCGGGACACACGATGGAAGAGGAGCAGATGAGCGAGTCCTCACGCGACTTCGTGCAGTCGCTCGCGCGCGGGCTCGCGGTGATCCGTGCCTTCGACGCGGATCATCCGGAGCTGGCCCTCACGGAGGTGGCGGATCGCGCCGGCATCCCCCGCGCGGCGGCCCGCCGCTTCCTGCACACCCTCGAGACGCTCGGATACATCCGGGTGCGGGGGCGTGAGTTCTCGCTCACACCGCGGGTGCTCGAGCTGGGTTTCAGCTACCTGTCGGCGCTCTCCCTGACCGAGGTGGTCCAGCCGCACCTCGAGCAGCTCTCCCACCGTGTGGGCGAGAGCGTCTCGGCCGCGGTCCTCGACGGCGACGACATCGTCTACATCGCCCGCGTGCCGACGCGGCGGATCATGAGCGTCGGCATCACCATCGGCACGCGCTTCCCCGCGCACGCGACGAGCATGGGGCGCGTGCTCCTGGGGGCGCTGCCCGAACGCCCGGCCGGACCGTTCGTCTCGCCGGCGACCGGTGAGCAGGTCGACCCTGCCGCGCTCGCACGGGAGCTCGATGAGGCCGCCGCCAGGGGCTACGCCATCGTCGACGGCGAGCTGGAGCAGGGCGTGCGCTCGGTCGCCGCGCCGGTGCACGGCCGCGACGGCACGGTCGCGGCCGTCAACGTCTCCACCGCGAAGACCCGCATTCCGCTCGAGTCGCTGCGCGGCGAGATCGTGCCAGCGCTGCTCGATACCACGGCCGCGATCGACGCCGAGCTGCGCCACCTGTAGGCCCCCGGGCGGTGGGGGTCGCGCGATAGGTTGGGGCCACGCTCGCAGACCGCCACCGTGGCACGCGCCGCAGAGGAGGACGAATGCTCACCCAGGGGTCCACCGTGATCGTGCTGATGGTCGCTCTGCTTCTCGTCGCGTTCGTCGTCGGTCTGATCTGGTGGGCGGTCGCGGTGCGCCGACGTCGGGCATCGGTGCACCGGGCGGGGCCGGGAAGCCCCGCCGTCCCGCCGGCGACGCAGCCGTGGCGCCGATTCGCATGCGCGCTCGCCGCGCCGTACGCCCGCTACGAGTGGGAGATCACGCGGGGGCGTCTGAGCACGGTCTCTCCCGAGCAGACGTACTTCGGATACGGCGTGTGCCAGCCGTGGGGAGTGGTCCGACAGGCGCTTGCGCGCGACTGGTCGGTGCGCGGGGAGAAGACCGGGAACGGGGCCGCCTACGAGGCGGCGCGCGGTGCCTGGAACGCCGCGCGGATGCTCGCGGTCGCCGATACCCGCATCGACCTCGGCTCCCTGCCCGAGCGACTCGCGCGCGCCGGAGTCCCGCAGGAGGCGATCGACGGGATCGATGCCGGAGGGCTCGCGCGCGTCCGCACGGAGGAGGGCCAGGGCGCCGCCGGGATCTCCGACGTCGATGCGATGCGCAACGAGATGGCCTTCAACATCTGCCGGTTCGCGAATCTCATCCGCTGGTCGGCGTACGCCGGTCTCATCGACGGGCCGACGGCCGGCGCGGCCAGCGACATGATCGCGACGGCCGCGGTCATCGCCTTCGGCAGCTGGGACGAGTATGCGGACCGCTACCTCGCGGGACTCTACGGCGTCGGCTACTCGGCCGAGCGCGCCCGCACCACCGCGCTCGAGTGGCTCAAACGCGACCCGCAGAGCCCGTGGGCGGCGGTGCGCTGGCCGGCGTGAGCCGCGCCTGCGTGTCAGGAGCGGTCGCCGAACCGGCCGGACGAGACGTGCTGCTCGGCAAGGCGGCGCAGCGCCAGGAGGAGGGGTTCGACGAGGATCGAGCCGAGCACGGCGTAGCGCAGCGCGTCGCCGGGGTCGGGCGGCATGGCGTCGACCTCGGCCTCGCCGATGGACTCCGCTGCGGTGAGATAGGCGTCCATGACTCGGTCGGGGACGACGAATCCGGCGTCGTCGATCGCCGCGAGCGCGCGGGCCAGCTGGCCGACCTCGGGACTGTCCGGCTGGATCCGCCAACCCGCGCGCCGGATGAGCCGCAGCGCGCCGTCCGCATCGACGTCGTCCGCGGCGGGGAAGGTGGCCGACTGCGCCGCTCCGAGCGCGTGGAACAGGTCGTCCCCGGGGGAGTCGATCACGGCGAGCACCTGCCGCGTCTGCGCGATCGAGAGCCCGCCGGGCCCGAGCAGCGCGCGCACGAGCCGCAGTCGCGCCAGGTGCTGGTCGCTGTAGACCGCCTGGGTTGATGAGGTCAGCTCTCCCGGGGGGACGAGCCCCTCGCGGATGTAGTACTTGACCGTCGCGGTGGACGTCTCCGCCACCCGCGCGAGCTCGGATATCCGCATCGTGCCTCCTCTTGACATTGGAGAGTATCACTATCTATCTTTAGAGAGTTCAACTATCCAATTGCACGTCATGATCAGGAGGCGGTCCCCATGATCCCCGAGCCGGAGCGTCTGACCCACGACTACGACGGCGAGCTCGTCGTGTTCCTCATCGGCATGCGCATCAACCGCTGGTCCCACCTGCGCGCCTGGTGGCCCACTTTCACGGCGATGCCCCCGATGATCCGCGAGCTCATGAGCGACCCGGACTCCGGCGCCGTCGGCTATCGGCTCTTCGGCCTGCCGCGGACGCCCACCGTCCTGCTCTATTGGACGAGTCTCGAGAAGCTGTACGCGTACGCCTCCGACCCCGATGCCCGGCACCGCCCCGCCTGGGCCGCGTTCAACCGACGCGCGCGGACGGCGGGCGGTTCCGTCGGGATCTGGCACGAGACGTTCGTCGTCGAACGGGCAGAGACCTTCTACTACGCGATGCCGCCGACGGGTCTCGCGGCCGCGACGGCGGCGCAGCCCGTCGCGGTGAAGCGGGCGCGCGACCGGATGGCGGCGGGCCGCACCGCCGCCTGAGGCGCGGCCGTCACCGAGGCATCAGCGTCTACGCTGGTGTCCATGCGTGAGATCCGCGACCTGGACACCGTCGAACTCATCCTCGAGGCGCAGGGCATCTTCGATGCGATCCGCGGCCCGGAGCGGGTGATCGATGCGGGCACGATGCGCGCGCTGCAGCAGTCGGGCAACTACGTCACCGGGTACTTCGACGACGGCCAGATGGTGGGGGCGTCGGTCGCGTTCTTCGGCGAGCCGGACGAGCGCAGCATGCACTCCCACATCACGGCGCTCCTGCCGGAGTTCCGCGGCCGCGGATGGGGGCGTGAGCTCAAGGAGCACCAGCGTCAGTGGGGCCTCGCGCACGGCGTCGGCAACATCACGTGGACCTACGACCCGCTCGTCGCCCGCAACGCGCGCTTCTATCTCGGGGTGCTCGGGGCGCGCGTGACGGGGTACGCCGTGAACCAGTACGGGATCTTCGGCGGCGGCGACGCCGGCGATGAGAGCGACCGCCTCGACGTGAAGTGGGCGCTCGCCGACCTCGCAGCCACGCCGACCGACGACGACGTCGTCGCGGCGCTCGAGATCCCCGACGACGTCGAGGGCCTGCGCGAGACCGACCCGCGACAGGCGCACGAGTGGCGGATGAACGTCCGCCGCGAGATGGCGGTGCTGACGGGCCGCGGGCTCGTGATCGGCGGCTTCGACCCCGAGCGCGGCTACCTCTTCGTGGAGGGCTGAGCGCTCAGTCGCGGCCCGGCACGGACGGACGGGCCTCCTGCGGCGGGGTGCTCGGGATCAGGAGCGCGAGCACGAGCGAGGCGCCGCCGACGATCGCGCCGATCCAGAAGCACAGGACGAACGCCTCCGGTGCGGGGACGGAGGCGCCCTCGTAGTCGATCGTGACGGCGGCGAGGACGGCCGCCATCACCGCGGAGGCGCTCGAGGTGCCGAGCGAGCGGGCGAGGGCGTTGATGCCGTTGGAGACGCCCGTCTCCTCGGCGGGGACCGAGCGCATGATGAGCATCGGCATCGCGGCGAAGGTCAGCCCGATGCCGACGCCGACGATCATGTTGGCCGCGAACAGGTGCCAGATCGAGCTCGACCAGATCAGCAGCACGACGTACGACAGGGCGACGGCGGCCGTGCCGGCCGAGAGCATGATCCGCGGCCCCACCGTGCGCTCGAGCCAGCCGGACAGCGGCGAGATGACCATCATGATGAGCCCGGACGGCATCACGAGCAGGGCCGTGTCGAACACGCCGAGCCCGAACCCCGACCCGGTCTCGACGGGCAGCTCGAGCATCTGCGGGAGCAGGACGTTGCTGCCGAACAGCGCGAACCCCATGCAGATGGCCGCGAGGTTCGTGTAGAGCACGACGGGGCGGGCCGTCACGCGCAGGTCGATCAGCGGCTCGCGCGTGCGCAGCTGGTACGCACCCCAGACGAGCAGGACGACGACTCCGCCGATGCCGCTGGCGAGGGTCGCCGGCGAGAGCCAGCCCCAGTCGGCGCCGCGCGAGATCGCGAGGAGGATCCCGGCCAGCCCGATCGTGAGGCCGATGACGCCGAGCGTGTCGAACCGGCCAGGCGAGCGCAGGACGCTCGATGGCACGAGGAAGCGGACGAGGACGAACGCGACCGCGCCGAGGAGCGTCGAGACCCAGAACAGCGCGTGCCAGTCGAAGTGCTCCACGATGAACGCGCTCACGGGCATCCCGATCGACCCGCCGACGCCCATCGTCGCGCTCATGAGGGCGACGGCCGTGCCCAGCCGCGCCGGCGGCAGCACGTCGCGCATGATGGCGATGCCGAGTGGGATGACGCCGGTCGTCAGCCCCTGCAGCCCGCGCCCGACGATGACGCCGAGGATCGTGGGGGACAGGGCGGCGACGACCGAGCCGAGCATCAGGGCGCCGATGAGGATCAGGACGATCCGCCGCTTGCCGTACATGTCGCCGAGGCGGCCGGAGATCGGCGTCGCGCATGCGGCGACGAGCAGGGTGATCGTCACCACCCACGCCGTGTCCTCACGTGGCGCGTCGAGGAGGCGAGGGAGTTCCGACTGGATCGGGACGACCAGCGTGAACATGTACGCCGAGGCGAGGCCGGTGAAGGCCAGCGCGAAGACGGTCAGCCACTTGGGAGAGGAGTGGGTGAGCCTGCGTCGTGCGTCTGCGTCACCCATGTCCTCCCCACCCTATCGGGGCCGTCGCTCACCCCGACCCGGGGCCCGCCTGACGGAAGTGCGCATTCCGCGCTCGACAGTAGGATTGGGGGAACCGTGCGTGCTCGTCTCGCCGCACGACGATTCGCCTCATCCGACCAGAGGAGCCCCCGTGGCCGAACAGTCCCGCCTCGACAAGGTCATCGCCCTGGCCCGCCACCGCGG
>JBQDDT010000033.1:3975-20955 GCA_052092505.1 Microbacterium sp. | reverse complement strand
GGCCGCGCCGAGTGACGCTCTGCTCGATTGGGCACTCGACGAGGGCTATGCCCTGGCCGGAACCTCCACCCGGGAGAGCGGATGGACCGTCGAAGCCCTGCAGTCGGACCAGCGCGAACTGGTCGATGTCGCCCAGGCACGACTCGGCGAGGCCGAGGACGTCATCGCGTGGGGGTCGTCGATGGGCGGACTGACGTCGGCAGCACTGATGGAAGCGCATCCGGACGCCTTCGACGCCGCGCTGCCGCTGTGCGGCTCCGTTGCCGGTGCGGTGCCGATGCTGAACGGATCGCTCGACGGCACGTTCGTGTTCAAGACGCTTCTCGCCCCGGAGGAAGACGCTCTCGAGCTCGTCGACGTCCGCGACGAAACGGCGAGGCAGGAGGCGTTCGCCGCCGCGGTCGAACGCGCGCAGGAGACGCCGGAGGGCAGGGCGCGCCTCGCTCTCGCCGCGAGCGTCGCGCAGCTGCCGACGTGGACGCAGCCGGACGACGAGCGGCCCGACCGCCGCGACGTCGAGGGTCAGCAGGAGCAGTTGTACGCCGCGTTCATGTTCGGTGTCGTCTCCCCGCGCCAGCCGCTCGAGGAGCGTGCCGGCGGCAACTTCTCGTGGAACACCGGCGTCGACTACGACGTCGCGCTGAGACACTCGGGAAATGCGCGCCTGGTGCGCGAGCTGTACCGCGATGCGGGGCTGTCTCTGGGCCGCGACCTCCGGACGCTCGCCGGCACGGTGCGGATCTCGGCCGATCCGTCCGCTGTCGAGTACATGCGGGAGAACGCCACGCCGACGGGCGACATCTCGGGCCCGGTGCTCACCCTCCACGAGACCGGGGACACGGCCCCGACCGTGGCGCAGGCGCGCGCCTACGCGGAGCGGGTCCGTGCATCCGGCGACGCCGTGCGCCTCCGGCAGGCGTTCGTCGACGTGCCGGGGCACTGCGGCTACGCCGATGCGCAGATCGCGGCCGTCCTGACAGCGCTGCAGACCCGTCTCGATCGCGGTCACTGGGGAGATGTCGCGCAGCCGACTGCGCTGAACGCGTCGGCCACCCGCATCGCCGCCGCGAGCGGCCTCGAGCGGGGCGACGCCCCGTTCATCCGTTACACACCCGACCGGATGCTCCGGTCCGAACGAGGGGAAGCCTGATGACCGCTCTGGGAAGACGGACGGCGCTCGCCGCCGTGACACTGACCGCCGCTGGGGCTCTGGTCGCGCCGACAGCGGCCGTCGGAGTCGTGCCAGCGGACGACCTGACGGAGACGGGGACGCTCGCGGGAGGCGCGCAGTACGCGCTTCACGCGCCGGCGGCGTGGAATGGTGACCTCGTCGTCCTGCCTGGACGGGAGGACCTCGGCTTCGGCAGTGCCGCGTGGCTGGCGGACAAGGGGTACGCGGTCATCGGTTATGAGCTCTCCGACGGCTGGGACCTCGAGCAGGACCGCGACAACGCCACCGCGGCGCACGATGTGTTCGCAGCGACGGTAGGCTCTCCCGAGCACACGGTCGTGAGCGGCCGATCCCAGGGCGGCCTGACCACGCGCATCGTCGTCGAGAGCGCGCCCGCCTGGCTCGACGGCGCGGTGCCGATGTGCGGGGGTGGGGCCGGCGCGATCGGCATGTGGAACGACAAGCTCGACATAGCGTTCGCGCTGCGCGAGCTGGTGGACCCGGGAAGCCCGATGCGGATCACCGACATCGACGACGTGGACGCGGAGCTCGCGGCGATGAACGCGCTGATCGAGAAGGCCGCGTCGACTCCGGAGGGCGAGGCGCGTGTCGTGCTCGCGGCCGCGCTCGGTGGAATCCCCGTCGTGGATCCGTCCTCCGGGGAACCGGTCGACGATCTCGACTCGCGGATCGACGGCTACATCGAGGCGATGCCCTTCGCCATGGGGACGCATGTTCGAGCCGGCTACGAAGAGCACGCGGGCGGCGCATTCTCCTGGAACACCGGTGTCGACTACGCGGCGCTGCTGCGGGCCTCTGGCCGATGGCACGAGGTCCGGCAGGCGTATCGCGACGCGGGCGTCTCGCTCGACGCAGACCTGCAGAGTCTCGCTGGCGCGGAGCGGCTCCCCGCCGCCCCGGAGGCCGTCTCCTTCGTGGAGAGCACTGCGACGTACTCGGGTGAGCTGAGCGTTCCCGTCCTGTCGATGACGACCATCGGCGATCCGGCAGGCCCGACATCCGACGAGGACGCGTACGCGAACGTCGTCCGCTGGGGCGGATCGAACGCCTTGCTGCGACAGACGTTTGTCGCAGCGGACGGTCACTGCACCTTCACCGCAGCCGAGGAGGTCGTCGCCTTCCGCACGATCTTCGAGCGCATCGATCGCGGGCGCTGGCGTTCCACCGTACCCGTGGCGCTGAACCGCGCGGGTGCGGAGGAGGACGCGGGCAGTGCGACGGAGCTGGGTGACGCGCGGTTCGTCCGTCATCACTCGGTCGGTGTGCCCGCCCGGATGTGGGACGCCAGGAACTGGGGCGACTACCCGGAGTGATCGCGACGGGTGCGGGCGGCGCGAGGCTCCGCGCCCCGTCCGCATCTGTGGCGTCTGGGAGACTGAGCGGATGGAGGAGTGCCCCTGCGGACGTGCGCCGTACGACGAGTGCTGTCGGCCTCTGCTGGAGCGCCGGCAGGACGCGACGTCGCCGGAGGAGCTGATGCGCTCGCGCTACACGGCGTTCGCGAAGGGAGACCGTTTCCACCTCGCGCGCACGTGGCATCCGCGCACGCGTCCCGACGACGTCACCGTCGATCCGTCGACGCGCTGGACCGGGCTGAGGATCGTCTCCTCGGCGGAGGACGGCGATGAGGGGACGGTGGACTTCGTCGCGCGCTACGAGGACGCGAGCGGGCCGGGTGAGCTGCGCGAGCACTCGCGGTTCGTCCGCCGGGGCGGGCGCTGGGTGTACCTCGACGGAGACATCGACTGACGAGAGCGCGGGGACGGCATCGCCTCGAGGCCATCCCCGCGCTCGGCACCTCAGAGGCGCGTGTCGACGAACTCCTGCCCGGCCGCCGCGACCGCTGTCGCGAAGTCGCCCTGGTACGCGGAGGTCGCCCCGCCGTCGACCGGGAGCACGACGCCGTGCACGAATCCGGAGGCGTCGCTGCCGAGCCAGAGGGCGGCCTCGGCGATGTCCTCGGGGAGCCCGAGGCGCCCGATCGGCTGGTGCGATCCGAGCCGCTCCTCCAGGAACTGGCTGAACTCCTCCGCGCGCTCGAGGGGCACGCCGAAGCTGCGCGCCATGATCGGCGTGCGGATGACCCCCGGCGCGATGGCGTTCGAGCGGATCCCGAGCGGGCCGAACTCCTGCACGGCCTGTCGCACGACGCCGACGACCGCGTGCTTCGCGATCGTGTAGCCGGGCACACTCCAGTTGCCCTGCAGGGCCGCGGCGCTCGCGGTCGAGATGATCGATCCCGGCGTGCCCTGCTCCTGGAAGCGGCGGGCGGCGTGCTTGTGGCCGAGGACGACGGAGCGGGTCAGCAGCGCGATGGAGCGATCGAAGCCGTCGCTCGTGATCTCGGTCAGCGAGGCGGGGTCGCCCTGGGCGCCGGCGTTGTTGAACATGATGTCGAGCTTCCCGAAGCGATCCGCCGCCGTCGCGACGGCCGCGGCGATGTCGTCCTCGCTCGTGACGTCGGTGTGCGCGTAGACGAGCGAGTCGGCGTGCTCCCGCTCGAGCGCCGCGCCCTGCTCGTCGTCGATGTCCGCCGCGACGACCTTCGCGCCCTCCGCGACGAACAGCGTGGCCGCTGCGCGGCCGATGCCGCTCGCGGCCCCCGTGATCACCGCGACCTTGCCTTCGAGCCGACCAGCCATGTGTCCTCCTTCGACGTGTTCGGAACGGGCGCCGAACGGATTTCGCCGCCCTCCTGCCAGGCTATTGCTCCTGGGGCAGGGCGGCTCCCGTCGCGCCGGATCCGCGACGGGGCCGCGCGTCCGTAGACTCGCCTCATGCCGCTCATCGCACTCACCGGGGGGATCGCCTCGGGCAAGTCGACGATCGCGCGGCGGCTCGCCGAGCACGGCGCGGTCGTCGTCGACGCGGACGCGACGGTCCGCGAGCTCCAGGGCGCCGGTCGCCCCGTGACGCGGGCCATCGCCGACGCGTTCCCCGGCGTGGTCGATTCCGACGGAGCGCTCGATCGTGCGGCGCTCGGGGCGCGGGTGTTCGGCGACGCCCGTGCCCTGGAGCGGCTCAACGCGATCGTGCACCCCGCGGTGAAGGAGGAGTCGCAGCGGAGGTTCGCCGACGCGTTCTCCGCTGATCCGGGAGCGGTCGTCGTCTACGACGTGCCGCTCCTCGCGGAGGCGCGGGGGACGGGGGAGTGGGATCTCGTCGTCGTGGCCGACGCGCCGGCGGACGAGCGGATGCGCCGGCTCGTCGAGGACCGTGGGATGGCGGAATCCGACGCGCGCGCGAGGATCGCCCGCCAGGCGGACGACGCCGAGCGCCGCGCCCTCGCCGACGTCGTGATCGACACGTCGGGCACGCTCGAGGACACCCTGCGTCAGGCCGACGCGCTGTGGGCGAGGTTCAGCGGCTGACGCTCTGTCGGACGGCGAGTGCGGTGCGCAGGAGGCTGCGGGCCGCACGATCGGATTCACGCAGCATCGCGGCGTCCGTCCCCGGCATCGGGCTGATGAGCGTGTCGTGCGCCGCCTCCTCGGTCGGGATGCCGACGATGTGCAGCGATCGGTCGGCGCGGCCGGCGCGCCCGATCGCGCGGCTCGTCGCCGGGTCGACGTCGACCCCGCGAGTGGGTTCGCTGCGCCCGTCGCGCGTCCGGGTGGCGAACGGCCGGATCCGGCCGGTCTCAGCGAGCGCGCGCATCAGCGGATCGGCGCTGTCGGCGGCGTCGTGCGGGCGGACGAGCGCGTCGATGAGCGCCGTGGCGGTGACGGCGGAGCCGGGGAGAGGCGATTCCGCACGGAACGCGCCACCGGCGATCTCGATCGCGGCGCCCGGCCCGAGGAAGCGCACGAGTCCCGCGGCGTGCAGAGCGAGGAGCTGGCGGTTGCGGAAGGCCGGCGGCCCAGACCCCGCCTGAGCGCCGATCGACAGGAGCCGACGGAAGCCGCTGCGCCGTGACTCGGCATCGAAGCCGCCGAAGGTGCCGAGTCGATTCGCGATCCGGCGGGCCGAGGCCACCGACCACAGGGCGGCCTTCTCGGCGCTTTCGGCGCCGCGCTCCGCCTCCGCGAGATCGTGTGCGACGAACCGGGCGACCCACGCGTCGAACGCCACGGCATCGGCGAACGCGATGTCGCGGCCGGGGAAGAGGAGGGCATCGAGATCGAGCTGATCGTCCGGATCGAGCACGAACGGGGCGACGGTGCGCGCGATGGCGCGGGAGAGCTCCTCCGGCTCGGCCTCGACCGCGTCGACGAGAGGGAGGGCTCGCTCGACATCCACGGCGCCGGGGCGGACGCGTGCCAGCGTCTCGTAGTACGCGCAGAAGGCATCGCGGACGATCAGCGGCCAGATCTCGCGATCGAAGTCGATCGGCTCGCCGTCCGTCGCCGGGATGAACTCGCGCAGGCGCCGCTGGGGCGCGCGGGGCGGCAACGCGCCGTACAGCGTCTTGGCGCGGTACGGGACGCCGCGGGGCGAGGTGGTGAGGAGACGCGGCTCGCGCCCCGACGGCTCATAGCGGAGGCCGTGCCCTACGCCGTCATCGGCGACGAAGCGGCCGCCGCGCCCGATCGTGAGCAGGGCCATCGCATCGAAGAACCCCATCCCGAGGCCGCGGACGATCGTGTCGGCGCCGTCGGGCACCGCCGCGAGATCCTGGTCGACGGGACTGCCCTGCCGCACCCAGACGAGGCCGGCACCACAGGCGCGGGCGGCGAAGCGGCGCTCGAGGTCGGTCGCCGCCGGACTCAGCCATCCCGCGGCGACGACGAGGGCATCGGCGGCGATCTCCTCTCCGGAGCCGAGGTGGACCACGTCGCGCTCTCTTCGCTGCTCGACGGCGACCGCACGGCCGAGGTGCTCGTGCACGCGCATGCCCGACGGGCAGGCGGCGACGGCCCGCTCCCAGCACCAGCGGAGATACTCGCCGTAGAGGGCCCGGCTCGGGTGGGATTCGGGGCGCTGCCTCTCGAGCTCGTCCCGGTAGTCCGCCACGAGGCCCGGACGGACGGGGTGGGAGCGGAACACGCGCAGGTGCTCGGCGCCGACGTCGGTCGGGGCGTCGGCCCCCGCTTCGTCGCCGAGCGCGAGCCGGCACCACTCGTGGAGCGTCGGGCCCTCCCTGACGGGACCCTCCATCGTCACCGAGGCGTCGGTGAACAGGGTCACGGCGTCGGCCATCGTGTTCATGCAGAGCTCGCGCGTCTGGTCGGTGCGCCAGACCCGGCCCGGCCCGATCTGCGTGTCGTCGACCACGTGGACGTCGATCTCCACTCCGTCGCCGATGTTCGCGGCGATCCGGTCCACGAGGAGCAGCCCGCGAGGCCCGCCGCCGACGATCACGATGGCGGGGCGGGAGGGGGTCACCCGTCCATTCTCTCAAGCCGCCAGGCGCCCCGACGCCGCGCCGATCGCGAGGGGCGAACTCCTGCAGCCTGCGATGTCTGCGGTCGGGCATAGCCTGGATCCATGCAGACGACGCGGAGTGTCCGTCCGTTCGAGGTGGTCAGCGAGTACCAGCCGAGCGGCGATCAGCCGAAGGCGATCGCCGAGCTGGCCGCCAGGATCAACGCCGGCGAGACCGACGTGGTGCTCCTCGGGGCGACGGGCACCGGCAAGTCGGCGACCACGGCGTGGCTCGTCGAGGCGGTGCAGCGGCCCACGCTCGTGCTCGCGCACAACAAGACCCTCGCGGCGCAGCTGGCGAACGAGTTCCGCGACCTGCTCCCGCACAACGCGGTGGAGTACTTCGTCTCCTACTACGACTACTACCAGCCGGAGGCCTACGTCCCCCAGACGGACACGTTCATCGAGAAGGACAGCTCGGTCAACGCCGAGGTGGAGCGGCTCCGCCATTCGACGACGAACTCCCTCCTCAGCCGCCGCGACACCGTCGTGGTGAGCACGGTGTCGTGCATCTACGGCCTCGGGTCTCCCGAGGAGTACCTCCGCGCGCTCGTCGCGCTGCAGGTGGGGGAGCGCTACGACCGCGATGCGATCATCCGTCAGTTCATCGCGATGCAGTACAACCGCAACGACGTCGACTTCTCGCGCGGTAACTTCCGGGTCCGCGGGGACACGATCGAGATCATCCCCGTGTACGAGGAGTATGCGATCCGGATCGAGCTGTTCGGCGACGAGATCGAGGGGCTGTACAGGCTCCATCCGCTCACGGGAGATGTGATCGACCGGATGGACGCCGTCGCGATCTTCCCCGCGACGCACTACGCGGCCGGCACCGACACGATCCAGCGCGCGATCAAGACGATCGAGGAGGAGCTCAAGGAGCGGCTGGCCGAGCTGAACGGGCAGAACAAGCTCCTCGAGGCGCAGCGGCTCCAGATGCGCACCCAGTTCGACCTCGAGATGCTGCAGCAGATCGGGTTCTGCTCCGGCATCGAGAACTACTCCCGCCATCTCGACGGCCGCGAGGCGGGGGAGCCGCCCCACACGCTGCTCGACTTCTTCCCCGACGACTTCCTGCTCGTGATCGACGAGTCGCACGTGACGGTCCCGCAGGTGGGCGCCATGTACGAGGGAGACGCGTCGCGCAAGCGGACGCTCGTCGACCATGGATTCCGGCTGCCGAGCGCCCTCGACAACCGTCCGCTGCGGTGGGACGAGTTCAAGAACCGGATCGGGCAGTCGGTGTACCTCTCGGCGACGCCGGGCAGGTACGAGATGGGAATCGCCGACGGCGTGGTCGAGCAGATCATCCGCCCGACGGGTCTCGTCGATCCCGAGGTGGTCGTGAAGCCGTCGAAGGGGCAGATCGACGACCTGCTCGAGGAGATCCGCGTTCGAGCGGAGCGCGACGAGCGCGTGCTCGTGACGACCCTGACGAAGAAGATGGCGGAGGAGCTCACCGACTTCCTCGAGGAGAACGGCGTCAGGGTGCGCTATCTGCATTCCGACGTCGACACGCTCCGTCGCGTGGAGCTGCTGACCGAGCTGCGGCAGGGAGTGTACGACGTGCTCGTGGGGATCAACCTGCTGCGCGAGGGGCTCGACCTGCCCGAGGTGTCGCTCGTGTCGATCCTCGACGCCGACAAGGAGGGATTCCTGCGCTCCGGCACCTCCCTCATCCAGACAATCGGACGCGCCGCGCGCAACGTGTCGGGGCAGGTGCACATGTACGCCGACAGGATCACCGACTCGATGCGCAACGCGATCGACGAGACCAACCGTCGTCGTGAGATCCAGACGGCGTACAACGTCGAGCACGGCATCGATCCGCAGCCGCTGCGCAAGCGGATCGCCGACATCACCGACCAGCTCGCGCGCGAGGGCGCCGACACCGCCGAGATGCTGAGGAAGCGCGGCTCCGGAGAGCCGGGCAAGGGCAAGGCGCCGACGCCCGTGAAGAAGCGCGAGGGCATCGCGGCCGAGGGGGCCGAGCAGCTCGAGGGCACGATCGCCGACCTCACGCAGCAGATGCTCACGGCCGCTGAGGAGCTGAAGTTCGAGCTCGCGGCCCGGCTGCGCGACGAGGTGCAGGATCTCAAGAAGGAGCTGCGTGCCATGGAGCGCGCTGGCCACGCCTGACCCTCACCCGCGCCGCCGGGAGCCCCCGCCCGCGAGATGCACCGAAACTCGCGAGATGCATCGAAACCGGGGTGCATCTCGCCGGTTTCGATGCATCTCGCGCGTGAGGGCGAGGTGTCAGGGGAGGAGGGGGATGACCTCGCGCAGGTCGACGGGGCCGATGACGATCGGCGCCTCGTCCCTGACCCTCGGCTTCGCGTTGAACGCGAGTCCGAGGCCGGCCGCGGCGAGCATCCTCAGGTCGTTCGCGCCGTCGCCGATCGCGATCGTGCGGCCCAGGGGCACGTCGTGCTCCGAGGCCCACTCGGCGAGATGCCTGGCCTTGGCCTCGGCGTCGACGATCGGACCGTCGACTTCGCCGGTGAGTGCGCCGTCCGCGACGCCCAGTCGGTTGGCGCGCCACACGTCGACGCCGAGCGAGGGGGCGAGGTCGTCGAGGATCTCGTGGAAGCCGCCGGAGACGACGCCGACGCGTCCGCCCCGCTCGTGGATCGCGCCGGTGAGCTCCCGCACGCCGGGCGTCGGCTCGATCCGCTCGCGCACGCGGGCGAACGCGGAGGTCGGGACGCCGCGCAGCTCCGCGACCCGCGAGCGCAGGCTGCTCGCGAAGTCCACCTCGCCGCGCATCGCCGCCTCGGTGGCCGCGGCCACCTCCGCGCCGCGCCCCGCCTCATCGGCGATGAGCTCGATGACCTCGTTGCGGATGAGCGTCGAGTCGGCGTCGAGAACGACGAGGAAGCGCGTGGTCACAGCATGAGAGCCTACCCGTCCGCGCGGCCCAGTCCCGGCGCCGCGGCGCCCCTCGCGGCGGCATCGTGCGGTGTCGCCGCGCGGGTAGGGTTGGGGCATGGCAAGCGTGCTGGAGTTCACCGATGTCGTCGTGCGCCGCAACGGGCGGAACATCGTGGACGGACTCACCTGGTCGGTCAGGGACGACGAGCGCTGGGTCGTGCTCGGTCCGAACGGCGCGGGCAAGACGACGGTCCTCCAGCTCGCCGACACCCTCCTGCACCCGACGTCCGGTTCCGTGACCGTCCTCGACGAGACGCTCGGGCAGACGAACGTCTTCGAGCTGCGGCCGCGCATCGGCTTCGCCTCGACCGCCCTCGCGCGGCGGATCCCCGCGGACGAGACGGTCCTCGACGTGGTCATGACCGCCGCGTACTCGGTCACGGGCCGCTGGAACGAGGAGTACGAGGCGATCGACGAGGAGCGCGCCCGCGGCGTCCTGCGGGACTGGGCGCTCGACGGCCTCGCCGATCGCGTCTTCGGGACGCTCAGCGACGGTGAGCGCAAGCGCGTGCAGATCGCGCGGGCGATCATGACCGATCCGGAGCTCCTGCTCCTCGACGAGCCGACGGCGAGCCTCGATCTCGGCTCCCGCGAGGTGCTGCTCGCCCTCCTGTCGGAGTTCGCGGCGTCGCCGCTGACTCCGGCCATGGTGATGGTGACCCACCACGTCGAGGAGATCCCGCAGGGCTTCACGCACGTGCTCCTCCTGCGCGACGGCCAGAAGGTCGCGGCCGGCCCCGTCGGGGAGACGCTCACACGCGAGAGCCTCACGGAGACGTTCGGGATGCCGATCGCCCTCGCGGAGGCCGGCGGCCGCTACGCGGCGCGCGCCGAGTACTGAGGTCGTGCGTCGCTGCGATCGATCAGTTTCGTGCGGTTGCGGATTCCTGCAACCGAGACTCGAACGCCTGGCATCATCGGTGCATGAGCGAATCACCGGTCGATCGAGTGACCCTGAGCACTTTCGAACTTGACGGAGCGCCGAACTTCGCGTCCGTGGAAGTGCGTCGGATCACGATCGCTCCGGACTTTCATGCGGGAGCGCATTGGCACAACGGGCCCGTCTTCGGCGTCATCGAGTCTGGCTCTGTGCACTTCCAGGTGGGAACCGATGCTCAGTCCGTACTCCACCCCGGCGACACCTTCTACGAGCCAGGGAACGAGACGATCGGTCGCTTCGACGCGACCGGCGAGGGCGTCACCTTCCTCGCGTGGTTCCCCGTGCCTGCTGGCTCAGAACCGGAGCTGACGATGGGCGCCGTCCCCGACGCGGGATGACGTCCCGGGAGCCTGCACGGCGGAGCGTCAGGCGACCCGGGCGACCAGCTCCTCGAAGAGCGCGGCCGCCGCGGCGACTGCGGCCTCGTCGGCCGCGGTGACGGGGAAGTCCGTGGGCAGCGTCTCCAGGACCCGGGACACGATCGCGCGCCGCCGGGCGGAGCGCTCGGTGACTGGGAGGCGCCGCAGTCGCTCCTGGAGACGGTCGTTCACGGTCGGAGGGAAGGCCCGATCCCAGCGATCGCGCTCGGGACCGAGCGCGTGACCTTCCGCTCGGCGCGTGTCGGCGCGCCCGCCGGAGAGCTCCGCGCGCAGCGCGCGGGTCGCGGCCAGGTCGATCCTGCCGTCCGCGAGCACCACGCCGTACGCGGAGCGGGCGTGCTCCGGCGAGACGAAGCCGTCCTCGATGTCCGAGCGCACGGCTTCGGGGTCGCGCTCGAGCGGATCGCCGTATCCTCCGGCGCCCGAGGTGCGCAGCACGACGCGGTCCCCGGCCCGCAGCGGACGCATGTCGATGATCGACAGGCGCTCCTCGTCGGCGCGACCCTCGTTGACGATCAGCTCGGTCGCCGATCCCGGCAGGCCGCCGGCGAAGCCCCACGGACGGAAGCGCAGCCGCTCCAGCCCGCGCGCGAGGAGGGCGCCGTCGCTGCGGGCCTCGAACTCGAGCTCGAGCCCGTTGCCGCCGCGCCAGCGGCCCGGCCCCCCGGAATCGATGCGCGTCGCGTAGCGGAGGACCTTCACCGACACGTCGGCCTCGATCGTCTCGACCGAGTTGTTCGACAGGTTCGAGATGCCGGAGTCCCGCCCGTCGGCGCCGTCGGACCCGCTCCGCCCTCCGGTGCCGCCGACCATCGGCTCGACCACGTCGATCCGGGAGCCGTCGCTCGCGGCGAAGACGACGGGCACGACCAGCCCGCTGGACGCGGCGGGAAGGACCTCGGGGGCGGCCTGGATGAGCGCGCCGGAGACGACGTCGTTCACGCGCGAGGTCGTCGCGTGGCGCACGCCCGTCGCCGCGGTGCCCGTCGCGTTGAGCAGGGTGCCCTCGGGGGAGCGGAAGCCGATCGCCTCCATCAGGCCGCCGCCGAGCGGGATCGTCGGATCCAACGTGCCGATCAGGGCGAACAGGCGCGTGACGACCCACGAGTGCGCCTCGCCGAAGGTGACCATGTTCAGCGCGGCCTCGACCTGCGGGTCGGTCCCCGTGAGGTCGAGGGTGACATGACCGTCGGCGACCGTGGCGGTCACGACGATGCGCAGGGGCGTCTGGCCGACGCCGTCGTTGTCCAGGTAGTCCTCGAAGCGGTACGTGCCGTCGCGCAGGGTCCGCAGCGCGGCGCGGGCGCGCGCGGCCGCCTGGGAGCGCGCGAACGCACCGACCTCCGCGAAGCCGTCCGCCCCGGTCTCGCCGGAGAGCTCGCTCACGCGGCGCCGGCCGGTCTCGAGGGCCGCCAGCATCGCGTGCAGATCGCCCCTGTTGGCGTCCGGCGTGCGGGAGTTGGCGGCGAGGATCGCCTCGACCTCGTCGACGACGCGCCCCGCTCGCACGTAGCGCAGCGGCGGGATGCGCAGCCCCTCGGCGTAGATCGAGTCGTTCACGACGCTCACGGAGGAGGGCACGCGTCCCCCGACGTCCGAGACGTGGACGAACGCCCATCCGTAGCCGATCAGCTCGTCGCCGTCGAAGTACGGGGCGATCGCGTGGATGTCCGGGAGGTGGGTCGACAGGCCCCTGGAGTGGTACGGATCGTTCGTGAGGAGCACGTCGCCGGGCGCGAGCGGTTCGTTCCGCGTCGCCTCGGCGATGGTCGGGCCGAGATCGAGCCCGAGGAAGCCGGAGACGCCGACGTGCTGCGGGTAGGCCACGAAGCGGCCGGAGAGGTCGGCGACGGCGCAGGCGAAGTCGGCGGCGTCGCGCACGTAGAGGCTGCGGCTGGCGCGCTGCAGGGTGAGGCACATCTCCTCGACGGTGGCCTGCAGTCGGGTCTGGGCGACGTCCTTCTCGACGGTGGTCAGCATCACGCCTCCTCCTCAGCGGCCAGGTCCAGGCGGATGCTCCCCGCCTCGTCCGCGACGGCGGTCCAGCCCGCGGGGACCAGCACGGTCGTGTCGGGGCGCTCGATCACGCAGGGTCCCGTGAGCGTCGCGCCCGCGTCACCCCCGTCGTCGATCGCGTAGATCCCCGCGTCGCGGGTCTGCGCGTCGTAGCGCACCGTGCGGCGCGCGAGCGGGCGGAAGGCACCGGTCGCCGTGCCGCGTCGCACCTCGCCGAGCTGCACGGTCATGCTCGCCCTGACCGTCGCGGTGCGGACCTCGGCGCGTGCATCGGAGAAGCCGTAGACCTGCTCGTGCCGCTCCGAGAACCGGCGCCGCACGAGGGCGGGGTCGATCCGCGGCGCGGTCTCGGCGTCGTCGGCGTCCGCGAGGGGGATCTCGAGGGACGTCGGCTGTCCGGCGTAGCGCAGGTCGGCGGTGAACGTCATGGTGCCGCGCGCGTCGGGATCGTCCTGCCGCAGCCACTCGAGCGCCTCCGCGCGCAGCACGGCGCAGACCTCGTCGAGCGGCCCCTGCGCATCGGCGTCGATCGCGATGCGGAGCGTGCGGGCCCAGTCGCGGCGGATCGGGGCGATCGCCGCCCCGAGGGCGCAGAAGGTGCCGGCCGCCGCGGGGACGAGCACGGTGCCGATGCCGACCTCGGCGGCCAGGAGCGCCGCGTGCGTGGCTCCGGCGCCGCCGAAGGCGACGAGGCTGTAGCGCTCCGGCACCTCGCCTCTGGCGGCGAGGACGCGGCGCAGGCGAGCGGCCATGCCGGCCGAGGCGAGCCGGAGTGCCGCGTCGACGACGGCGTCGGCCGGGGCGGCGCCGCCGGGGAGCGCGTCGGCGTCGAGGTCGCGCGCCGTCCTCGCGAGGGCGGCTTCGGCCAGCTCGGGCCGGAGCGGGAACGTGCCGCCGAGGAAGTGCGCGGGATCGATCACTCCGGCCTGGACGTACGCGTCGGTGAGCGCGGGGCGCTCTCCTCCCGCCCCATAGCTCGCGGGGCCCGGCACGGCGCCGACGCTCTCGGGGCCGACGCGCAGGACGGGCTCGGCGCCGCCCCGATCGGCCCAGATCACGGATCCGCCCCCCGCTCCGATCGCCGAGACCTCCACGACGGGCATGATGAGCGGGTAGGGACCGACGGTGGCGGCCGTCGTGAGCACGGGGACGCCGCCGTGCAGCACGCCGATGTCGCTCGAGGTCCCGCCCATGTCGAGGGTGACGAGGTGCCGGTCGGACCACATCGACGCGGCGGCCGAGACGCCGGACGCCGGCCCGGACAGGACGGTCTGGATCGGCTCGGCGACCGCCGCCTCGAGCGACACGGAGCCGCCGTTGGAGGTGGAGATGTACACCGGTGCGGTCACGCCGACGTGCGCGAGGCGACGTTCGAGCGATCGGAAGTACCCGGTCATCAGGGGGGTGATCTGGGCGTCGAGCAGTGCGAGCGTGACCCGCTCGTACTCACCGGCCTGAGGCCACAGCGCGGCGGCCGAGCGCACGGGGACGTCCGTGAGGGCGCCCAGGCGCCGCACCAGCTCGCCCTCGTCCTCCTGCGCGGCGTAGGCGCCGATGAGGCTGACGACGACCACCTCGGCGTCCGACGCGCGCACGCGCTGGGCGAGCTCGGCGACCGCCTCGTCGGACGGGGCGTCGTCCGGCGTCCCCGACGCGCCGTAGCGCCGGTCGACCTCGAACACCCGCGAGCGCGGCACGATCGGCGACGAGGGGAGGGCGTGGAGGTCGAAGCTGCGCGGCATGCGGGCCCTGGCGATCTGGAGCACGTCGCGGTGGCCGGTCGTCGTGACGAGGGCGGCCTTGGCGACTCGGCCCTGGAGGATGGCGTTGAGGCCGATCGTCGTGCCGTGGGTGATCGCCGTGACGCGGTCGGAGGGGATCCCGCGTTCGACGAGCTCGCGCATGCCGCGCTCGACGCCCTCCGAGGGATCGTGGGGCGTGCTCGCGACCTTGTGGGTGACGGCGTCGTCGAGGCGCCAGGTCCGCCCGTCGCCCGGCACGGCGACGAGGTCGGTGAATGTTCCGCCCACGTCGATGCCGATGCGCCAGCGGGGGTGGTCGATGTCGGTGCGGGCGATCACAGGAACCTCGAGATGTGGACGGTGCGGTCGAGCACGGCGATCGTGACGACGCTGAGCAGCAGGAGGATGGTCGACACGGCGGCGACGGACGGCTCGAGCTGCACCTGGACGGCGGAGTAGATCCGCACGGGGACGGTCGTGGTGTCGGGGCCGGCCACGAACACCGAGACGGCGACCTCGCCGAGCGAGATCACGGCGGCGAGGAACGTCCCGGCGATGATGCCGGGGCGCATCAGGGGCACCGTCACGGTGAGGAACGCTCGCAGGCGGGACGCGCCGAGGGTGCGCGCCGCGTGGACGAGCCGGCGGTCCAGCGAGGCGGCGCTGACGGCGGCGACGCGCACGCAGAACGGGAAGGTGACGATGAGGTGGGCGATCCAGATGCCGAGGACCGATCCCCGCATCCCGATCTCCTGGACCTGGTAGAGCAGCGCCAGGCCGATCATGATCCCCGGCACGGCCAGCGGCGAGAGGAAGACGACGCTGAGCGCGCGGCGCCCTGGGAAGCTCCCCGCGCCGATCGCGTACCCGCCGAGGGTGCCGAGGACGACCACGGGGACGACGGAGACCGCCAGGAGCAGCGAGGTCCCGAGCGAGGTGAGCCACTCCCGCGAGGCGAAGACCTCGGCGTACCAGTCGAGCGAGAAGCCCTCGGGCGGGAAGCGGAAGTTGCTCGCGGACGTGAAGGAGCTGATCGCCACGACGAGCAGCGGCAGCACGAGGAACGCGCAGATCAGCACGACCGGCGCGAGTGCGGCGGCACGGCGCCAGGCGCCGGAACGGCGGCGGACGGTGTCAGACACGCTGCCTCCTTCCGATGAGCCGGCCGGGCTCGGCGAGGCGGCCGAGCCCGCCGAGCAGCCCGCAGACGACGAGCGTCACGACGAGGAGGACGAAGCTCAGCGCGGCGGCGCCGGCCTGGTCGAACGAGGTCATCGCCTGCGTCTGGATGCGCAGCCCCGCCAGCGGCTGGTTCGCGCCGCCGACGAGCATGGGGGTCACGTAGACGCCCATCGAGAGCGAGAACACGATCACGGCCGCAGCGGCGATCCCCGGGGCCGACATCGGGACGACGACGGAGAAGAAGGTCCGCACGCGCGAGGCGCCGAGGACGGATGAGGCGCGCAGCATGTCGTCGCCGATGGCGCCGATCGAGGCGGACAGGGCGATGATCGCGAACGGGAGCATCACGTGGACGATCGCGATGAACACGGTGAGGGGGGAGCGCAGGAGGGACAGGGGCTCGTCGATGAGACCGATCGCCTGGAGCAGGGTGTTGACGGGGCCCTCGCCGCCCATGACGACGCGCCAGCCGAAGGAGCGGACCACCTCGCTGGTCAGCAGCGGCGAGAGCGTGACGATGAACACGAGGCTCTTGCCGACGCGGGACGTCGAGCGCGCGAGGTACCAGGCGACGGGGAAGGCGAGCACGAGGCAGACGGCGCTCACGCGCAGCGACAGCCACAGGCTCTCGATGACGGATCCCCACAGGTAGTCGGTTGTGAAGACCTTCGCGTACTGCTCGAGCGAGAAGCCGTCGAGCGTGCTGTTCAGCTCGTCGGTGGGCCGGAGGCTCAGCACGAGCAGCCCGATGAGCGGGACGAGGAAGGCGAGGACGATGAAGGCGGTCGGGACGATCGCGGCGATCAGCCCGGGGAAGCGGTCATCCGCGCGCCGGGGAGACCGCGCCATCAGGTCGCACCGATCGCGATCGGCTCGTCCTCGTCCCACACGATGCCGACGACGCTGCCCGGCTCGATCCGGTTCCTGGCGTCCGGAGGGGAGACCAGGAGCTCCGTGCCGTCGTCGGCGCGCACGCGGTACTCGTAGCGCTCCCCGGCGAAGCCTGCCGACAGCACGGTCGCCGCCACGAAGCCGTCGCCCTCCGCCGCGAGGCGCAGATGCTCCGGGCGCAGGGCCACGGCGTCGGTCTCCGCGCCCACGCCGTCGAGCGGGTGGCCGAGCACGGCTCCGTCGCGCAGAGGGATGACGTTGGCCGCGCCGACGAAGTCGGCGGCGAACCGCGTCCGCGGCGCGCGGTAGAGCTCCTCCGGCGTGCCGAGCTGCTCGAGCCCG
>JBQDDT010000033.1:0-3875 GCA_052092505.1 Microbacterium sp. | reverse complement strand
CCGCGTCCGCGGCGCGCGGTAGAGCTCCTCCGGCGTGCCGAGCTGCTCGAGCCCGCCGTCCGCCAGCAGGGCGACCCTGTCGCTCATCGCCAGGGCCTCCGCCTGGTCGTGCGTGACGAAGATCGTCGTCGTGCCGATCTCGCGCTGGAGCTCGCGCAGCTCGTGCCGCATCTGCCGGCGCAGCTTGGCGTCGAGGTTCGAGAGCGGCTCGTCGAGGAGGAGGACGCGGGGCCGGGTCACAAGGGCCCTGGCGATCGCGACGCGCTGCTGCTGACCGCCCGAGAGCTGCTTCGGTGCGCGGTCGGCGTAGTCCTCCAGGGCGACGAGCCGCAGCGCGTCCTGCACACGCTCATCGCGCTCCGCTCGCGGAACGCGCCGGACGCGCAGGCCGTACTCGAGGTTGCGTCGGACGGTCATGTGGGGGAAGAGCGCGTAGTTCTGGAACACGAGCCCCGTCTCGCGCCGGTTCGGCGCCAGGTGGGTCACGTCGTCGCCGTCGATCCGGATGGATCCCTCGTCGACGGGGACGAAGCCCGCCAGCGCGCCGAGCAGCGTCGACTTCCCGCAGCCGGACGGGCCGAGCACCGACAGGAACTCGCCGGCCTCGATCGCGAGCTCGTCGAGCTGCAGCACCGGGGCGCCGCCGTACCCGATGCTGATCCCGCTGATCTCGACGCGGCCCTTCTGCGCTCCGTCAGCCGCCATCGTCACTCGAAGATCTTCTGCCAGCGCGCCTGCAGCTCGTCGAGCTGCGGGGCGAGCTTCTCGTAGTCGACCCAGAGGAAGTCGTCGTACGCGCCCTTGCCGTGGGTGATCTGCTCCTCGAACTTCTCCGGGTAGGCGTTGTCGTCGTTGGAGGCCGCGTACCAGGTGCCCTCCGAGAACGTCGGCTGGTGGTCGCTGGAGGCGACGACGTCGAGGAACTCGTAGGCGAGGTCCTCGTGCTCGGTGCCGGTCGCGACGAACATCGACGTCAGCGCGCCGACGGACCCCGATTCCGGGTACGCGAAGCCGATGGGCTCCCCGTCGTTCGCCTGGACGAACGCGCGGCCGTCCCAGTGCGCGCCGATCCATGCGTCGCCGTTGGAGAGCGCCGTCTCGACGCTGGTCCCGTCCGCGGGGAATGCGCTCGCGCAGTCGGCGATGCCCTCCAGCTTCTCGAAGGCGGCGTCGACGTCGTCCGGGTTCTCGATGCTGCCGCCGTCCTCGTTGATGAGGCCGGCGAGGAACTCGACGCCCGTGTTGAACGTCAGCGGCGAGATCGCGACGTGTCCGCACACCTCGGGGTCGAGCATGTCCGACCAGTCCGTCGGCGCGGGGTCGACCTTGTCTGTCCGGTACGCGATCCCGGTGGCGCCGACGGTGAGCGGGAGCCCGTACTGCGTGCCCTCGATGTTGCTCTGCTCGACGAGGACGTCGTTGAGCCCGTCGAACTCGCCGATGCGGTCGGTGTCGATCGGGTCGACGACGCCGGCCGCCACGGCGCTCGGGATGACGTTCGGCGTGAAGGCGACGACGTCGAAGGCCGGAGACGAGCCCTTGCTGGAGCGGAGGGCGGTCAGCCAGTCGGCCGGCCCTCCCGGCACGACCTCGACGGTGGCGCCGGTGGCCTCCTCGAACGGCTGGATGAACGCCTCGTCGAACGACTCGCCCCAGGAGCCGGCGTACACGGCCACCGTGAGGGTGTCGTCCTCCGCCGAGGTGCCGCCGGTGCAGGCGGCCAGCAGAGAGACGGTGGCGACGGAGGAGACCACCACGGCGGCACCGCGGAAGACACGGGAAGAGCGGGTCATGTTGCTCACAATCGGATCGGTTCTATGGGAGACAAGTCACGGCGGGGCTTCGGGATTCCCACTGACAGTGATCTTCCACCATGCGTCCGACGCGCAGCAAAAGCGCGTCGCTGTGTTGCGGGCCGATCAGCTGGGATCCGATCGGCAGTCCCTCGGCGTCGAGGTGGGTCGGAAGGGTCAGCGCCGGAAGACCCACCATGCTGGGGACGGTGGTGAACGCGAGCGTCTGCTCGTAGACGGCGCTGTCGCGCGACGGCGCGTTCGCGGTCAGCTCGTCGAGCACGACGCCGATGCGGGGTACGCGGGCCGCCGAGGTGGGGGTGAGGACGAGGTCGACGCCGGAGAAGAGCTCCTCGCCGACCCGGCGGGCGAGGGTGCGCGTGAGGATCGCCTCGCGGACGTAGTCGGCCGCCGTGAGCGCGTCGGCCTGCGCCATGACCCGCCGGATGTAGGGCTGGAGCCGCTCGGGGTGGGCGAGCGGGATCTGCCGGAGCCAGGTCGGGATGATCGAGCGCGGGTAGATGTCCATCAGCTCGGCGGCATCGGCGGGCGCTCGGAGCGGCACGATCTCGTGGCCGAGCCCGCGCAGGATGTCCGCGGTGTCGGCGATCGCCGCCGCGACCTCGGGGTCCACCGGAATGCGCGGGTCGAACGCCTCGGCGAGGAGGCCGATCCGCAGCGTCTGGGGCGCGACGTCGAGGTGGGAGACGGCGTCGATGGCCGCGGTCCGCGGGGGCGCCCAGCCGAACGCGTCAGGGGTGCTGAGCTCGCGCACCATGATGGCCGTGTCGCGGATCGTGCGCGTGATGACGCCCTCGGTCGCACCGCCCTCCCACCCCTGCACCCGCTGGGGGAGCGCACCGCGGCCGGGCTTCAGGCCGACGAGCCCGCAGAACGCGGCCGGCACGCGAAGCGACCCGCCTCCGTCGCTCGCGATCGCGGCCGGCACGATGCCGGCGGCGACGGCCGCCGCCGATCCGCCGCTCGACCCTCCGGGGGAGTGCGCGAGGCTCCAGGGGTTGTGGGTCGTGCCGTAGCGGGGACTCTCGCAGGACGTCGTCATCGCCAGCTCGGGGCTCGCCGAGCGGCCGAGCTGCACGCAGCCAGAGGCGAACGCGGCCGCGGGGAGGAGGTCGCTCGCCGGGGCCGGATCGTCGCCCGAGGCGTGGGATCCGCGGGTGAGCGGCTGCCCCTCGATCGCGAACGTGTCCTTCACGGTGACCGGAACGCCGGCCAGCGGCGGCAGCGCCTCGCCGGAGCGGGCGCGGGCGTCCAGGGCGTCCGCGGCCAGGAGCGTCGCGGAGTCGTCTCGCCAGACGAGCGAGCGGATCCGCGGATCGATGCGGTCGGCGCGGGCGATCGCGGCCTCCGCGACCTCGCGGGCGGGGCCCGCGCCGGCGCGGACGGCGCGGGCGGTGCCGTCGACGGAGAACGGGTCGAAGGCAGGCGAGGTCACCCCGCGATGCTATCGCTCGGCGGCGCACGGCGGATCGCCGGGGAGCGGCCGGCGCCGATGCGGCGATCGGCTCCGACGCGCATCGCTCGACGCGAGGCTCGATCTGATAGAATCGCCTGTCGGCGCTCGAGGTGCGCCGGTGCGCGTCGACGCACGATTCCCTCCTCACGATCAACTCCCGCAAGGACTCCTCATGAAGAATGACATCCACCCCGAGTACCAGGCCGTCGTCTTCCGCGACCTCGGATCGGGCGAGACGTTCCTGACCCGTTCGACCGCGAAGAGCGACAAGACGGTCGAGCTCGACGGCACCGAGTACCCGGTGATCGACGTCGAGATCTCCTCGGCCTCGCACCCGTTCTACACGGGCAAGCAGCGCATCATGGACTCGGCCGGTCGCGTCGAGAAGTTCAACCAGCGCTTCAAGGGCTTCGGCAAGTAGACCGCGCCTACGACGAAGGGAGCCTCGCACAGCGAGGCTCCCTTCGTCGTTACATCAGCGGATCGGCCAGGCCCCGTCGAGCGTCTCGCCCGCGGAGAGCTTGCCGATCTTCACGAAGTACTGCGTGAGGCTGGCCGACTGCTCGGCGGCCCATCCGGCCTGCGCATCGTGCAGCTGGGCGACG
>JBQDDT010000032.1:0-21087 GCA_052092505.1 Microbacterium sp. | reverse complement strand
CAGGAGCTGCTGCGCCTGGCGGATGCGGACGGGGTCGCCGCGCACGATGCGCTCGCGGCCCCGCGGATTCTTGGTCACGAGCCCCGCCTCCTCGAGGACGGCGACGTGCTTCTGCACGGCCGCGAAGGACATGTCGTAGGCGGCGGCGAGCTGCGACACGGTGGCCTCCTCGGCGAGGGTGCGGCCCACGATGTCGCGGCGCGTCGCGTCGGCGAGGGCCCGGAAGATCCGGTCCACCTCTCCGTCGGTCAGCTCGGTGTGCGTGCTCTCATATGCAACCATTTGGTTGTACGTTAGCGCATGAGCTTCGGATGTCAAGGGGGCGTTCGCATCGAGAACGCGTTGCGGTGACACAACCGGCCTTTGGATGACACAAGGCTCCGGTGGAGTGACACCGTGTGTCACGAGACGCCGACGCCGATGACGTCTTCGCCGGCAACGGCAGCCGGTGCGCCCTGGTCTCGGTCTCGTACTGACGCGACGGCTTCCCGTAGCGCCGTGATCGCCGAATGCCTCGACGGCAGCATTGATCGCACACCCGGAACGTGGCGAGGCACTCACGTCACCTCCACAAAGTGATTGCGTCCAGCAATCAGCCTAGGCATAATCATCAAGTAATTGCGAACCGCAATCACTGGAGGACGTGATGGAGATTCTCACACTCGACGGCATCGACCTGGCGATCGACCGCCGTGGACCCGACGGCGCGCCTGCGCTGCTGCTCATCGCCGGCGGCGGCCAGTCGATGGACTGGTGGACACCCGAATTCTGCGACCTGCTCGGCGCCGGAGAGTTGCAGGTGATTCGGTACGACCACCGCGATACCGGTCAATCGAGTACGTCCCCGCCAGGACGGCCCGACTACACCGGCGACGACCTCGCCACCGACCCACTCCGCATTCTCGACGCCCTCGGCATCGAGAACGCACACCTGATTGGCATGTCGATGGGTGGCGGTATCGCGCAGAGCATCGCGGTACGCGCACGCGACCGGGTGCGGTCTCTGACGCTCGTCGAAACCAGCCCTGCGGGGGGCGACCATGGAGATCTGCCGACGCCGAGTCCCGAAGTCGCCGCAACCTGGGAGAAGCCCGAACCGGAGATCGACTGGGCCGACGAGACCGCGGTCATCAGCTACCGCGTCGACGCCGAACGACCCTACGCCGGCTCGCTCGGGTTCGACGAACCGCGCGTGCATGCCCTGGCCACACTCGAAGTGCGCCGCAGCCGCAATATGGCATCGTCGATGACGAACCACTTCATCGCCGAATCCAGTACATCGGTGAACCCGGCCGACATTCGTGTGCCGACCCTCGTTCTGCACAGCGCGGACGACCCGATGTTTCCACTCCCACACGGAGAGACGCTCGCGCGGCTGATCCCAGGAGCCCAGCTCATGCGCATAGAAGGTGCGGGGCACGAGATCCCGCCGCCTGCCGTGTGGGATGCGGTCGTGCCGGGGCTGCACAGGCACCTTCTGCGAACCTGACGGCACTCGGCGCGATCAACACGGCCATCAGAGCGTGCCGTTCTCGGCAGGGCCCGTCGAGACCTCAGCCGGTGCGCGATTCGGTCGGGTGCGGAGCCGCCGCGAATCGCCGGTGCGATGCCCTAGGCCAGTGGGCTCGGCCACGCATGCCGAGAGGCCGATCCCGTACCTCGGCGTGCACTGGTCACGCCGAACCAGCGACCAGTTCGTGAAGGTCGGCGGGTCCGGCATCATCTCTCACGGCTGGGCCGCGAACGAGGAGGATGAGATGACGTTCTTCGAGATGAATCCCCTCGTCCCCACCGTCTGGGAGGTGACCTTCCTCTCCGTCGGCGGAATCATCGTGGCAGCGCTGCTGGTGTGGTTGGGGTACTGGCTCGGACGACGCTCTCAGCGCGGCAGGAACAACCGGCACACTGATTGACGTGCTCGCGGGCGCTCGAACCCGACACGTCGGATGTCGACAATTCCCCCGATCGAAGCCACCCGCACCGAGCTCAGCGCTCAGTCGGACAGGCGGCCGAAGAACGACAGGACCCCGCCGATCGCCCGCAGCAGCTGGCCGATGATCGCGAGGACCTCGAGCACCTCGACGACGCCGTCGAGCGTGGAGCCGAGCACGCGCATGTTCTGGGAGATGTCGACGCCGCCCAGGCTCTCGAGCTCGCGCTGCCAGCCGCGCTCCTGGCGGAACAGGATCGCGTACGGAAGGAGCCGCTCGTTGAGGAGGAAGCGGTCGAGCCCGGCCTGCGCGACGGGATCGCCCTCCGTCGGCCGGGGCGTGAGCCCGAGCGCCTGGCCGCCGGGGGTCAGGGCGCCGACGGGGGTACGCAGGGCGCCCTCCGGGGACTGCAGCATCCGGAGCCGATCCTGCTCGGCGAGCCTGATGTAGTCGCGCAGGCCGCTCAGCTCGCGCCGGCGCTCCTGCCCGAGCGAGGTGAAGCGCAGGAGCGGCGACGGCGCGAGCGTGAGGACCCAGAACAGCACGGCGATGTCGACGAGCACGACGATCGCCCCCATCCACTCGCCGTTGACGATGGCGCCGATCACGAGGAAGACACCACCGAGCGCCGCGATGAGGAACAGCAGCGACAGCAGGACGAGGTGGACCGTGACGGTGCGCTTGCGCGCCAGCCCCTCGGCCTTCACGCGGTGGCGGAGGGAGTCGAAGAACCGTCGCAGCGCCCGTCGTCGGGCGCCCCGGATGACGCCGCGGCCGCGGATGAAGAAGACGGGCGGCGCCTCGGCGAGGCTCGGCGCAGAGATGCCGAGGTCGGCGAGCGCGGCGAGATAGCGGCGCTCCTGGCGGGGCTTCATCCGCTCGGGCCGCAGCGCCTGCAGGAGGAAGTGCTCATCGGCCGACAGCGACGCGTCAGGGGCCACGGCGATCGCGACCGGGCCGCGGGAGCCGCGCGGGGCGATGATCCGCACCGCGCCGCGCACCGCCATCGCGGTGATCGCGGCCGAGAGGACGCGCCGGTCGGAGCGCACGAGCAGCCCGTGCGCGAGGACGTCGCCCTCCGGGGGCACGTACCGCACGATCGGCGAACGGGGCAGCCGGCGGGCGATCGGCTTCGCGATCACGATCACGAGAAGGGCGATGAGGACGATCACGAGACCGAACGCGAGGAAGCCGATCAGCGTACTCGTGTCCGTCACTCGGTCAACCGTACCGGGTCGCTCCAGGCCGAACTCCGCGCGCCACCGCATTGTGGACGCCGACCCCGCGAGGCGATAGCGTCAGTGGCATATCAGCCGCGGGCACTCCTCAGGGAGGCGCCCGCGGCGCCATCGACGGCGGGAGAGATCATGTCGGACACCCAGCATCGCCCGATCGGCATCGCCCGCTCGCTGCGCACGATCGCGATCGTGGCCGGCATCGTCTCGCTGATCGCCGGCGTCGTCATCCTCATCTGGCCCGTGAAGTCGGCCGCGGCGATCACCGTGCTGGTCGCGGTCTACATGCTCGTCGCCGGGCTGGCCAACATCGTCATGGCCGCCCGCTCGAACGGGCTCGGCGGGTGGCTGCGGGTCGGGCTCTCGCTCCTCGGCGTGCTGTTCATCGTGTCATCGGTCATCGCGTTCGCGAACCTCGCCTCGACGACCGCCGTGCTGGCGGTGATCGTCGCGATCATGCTGGGCGTCTCGTGGATCGTCGATGGGATCGTCGCGCTGCTCTCGCTCGGCGGTCAGCAGGACGCCTTCAGCCTCGTGCCACGCACGCGGGGCTGGACGATCGCGTTCGCGATCATCAGCATCGTCGCCGGCGCCGTCGTCGTGATCTCGCCGCTGATGAGCGCGCTGTGGCTGTGGCTGCTCATCGGCGTCGCGCTCGTCGTGTTCGGCATCACGCAGATCATCCGCGCGGCGACGCTCGAGCGCTGACCCCGAGAGCAAGGAGACCCCATGGCACAGCGAACGAGCGGCGGGCGCGACAGCTTCTGGAGCGCGCGCGTCGTCCTGTCCATCATCCTCGTGGCGGCATCGCTGCTGTTCATCTTCTCGAACCTGCACGTCGTGCCGGTCGGCTTCTTCGGGATCGAGCTGCGCCTGCCGATGTGGATCTGGTTCGCCCTGCTGCTCGCGATCGGGATCGGGATCGGCTGGCTCCGCCCGTGGAGCAGAAAGCGCTGACCGGACCGGGCGAGCGACCGGTCCGACCTCTGCGTCAGAGCGCCAGGCGCACGGCGTCCGCGGTCTCGGCGAGCGTACGAGCCGAGGCCTCGAGGCGCGCCCTCTCCTCGTCCGACAGGCGCGTCTGCCGCACCGGGACCGCGCCGGCTCCGCCGACGATCGACGGCAGGCTCAGCGCCACCCCGTCGATCCCGTGGACGCCGCGCAGCACCGTCGACACGGGCAGGATGGCGTTCTCGTCGCGCAGCACGGCCTCGACGATGCGCGTGGCCGACAGCCCGATCGCGTAGTTCGTCGCCCCCTTGCCCTCGATGATCGCGTACGCCGCCGTGCGCACCTGCTCCGCGATCTCGTCGAGTTCCTCCGCCGGGAACGCCGGCTCGTCGTCCACCCGCCACTCGCTCAGCGGCACCGGCCCGATCGCGGCGGTCGACCAGAGCGGGAACTCCGAGTCCCCGTGCTCGCCCACGATGTGCGCATGCACCGAGCGCGGGTCGACGCCGGCGCGACGGGCGAGTGCCCAGCGCAGCCGCGACGTGTCGAGGACGCAGCCGGAGGCGAACAGGCGCGACGGATCCAGACCGGTCTGCTCGACCGCGAGGGTCGCGAGCACGTCGCACGGGTTGGTCACGACGATCACGATCGCGTCGGGAGAGGCGCCGACCAGCTCCGGGATGAGGGAGCGGAAGATGCGCGCGTTGGTCTCGATCAGCTCGAGCCGCGTCTGCCCCGGCCGCTGAGCCGCGCCCGCGGTGACGACCACGACGTGCGACCCCGCCGTGCGCGCGATGTCGGCCGTGCCGA
The DNA here is from genome assembly GCA_052092505.1 of Microbacterium sp. GTDB lineage: Bacteria > Actinomycetota > Actinomycetes > Actinomycetales > Microbacteriaceae > Microbacterium. Next base: position 16,160 of record JBQDDT010000032.1, on the reverse strand, counting down.
TCACAGCACTCGACCCCGTGAACATCGCCCCGTGGGCGAGATCCAGCGCCTCCGCCTCGACGCGCGCGACGTCGACGTCGTACAGAACGACCTCGCGCGCGGCACCGCGGATCAGCATGGCGTAGGCGGTCGCGGAGCCGACCGCCCCGGCGCCGACGACGGTCACTTTCGCGTTCTCGATGACGGCCATGCCCTCATCCTGACACCCGCCCTGCCGCCGCGGGGCCGATCCCCTCGACCCCTTGACAGGACATCGTCACCGATTATATTTAGAGTTGTCCTTAATTAAGGAGTAATCGAAATGACAGCAGCGGATCGCCTCAGCCTCGTGTTCGGCGCGCTGGCTGACCCGACGCGACGCGAGATCCTGTCCCGGCTGGCGCAGGGTCCCGCGAGCGTCGGCGAAGTCGCGGAGCCGTTCGCGCTGAGTGCTCCCGCGATCTCGCAGCACCTCAAGGTGCTCGAGCGCGCGGGACTCGTGACCCGCACCGTGCGGGCGCAGTGGCGCACGCTGTCGATGCAGGCCGCACCTCTCGACGAGGCGTCGGCCTGGGTGGAGGAGCAGCGCCGCGAGTGGGGCCTGCGCCTCGACGCGCTCGAGCGGCACCTCGAGACCATGAAGAAGAGCGACCCGACGGTCGATGACGATACGGAGGAACGATCATGAACCAGAGCACCGAGACCCCGGAGTTCTCCCTCACCCGCACCCTCGACGCGCCGCGCGAGCTGGTGTGGCGCGCCTGGACCGACGAGGCGGAGCTCGTCCACTGGCTGCATCCCTTCGGGGTCAGCACGCACTCCGTCGCGTTCGACGTGCGCGAGGGCGGCCGCTACCGCTACACGATGGTGAATGACACCACCGGCGAGGAGTACCCGACCGGCGGCACCTTCCTCGAGGTCGATCCCATCGAGCGCCTCGTCTTCACCTGGGCCGATCCGGCCGCGCCGACGGAGCAGGCGCCCGTCGTCACCCTCACGCTGACGGAGCAGGGCGAGCGGACCGAGCTCGTGTTCCACCTCAGGGGGATCGCCGGGGCACCAGGCGACGACGGCGTCCACGACGGATGGGACGAGGCGCTGACGAACCTCGAGCGGCGACTCGACGGAACCGCGCTCGACTGACCGCGCACCCGCACGCCCCCGATCCGCCGGAGCCCGTCACACGACGACATCCGGCGGATCGGGATCGTGGGGGCGGTCTTAAGATGAGGCGACCCGATCCGCTCGCCTCCCGAAGGGACCGCCGTGGCCGAACGCCGCATCGCCGTCGTGCACCTGCGCGACGCGCGCCCGCATGCACCGGCGTATCAGGAGCTCGTGGACCGGCTCAACGTCAGCGCGCTGCGCACGATCGAGGAGCTCGGGTGGCGGGCAGAGATGATCGCGGCCTCCGACGTCGGAGTCGCCGCCGCGGTCGCCGCGGCCCGGAGGTCGGAGCTGGTCGTCGTGATGGGCGGGGAGGACATCCATCCCCGCTTCTACGACGGCGAGCTGGAGTATCCGGGGTCCGGGCTCCATGACGAGCAGGGCGACGAGGCCCAGCTGGCGGTCGTGGCCGACGCGGCGGAGCGGGGCACGCCGCTCCTCGGGATCTGCCGTGGGAATCAGCTGATCAACGTGGCCTTCGGTGGCGATCTCGTCCAGCACCTGCCCACCACCCACGCGCACCGCGGGCCCGTGCTCGGCTCGCGGCGCTTCGTGGAGCACGGACTGCGGGGCATCGACGCGGAGCTCGCCGAGGCGGTGCGCGCGGACGAGCCGGTGCAGAGCTCGCACCATCAGGCCCCCGGCCGCATCGGCGACGGCCTGCGTGTCGCCGCCACCGCGGAGGACGGCGTGATCGAGGCCGTGATCCACGAGACGGCGCCCGTCGTCGGCGTCCAGTGGCACCCCGAGTTCGAGGCCTCGCGCCCCGGGCAGCTCTCCCGCCTGCTGCGCCTCATCGAGTCCCGGATCGCCTGAGCCCGTGCCTCGCATCCCGTTCGCGGAATCGCCTCGCTCCAGCGTCGGAGTCGAGTGGGAGCTGATGCTCGCCGACGCCGACAGCGGGACCCTCGTCCCGCGCGGCCCCGAGGTGCTGCGGGCGCTGCACGACGTGGACGATGTCACCGGCGAGCTGCTCACCAACACGGTCGAGATCGTCAGTCGGCCCCATGCCCGCGTCGGCGACGCGATCGACGATCTGCGCCGCCGGATCGACGCCGTGCGCGGGGAGGCGGATCGCCGCGGCATCCGGCTGCTCTCGGCGGGCAGTCACCCCACCGCCCGCTGGTTCGAGCAGGAGATCACGCCGAAGACCCGCTACGACAAGCTCATCGAGCGCACCCAGTGGTGGGGGCGCAACATGATGATCTGGGGTCTGCACGTGCACGTCGGCGTGGACGATCCGCGCAAGGTGATCCCGATCGTCAAGGCGCTCACCGGCTACCTGCCGCATCTGCAGGCCCTGGCCGCATCGAGCCCGTTCTGGGCGTGCGAGGAGACGGGCTACGCGTCGAACAGGGCGCTCGTGTTCCAGCAGCTGCCGACGGCCGGGCTGCCGTGGGAGCTCGACGGGTGGGGCGACTTCGAGCGGTACGTGGCCGATCTCACGCGGACCGGAATCGTCGACGAGGTGACCGAGGTGCGCTGGGACGTGCGGCCCGCCCCGCACTGGGGGACCGTGGAGATGCGCGCCTGCGACGCCGTCACCAATCCGACGGAGTTCGCGGCCATCGCGGCGCTCACCCAGTCTCTCGTGGAGTGGTTCTCGCGCCGGCTGGACGCCGGGGAGGATCCGGGCTCCCTGCAGCCGTGGTTCCACCGCGAGAACAAGTGGCGCGCCGCCCGCTACGGACTCGACGCACGTGTGATCCTCGACCGCGAGGGCGCGCAGAAGCCCGTGCGGGAGCACCTGGCCGAGCTCGTGGACACGCTCGCGCCCGTCGCGGCCGACCTCGCGTGCGGCGCGGAGCTGGAGGGCGTGCGCCGCACGCTGGAGCACGGCTCGAGCGCCGACCGCCAGCGCCGCGTCGCGCACGCCTCGGGCTCCGATGGGCCCGACCTCGACGCGGTGGTGCGCCACCTCATCGACGAGTTCGCCGCGGGGACGCCCCTCCCGGCGTGACGTGCGCGGACGGAGCTCGAGCGAAGCGCGATGAACGCCGATAGACGGTCTCAGGGCATCGGGGCGGCCGGGAAGGTCGCCGTCAGCGCGGCCGGCGGCTCTTCCCCGAGGCTCGCACCTGAGCGGCCTCGATCTCTGCACCGACGGCAGCCGGTGAGCTCCTCGTGACCTTCGTCGTCAGCGCCAGCTCAGCCGCACGCTGCAGCAGGGCGTGCCCTTTCATGGTCAGCTCGTCCCCGGGGTAGAAGTCCTCGTAGATCGACTCGGCGACCCTGGCATCGGCGATCCCACCGGCGGCCATGAGGTACGGGATGTCACCGCTGTCGCGGAGTCCGCGCCGCTGGCAGGCATGCAGCTTCATGGCGAGCAGCATCTCCGTGCTCGAGACGAAGATCTGGATGTCGTCGCGCCGATAGACGACGATCCACTCCTGATCTCGGCCGTAGCCGTTCGGCAGGAACTGCGCTGCGGCTCCGTTGAACCAGTCACGGGGAAGGTCGCCGGCATCGTGGCGGATGATCGCCGCCGCCTGAAGGACCGCGTCCTCTGGCCCGAACAGCGCGTCGATGTCCACCGTGGCTTCGCGGCCAGCGCTGTACATCAGCGCGATCGCGGCACCACCCATGATCCGGATGGTGGTCGCCGTGCCGCCCTCGAGCAGTTCGTGGACGAGCTCCCCGAGAAGACCGACGATCCGCTCGCGCGTGAGGCCCTCGGAGATCGTCAAGCCGACGTCAGTTCGTCAGCCTCGATCCAGACCCCGCGGCGCAGCAGCGGCTCCGGCACATCTGCGGCATCGATCGGATACGGGGCGCGCGAGGGCCCCCAGTCGGGGCCGGCCGTCCGTCCGTGGTCGGCGAGCCACTCGGGGAGAGGGAGCCCGCGCTGCGCGAGACGATACTCGACCACCCCGGCGATGGCAGCGTCCCATCCGGCATCGATCGACGGCGGCGCGGCATAGGCGATGAAGCAGGCGACATCAGCTGGCGCGCCTGCGAGGTCGTCGCTGATCTGGATGAGGTGTCGGTACGCATTGTGGGACTGGCCGCCCTCGACCCGGCGCCGGATCCGCGCGACGGTCTCAGAAACAGGGCTGTGGCCTTCCGTGTCGACGACGAAGAGCCGGGCGCCGACACCGTCAGCGAGACGCTCCAGTGTGGCCGTCGAGGGATCCCTGCGGCCGCGCTCGATCGCGTAGATGTTGGAGGAGGCGATGCCGGTCCGCTCCGAGACAAGCCTTGCCGGGCGTCTCTTGCGCCGACGAAGCGAGGTGAGCTGCTCGACGACGGTCATGATCACCACCTCCACAAATGTATCGAATTCGATCCATTCTAGCGCTTCATACTCACCGGTTGTCGATGCCCGACCTCACGACGAGGACACACTCATCGTCTCGAAGAGAGCGCTGACTCAACACCTCGGAGAGAAGGGCGAAAAGGTAAACCAAATTCGTGTCAGGTCGCCACTCCCCGGCATGACGAAACCCCCGCCGTCCCTGTGTTTCCCAGGGATCTGCGGGGGTTCCGGATGGCGGTGACGGTGGGATTTGAACCCACGGTAGGTTGCCCTACACGACATTTCGAGTGTCGCACCTTCGGCCGCTCGGACACGTCACCGCCGCCAAGTTTAGGTGAACGGCGCACGACGCGCCAACTCGGCGCGTCCGCCGGCCGCGCGCCGCCGCGGATCTGGATGTCCGACGCCCGGCGTAGCCTGACGACGTGACGTCATCGACGCGAGTGCTGTGGATCGCGATCCTCGCCTCGTTCTGCGCGTTCCTCGACGGGACCATCGTCAACGTCGCGCTCCCTGCGATCGATCGCGACCTGGGCGGCGGCCTCGCCACCCAGCAGTGGGTCGTCGACGGCTACCTCATCACGCTCGGCGCGCTCATGCTCGTCGCCGGATCGATCAGCGACGCGTTCGGGCGCGCCTTCGTGATGAGGATCGGGCTCGTCGGCTTCGGGCTCGCGTCGGTCGCGATCACGCTCGCCCCCGACCCGACCATCCTGATCATCGCGCGGATACTCCAAGGCGCGGCCGGCGCGTTCCTCGTCCCGAGCTCGCTGGCGCTCATCTCGTCGGCCTTCTCCGGAGCGGCCCGCGCCCACGCGATCGGCACGTGGACCTCCCTCACCACAGGGGCGATGATCGCCGGTCCGCTCCTCGGCGGCGTCCTCGTCGACTTCACGAGCTGGCGGTTCGCCTTCCTCATCAACGTCGTCCCGATCGCCGTGACGCTGTGGCTGCTGCGCCGCGTGGAGGATCCGCCGCGTCACCCCGATGCGCGGATCGACGTCCTCGGGTCCATCCTGTGCACGGTCGGCCTCGGTGCGCTCGTCTTCGGGCTGATCGAGCAGCCCCGCCTCGGCTGGGCGCACCCCGCGATCCCCGCCACGCTCGTCGGCGGCGCCGTGCTGTTCGCGCTGTTCCTCCTCCGCCAGCGGACGGCACGCGCGCCGATCCTGCCGCTCGGCCTGTTCCGCGTCCGCAACTTCTGGGTCGGCAACATCGCGACGACGCTGATCTACGGTGCGCTCTCGCTCAATGGGTTCGTGCTGGCGATCTATCTGCAGGAGGGCGCCGGCCTGTCCGCCACGCTCGCCGGCCTCGCCAGCCTGCCGACGACGATCCTGATGATCCTGCTCAGCTCCCGCGTCGGGGCGCTGGCTGGACGCTGGGGCCCTCGACTGTTCATGACCGTCGGGCCGATCCTGATGGGCGCCGGATCACTGCTGTTCCTGTCGGTCCGCCCCGACTTCGACTACTGGTGGCAGGTGCTGCCCGGCATGATCGTGTTCGGGCTCGGCCTGTCGATCATGGTCTCCCCGCTCACGTCGGCGATCCTGGGGGCGATCGAGGCCGAGCGCAGCGGGATCGCGAGCGCCGTGAACAACGCGATCTCCCGCGTCGCCGGGCTGATCGCCGTCGCCGCGGTCGGCACGATCGTCGGCGGGACGCTCGACCTCGACGGCTTCTACCGCGCGGCGATCGTCGTCGCCGCGCTCATGGTCGGCGGCGGGCTCATCTCCTGGGCGGGCATCCGCAATCCCGCACCGGCGGCGAGCGACGACACCGCCTGAGGGCCGCCGATGAGGCCCGGACAGATCGGCGGGATCTCCCCGCCCCGACCTGAGTAGGTCCGCCCGAGCGGAGTGCGCACTCCCCCATTCCGTACTCGTGCCGCGCCGTCGCACTCTCCTCGGACGGGGAGGCGGGGAGGGCGGAGGCGCCCCGCGTTTCCCCGCGCATCACGCGGAGAAGTCCAGCACCAGCTTCCCGTGGACGTGCCCCTCCGCGAGCCGACGGTACGCGTCTCGCGCGGCCTCGACCGGGTAGACGCCGTCCAGACGGACGACCAGCTCGCCGGAGGCGACCAGCTGCCCGAGCGGCTCGAGTGCCTGCGGCTGCGTCACCTGCCGCCCCGCCGACAGAGCGCCGACGGCCTCCGCGCCCGCACGGTCCCCGACGGAATTGATCCGCGAGACCGGCACGCCGAGATCGATGGCGAGCTGGATGTACCCGCCACCGTGCGTGTCGAAGACCGCCGCGATCCCCTCGGGCGCGAGCTGGCGGAGCCGCGTGGGGAGGTCGCCCGCGTAATCCACGGGCTCGATGCCCATCCCCGAGAGGATCTCAGCGCTCTCGAGCCCGGCGACACCGAGCACACGCGCGCCGCGGAGCCGAGCGAGCTGCGCGGCGAGCAGCCCGACCCCGCCGGCGGCGGCGCTCACGAGGACGGTCTCGCCCTCCCTGACCGCGAGCGCCTCCACGCCGGCCCACGCGGTCCGCGCCGCGATGTCGAGGACGGCGGCCTCCTCGTCCGGGAGGTCGTCCGGGGTGCGGATGAGGCTCTCCAGATCATCGACGACGAGGTGATCGGTCTGGGCGCGGCAGCGGGCGCCCCCGTAGACGCGGTCGCCGATGCTCCAGCCGGTGACGCCGTCACCCACCTCGTCGATGGATCCGGCGAAGTCGTTCCCATTCACGTACGGGACGTCGACGCCGAACCGCGCCGCCGAGGCGCCGCCCTCGGCGATCCGCAGGTCCACGGGGTTCAGACCCGCGGCGACGACCCGCACGCGCACCTGGCCCGGCCCCGCGTGGGGCTCCTCCACGTCGACGACGCGGAGCCCCCGCTCGCCGTCGAACGCCGTGACGATCACCTGTCTCGTCATGAACCGACCCCGCTTCCCTGCGTGCCTCGAACGCGACGCCGCCAGTCTACGAACCGACGACGCTGCTCCCCGTCACCCGTTCTGAGGGAACCCCAGGTCGATCCCGCCGTGCGTCGCGGGATCGAGCCACCTGCTGGTGACCGCCTTCTCCCGCGTGAAGAAGTCGAATCCCTGCGCGCCGTACGCCTTCGCGTCGCCGAACAGGGACGACTTCCAGCCTCCGAAGGAGTGATAGGCGACGGGCACCGGGATCGGGACGTTGATCCCGATCATTCCGACCTGCACCTCGCTCTGGAAACGCCGCGCGGCCCCGCCATCGTTCGTGAAGATCGCCGTCCCGTTGCCGAACTCGCCCGAGTTGATCAGGTCGACGCCCTCCTGGAACGTCTTCACGCGGACGACCGAGAGCACCGGTCCGAAGATCTCCTCACGATAGGCGCGCGAGGTGGTCGGCACCTCGTCGAGCAGCGTCGGACCGAAGAAGAATCCGCCCTCGCGCCCATCGACGCTGCAGCCGCGCCCGTCCACGACGACCCTGGCTCCGTCTGCCTCGGCGATGTCGACATAAGAGGACACCTTCTCCCGGTGCTGCGCTGAGATCAGCGGACCCAGATCCGGCTCGACGCCGTCCTGCCCCGCGCCGTCACCGATCCGCAGGCTCGCGATGCGCTCCGTGATCTTCTCGATCAGCTCATCGGCGACCGGTTCCACGGCGAGCACCACCGAGATCGCCATGCACCGCTCGCCCGCGGCGCCGTAGCCGGCGTTGACCGCCTGGTCCGCCACCAGGTCGAGGTCCGCGTCCGGAAGCACCAGCATGTGGTTCTTCGCCCCGCCCAGCGACTGCACCCGCTTGCCCTGCTTCGACGCCGTCTCGTAGATGTACTGCGCGATCGGCGTCGATCCGACGAACGAGAGGGCCTGAACCCGAGGATCGTTCAGCAGTCCGTCGACGGCGAGCCTGTCCCCCTGCAGCACCGTGAAGACGCCGTCGGGGAGCCCGGCTTCCTTCCACAGCCGAGCCAGCCACAGCGCAGCCGATGGATCCTTCTCGCTCGGCTTGAGCACGACGGCGTTCCCCGCAGCGATCGCCACGGGGAAGAACCACATCGGGACCATCGCCGGGAAGTTGAAGGGGCTGATGATGCCCACCACGCCGAGCGGCTGCTTCACCGAGTACACATCGACACCCGTCGACGCGTTCTCCGAGTACGCGCCCTTCAGCAGGTGCGGGAAGCCGGTGGCGAGCTCGACCACCTCCTGGCCGCGCAGGATCTCGCCCATCGCATCCGAGCGGACCTTGCCGTGCTCGGCGGTGATGATCTCCGCGAGCTCCCCCTTGCGCGCGTTCAGCAGCTCCCGGAACGCGAAGAGGACCGCCTGGCGCTTCGCGATCGAGAAGCGGCTCCACACCTCGTAGCCCCGCTGCGCGGAGGCGACGGCCGCCCCGACGTCCTCCTCGCCTGCGAGGGCGACGCGCGCGCTCGCCTCGCCCGTCGCCGGATTGAACACGACCGCCGTCCGTGCCGACGACTCCCGAGACTCGCCGTCGATCCAGTGCCCGATCACCGATGTGCTCATGGTCCGCCTTCCGATACCGTCCGGGTCCTGCCTACCGATCGCAGCTGACCAATGCCACCACCCTCCCGCAGAGTGAACAACCGCCGTCGGCCTGTTCCGGGTTCTGTTTACCTGGACACAGCGTCTCCACGACCAGGATCGACGATCCGACCAGGAAGGCGCTCCGGACTCTGCGGCATCACCGACGACGCCGCCCGGCTCAAGGAGGGTCTGTGCACGTTCCCACCACGATGAAGGCCGCGATCCTGACCGGCGCCGAGCCCGCGCTCACGAGCGCGGAGATCGAGACGCCGTCACCTCGGCGAGGCGAGGTCCTGGTGAAGGTCACCGCCTGCGGCGTGTGCCACACGGATCTGCACGTGATCAAGGGCGAGGTCGGCTTCCCTCGTCCCGCCGTCCTCGGGCACGAGGTCAGCGGCGTGATCGTCGCGTGCGGCGAAGGCGTCGAGGACGACGCGCTCGGCGTGGGCCAGGCCGTGGTGAGCGGGTTCATCATGCCGTGCACGGAGTGCGATGCCTGTCGACGCGGACGCGACGACCTCTGCGCGAACTTCTTCGCCCAGAACCGGCTGCGCGGCACGCTGTACGACGGCGAGAGCCGGCTGCGCATGCCGGATGGATCGTTCCTCGCGATGTACTCGATGGGCGGCCTGGCCGAGTACGCCGTGATCCCCGCGGCGGCCGTGACGCCGTTGCCCGCGGGGATGGATCCCGCGACCGCGGCGATCCTGGGCTGCGCAGGGCTCACGTCGTTCGGTGCGGTGTTCCGACAGGGCAGGGTCCGGGCCGGCATGCAGGTCGCGATCATCGGCACCGGCGGAATCGGCTCCAGCCTCATCCCGATGGCCGCGGCCGCCGGGGCCTCCCGGATCATCGCCATCGACATCGCGGACGAGAAGCTGGACAACGCGCGTCGGCTCGGGGCCACCGACACGGTGAACTCCCTCGAGGTGGACGCGAAGGCGCGTGTGCACGAGCTCACCGGAGGGGGCGTGGACGTGGCGTTCGAGGCGCTGGGCAACCCGGGGACATTCGCGCAGGCCGTGTCGCTGCTGGCTGACGGCGGGCGCATGGTCGCCATCGGCATCGCGCCAGCGGGGGCGGGGGCGCGCATCGAGATCACCCCGCTGGTGCGGCGAGGTTACGAGATCGTGGGATCCTTCGGCGGGCGCACACGCACGGACCTCCCGGAGGTCGTCGCACTCGCGGCGTCCGGGAAGGTCGACGTCGACTCGCTCATCACGCGCAGCTACTCGCTCGACGAGGTCGACGTGGCCTACCGGGACCTCGACGCCGGCCGCATCACGGGCCGCGCCATCATCACCATGGGCGCGTAGCGGCGGGCTGTCTCTTCCGTCTCTCACCCGAACGGAGGAGGATCACGCGAGGCGAGTGCGGGTTCGGACGATCCGTACGCAGGCGGGGCGAGCGTACTCACCTCGGGCGCCGCGTCGGACGGCGGGTCGGCGCCGCGGGCGAGCGGCGGATGTCCGGGGCCCCGCCTACGCTGGGGGCATGGCCTCCAGACGACCCGCGACCGCGTATGCCTGCACGGAGTGCGGGTGGACGACCGCCAAGTGGGTCGGACGGTGCGGCGAGTGCCAGCAGTGGGGCACGGTCGTCGAGCAGGCGCAGCAGCAGGCGCCCGCGCGGCGCGTGGCCTCGATGATCCCGACGTCGGCCGCCACGCCGATCACGCAGCTCACCGCGCGCGAGACGCCGCGGCGCCAGAGCGGCATCGGGGAGTTCGACCGCGTGCTCGGCGGGGGTGTCGTCCCGGGAGCGGCGATCCTGCTCTCCGGCGAGCCCGGCGTCGGCAAGTCGACGCTGCTCCTGGAGGTCGCCGCCCGCGCGGCACGATCGGGCCGCCGCGTCCTCTACGCCAGCGCCGAGGAGTCGCCGGGCCAGGTGCGCCTCCGTGCCGAGCGCACGGGCGCCCTGCACGACGAGCTCTACCTCGCCAGCGAGACCGACCTGGCCACGATCCTCGGGCACATCGACTCGGTCGAGCCGGAGCTCGTCATCGTCGACTCGGTCCAGACGGTCTCCTCCTCGCTCTCCGACGGCGCGGCCGGCATGCCGGGCCAGGTGCGGGAGGTCGCCTCCACCCTCATCCGCATCGCGAAGGAGCGGGATCTGCCGATCATCCTCGTCGGCCACGTCACGAAGGACGGGCAGGTCGCGGGTCCGCGCCTGCTGGAGCACCTCGTCGATGTCGTCTGCCACTTCGAGGGCGACCGGCAGACCGCACTGCGCTTCGTCCGCGCACTCAAGAACCGCTTCGGGCCCACGGATGAGGTCGGCTGCTTCGAGATGACCGGCGACGGGATCGCCGAGGTGCCCGATCCGAGCGGGCTGTTCCTCTCCGACGGCCCTCCGGAGCCCGGCACCTGCGTCGGGATCTCGATGGAGGGGCGCCGCGCCCTCCCCGTCGAGGTGCAGGCGCTCACGATCGCCTCGACCGCGCCGAACCCGCGCCGGATCGTCCACGGCGTCGACGCGTCGCGCGTGGCCATGGTCCTGGCCGTGCTCGAGAAGCGAGCCAAGGTGGTCACGAGCACGTCCGACGTGTACGTCTCCACCGTCGGCGGCGTCCGCTTCACGGAGCCGGCCGCCGACCTCGCCATCGCCCTCGCGGTCGCCAGCTCCGTGGACGACTGGCGCATCGGCAACAACGTCGCCGCGGTCGGCGAGCTCAGCCTCGCCGGCGAGGTCCGCCCCGTCACGCAGACCGCGCAGCGCCGCACGGAGGCGGCCAGGCTCGGCTACCGCAGCGTCGTCGACGCCGACGCGAAGCGGCTCGCCGACGCGATCGCGCAGGTCAAGCCCGAGCCACGCTCAGCCCGCTACGAGACGCCGGGGTTCTGAGCCACGAACCACCCCGGTCGCCGCGGCGGCACCCGCTCACGCCGAGGGCGCGAGGGTGTACCCGGCCTCCTCGATCGCCGCGCGCAGGTCCGCGGGGTCGACGGGACCGCGGCTCCGGATCGTCACGGGCGTGAGCCCGCCGGCGTTCAGCGCGATGGACACGTCCTCCACGCCGTCGATCGCACCGACCTCCTCGGTCACGGCCGCGACGCAGTGCCCGCAGGTCATGCCCGCGACCTCGACCGTCGTCTCGTCAGAGGAGACCCCGGCTGAAGCGGGAGCGCCCTCATCGGCCGCACCGTCGGCGCCGCAGCCGCAGCCGCCGCACCCGCAGGTGGACGCGGTCTCCTCGGTCAGCCCCAGCTCGATCCGCTGCGTCGTCATCTCGATCCGTCCCCTCACTCGCCCGAATGTCCGTCGGGGCGCGTCACGCGCCCACCTCCACGATATACCCGGAGGGGGTATCTGTCACCCGCGCTCGGACCGCGGGAGCAGCACGTGCAGGGAGAACCACTGCGCGTCGTGGGTGACCGACATCGTGCCCCCGTACGCGGCAGCCGCGGCCTCGATGTTGCGCAGCCCGTACCCGTGGCCCGACCCGCTCTTTCGCGAGACGATCCGCCCGCCGGAGCGACGGATCACCCCGTCGAACGAGTTCTCGACCCGCAGCATCACGAAGTCGTCCTGCGCGAACAGCGCCACCCGCACGACGCGCCCGTCGGGGTCGCGCACGGAATGCGCCCCCTCGAGCGCGTTGTCGACGGCGTTGCCGAGGATCGCCGTGACGTCGAGGGGCCTCATGAAGTCGAGGAGCGCCCCGTCGACGACGTACGAGACCTCGATCTCGTCGTCGCGAGCGCTGGCGCGCTTCGCGGTGAGGACGGCGTCGACGATGCGGTTGCCCGTGCGCACCTGATCCCCGTATCCCTGGATCGACTCGGCGAGCTCGTCGAGCATCCGCTCCCTCGCACTCGAGTCGCTCTCGGCGCGCAGCGCGTCGAGGTGGTGCTTCATGTCGTGGTACGTGCGGTTCACCTCGTCGATCGCCCGCCGCGAGATCTCGTACTGGTCGTGCTGACTCCGGATCAGCTGCGCCATCGCGTCCGCGTCGCGCCTGGCCTGGAGCTCGCGGCGCACCTCCCGCTGGACGTACAGCGAGATGAACCCGCACAGGTCGACGAGCGTGCGGATGTAGAAGATCTCCGGCCCGATCCCGACGCTGAACGGCGTGCTCGCCGTGACGAAGCTGAGGTTCGAGATCCCGAACGTCACCGCCGCGATCGCGACCGCCCCGACGAGCTCGCGCCACTCGACGACCAGGACCTCCCCCTGCGTGAAGTGCCGCCGCTCGACGAACCATGCGGCCACGGCGCACGCCGCGTAGACCCCCACGAGGAAGAGGCCCCGCGGCAGCTCGCCGGCGTCGGCGAGATAGAACCGGTCGAGCTGCCAGTGCAGCGACGCGACGAGCTCGGCGAGCACGAACGCCCGCGCGGTGACGTACCCCGCGGTCACGAGCGACACCCGCGACGACGCGCACACGAGCGCGAACATCACGGCCACCGCGGCGAGCATCCCGGGGATCCACAGCGGCAGGGGCAGCGTCCCCGCCCACAGCTGGACGGCGGCGATCGCCGCGAGACCCACGACCGCGAGCGCGGCCGTCACCAGCCATCGCGATCGGCGCGCGATGATCACGATGTAGACGAGGCATGCGCCCCACTCCGCGACCGCCGTGTAGAGGCGCGGGATGTCGGCGACGGCTCCCGTGACGAGGTCGGTCACGCCGGGATGCCCCGCGACCCGATGTAGGCCGCGAGCGCCTCGAGGAAATCCTTCTTGCGCGGCCGGCTCACCTGCAGGCGCACGCCGCCGCGGATCCGGCACTCACTGCCCTCGGCCCCGGTCACGTGCCGCAGGTTCACGAGGTACCCGTTGTTGCAGCGGATGAACCCCTCGCCGTCGAGCTCGGCCTCGAGCGACTTGAGCGTCGCCACGACGGAGTGGTCCTCGTCGAGCGTGTGGATGACGACGTGGTGGCGCACGCTCTCGAGGTACAGGATGTCGGCGACGTCGACCCGGTGCTTCGCCCCGTCGTTCGTCGTGAACAGCAGGTGCCGCCGCTCGCGGCGGCGCAGCTGCCTCAGGCACCGCTGCATCTCCTGCGCGAACGACGGGTACGAGACCGGCTTGAGCAGATAGCTCAGCGCGTCGACCTCGTAGCCGCTGATCGCGAACTGCGGCGAGCTCGTCACGAACACGATGACGACCTCCGGATCGACCTCGCGGATCCGCCGGGCCGCCGTCATCCCGTCGACCCGCTCCATCCGGATGTCGAGGAGGAGGATGTCCCAGTCGGGGCGATAGTCGTGGAGGACGTCGGCGCCGTCGTGGAACGCGCCGACGTGGAAGCGCTCGCCGTGCTCGCGCTGGAATCGATCGAGGTGCGCGAGGATCCGGTCGATGCTGCCCGGGTCGTCCTCGACGACGCCGATGCGGATCATGCGCTCCTCCTTCTCCGAGCCCCGCCCGGATCAGCTGAAGCCTACGACGCGTCGCGCAACGCTGTATGCGAGCGACGTGACGCGACGACCGGCCTGACCGGGGAGGTTGCTGCTCGTGCCGAGGAAGGAGCGCCGCAGCCGCGCGTACATCCAGGGCTGCTCGATCTTGATCTCGTTCCAGAAGGCGTCGCGCGCCGCGAGATGCTCCGGGGTCCCGCCGCGGGCCAGCGTCGCGCTCGTCACGGCGCAGATCTGGCACACGTAGTGCAGCAGCGCGGACTGCAGCCGGACGGGGACCTCACCGGAGAAGACCGCCTCCGGCGCGGGGAGCGCGCGCAGCGCGAGCTTGTTGACCCGCAGCTGCTGATCGACGCGGCGCACCATGACGTCGGGGTTCACCGACTGCTCGGCGCGGCCGATGAAGTAGTGGTAGAGCGAGACGGGCAGGTAGTACATGCTCCGCACGAGCGCGAGCGGCGCGACGACGAAGAGGTTGTCGACGTAGAAGGTGTGCTCGGGCAGCGCCAGCCCGCTCGCCCTGAGCAGCTCGGTGCGGTAGACGATCGCGTGCATCATCAGCACCTGCCGACGCCCGAACCGGCCCGTCTCGTCCCAGGAGAAGATCCGATTCTCGGGGAACACCGAGTCGAAGCGCGTCACGCGGTTGGTCTTGCCGACCCGGTCGCGCACGTAGTCGGTGAACACGGCGTCGACGCCGCCGCCCTCCTCCAGGAGGTGCAGCGTCCGCAGCAGCCGCTCGAGCGCGGGCACGCTCAGCCAGTCGTCGGCGTCGAGGACCTTCAGGTAGGTGCCGCGCGCGTGCGCGAGGCCCGTGTTGATCGCGCCGCCGTGCCCGAGGTTGCGCTGGTGGACGACGCGGATCAGGCCCGGCCGCAGCGACGCGTACCCGTCGGCGATCGCCGGGGTCGCGTCGGTCGATCCGTCGTCGACGACGACGACCTCGATGCCCCGCTTCACGCGCAGGAGGGGATCGAGCGCCCGATGAAGATAGTCCTCCGCGTTGTACGCCGGGACCACGATCGTCAGTAGCGGCATGGGACTAGTGTGCCTGGTGTTCCGGCTCCGCGGCGGCTCCGTCGCCGATTTCCTCCGGCTTCTTCCGGAAGATGAGCTTGAAGATCGGGTAGAACACCCAGAACGAGATGGCGGAGTTGATGATCATCGACACGACGTCGGCGACGACTTCGCCGGTCGATCCCCACCCCCAGATGTTCATGAGGAGGTCGTAGATCGGCGCCTTGTAGAAGCCCTGTGCCGCGGCCGCGATGAACGTGATGACGACGTACGCCAGCGCATACCACCCGGCGGCGACCCACGGCGACGTGTTCGACTTGAACGTGATGTTGCGCTGGGCGAAGAAGTTCAGGATCTGGGCGATCAGCAGCGTGATCTGCACCGCGAGGAAGTACGCGAGCCCGCCTCCGCCGGCCGGGAGCGCGCCGGCGGCGTAGTCGAACATGTAGTACTGGCTCCCGTCGACGTCGGAGCCGACGGGGAGCACCTGGAAGTCGACGCCCACGAGATCGGTGAACGTGTCGAAGCCCCACCGGAACACCGGCATCAGCGCGATCTGGAGCACGGTGACGCCGTTGGAGAGGAGGAAGAACGTCAGGAAGGTCGCCAGCTCGGGGTGCTTCTCCCGGAAGCGCCTCCACCAGGCCGCGATCGAGGAGAGCATCAGCCGCGGTCCTTCCCCGCCTGCTTCGCCGTGTTCCCCGCCGCGGCGCGGAACCTCCGCCGCGTCTCCGCCTCCGCGCGGCGCCCGCGCAGGAACGCGATGACGATGCGGCCGAGGCCGCGGATCGTCTGGCCGTTGACGAGTGTGAGCACCGCCTGGGTGACGCGGGTCGTGGCCAGGCCGCCGCTCATCTTCGAGATGATGCGGAAGGGCCCGTTGATGAG
>JBQDDT010000031.1:0-21259 GCA_052092505.1 Microbacterium sp. | reverse complement strand
GATCCAGGCGCTGAAGGTGTTCCCGAGCCAGAACGTGTTCTACGCCGAGATCGACTCGAAGCCGAGCGTCGTCGCGCCGGCGCACATCAACCTCGGGATCGCGATCGACCTGCCCAGGCCCGACGGCTCGCGCGCCCTGATGGTCCCGAGCATCAAACGGGCGGAGACGCTCACGTTCACGGAGTACCTCGACGCGTACGAGGACCTCGTCAAGCGCGCCCGCGCGAACAAGCTCACGGGCGCGGACTTCGCGAACACGACGATCTCGCTGACCAACCCCGGCGGCATCGGCACGGTCCACTCCGTCCCGCGGCTCATGAAGGGCCAGGGTTGCATCATCGGCGTCGGAGCCCTCGACTACCCCGCGGAGTTCGCCGGCGCGAACCCGCGCACGCTCAACGAGCTCGCGATCGGCAAGACGATCACGGTCACGAGCACGTACGACCACCGCGTCATCCAGGGAGCGGGCTCCGGCGAGTTCCTGAAGATCGTGCACGAGCTGCTCACGGGCAGCAACAGCTTCTACCAGGACATCTTCGCGGCCCTGCGCATCCCGTACGCGCCGATCCGGTGGACGCCCGATGTCACGGTCGACCTGTCGCAGCGGGTCGACAAGACCTCGCGCGTGCAGGAGCTCATCAACGCCTATCGCGTACGCGGCCACCTCATGGCCGACATCGACCCCCTCGCCTACCAGCAGCGCGAGCACCACGACCTCGAGATCGAGTCGCACGGGCTAACCTTCTGGGACCTCGAGCGCGAGTTCATCACGAACGGGTTCGGCGGAAAGCGGCAGGCGAAGCTGCGCGACATCCTCGGCGTGCTCCGCGACTCGTACTGCCGCACGATCGGCTACGAGTACATGCACATCTCCGACCACACGCAGCGCGAGTGGTTCCAGGAGAAGGTCGAGCGCCCGTACGAGAAGGCCGACCACAACGACCAGCTGCGCATCCTCAGCATGCTCAACGAGGCCGAGGCGTTCGAGACGTTCCTGCAGACGAAGTACGTCGGCCAGAAGCGGTTCTCGCTCGAGGGCGGAGAGTCCCTCATCCCGCTCCTCGGCCGCGTGCTCGACGGCGCGGCGCAGGCCGGTCTCGACGGCGCGGGCATCGGGATGGCCCACCGCGGGCGCCTGAACGTGCTGACCAACATCGCGGGCAAGAGCTACGCCGACGTCTTCAGCGAGTTCGAGGGCGCGATGTCCGGGAACAAGCGCGGGTCCGGCGACGTGAAGTACCACCTCGGCACCGAGGGGACGTACGAGGACCACGAGGGGCGTCAGCTCGCGATCCACCTCGCCGCGAACCCGTCGCACCTCGAGACGGTCGACGGGGTGCTCGAGGGCATCGTGCGTGCGAAGCAGGACCGCCAGGCGCCAGGCACGTTCCGGTGGCTGCCGCTCCTCGTCCACGGCGACGCGGCCTTCGCCGGCCAGGGCGTCGTGTTCGAGACGCTGCAGATGTCGCAGCTGCGCGGCTACCGCACGGGCGGCACGATCCACGTGATCGTCAACAACCAGGTCGGCTTCACGACGCTTCCGAGCGACTCGCGCAGCTCGACGTACGCCTCCGACGTCGCCAAGGCCGTCCACGCGCCGATCCTGCACGTCAACGGCGACGATCCAGAGGCCGTCGTGCGCGCCGCGGAGCTCGCGTTCGAGTACCGCCAGACGTTCCATCGCGACATCGTGGTCGACCTCATCTGCTACCGCCGCCGCGGCCACAACGAGGGCGACGACCCCTCGATGACGCAGCCGATGATGACGAAGCTCATCGAGGCCAAGCGCTCCACCCGCCGCCTGTACACCGAGTCCCTCGTGGGCAGGGGCGACATCACCGAGGAGGAGTACGAGGAGGCCAAGGCCGACTTCCAGCGCCGCCTCGAGGTCGCCTTCGCCGAGACGCACGCGGCTGAGACGGGCTCCACCCCCGTCGTCACCCCGACCGAGGCGGTCACCGTCGAGGGCGTGCCGGAGACGACGGGCGTGCCGTCGGCCGTCATCGAGCAGATCGGCGACGCGCACGCGAACAAGCCGGAGGCGTTCACCGTCCACTCGAAGCTGCAGCAGCTGCTCGACAAGCGCGTCGAGATGAGCCGCAGCGGCCGCATCGACTGGGGCTTCGGCGAGCTGCTCGCGTTCGGCTCCCTGCTGCTCGAGGGGACGCCCGTGCGCCTCGCCGGTCAGGACTCGCGCCGCGGCACGTTCGCGCAGCGGCACGCCGTGTTCCACGACCACACGAACGGCAAGGAATGGCTCCCGCTGTCGAACCTCAGCGACGGCCAGGCCAGGTTCTGGGTCTACGACTCGCTGCTGAGCGAGTACGCGGCGCTCGCGTTCGAGTACGGCTACTCGGTCGAGAACGAGAACGCGCTCGTGGTGTGGGAGGCGCAGTTCGGCGACTTCGTCAACGGCGCCCAGTCGATCATCGACGAGTTCATCTCCTCGGCCGAGCAGAAGTGGGGCCAGGACTCCAGCGTCGTTCTCGCCCTGCCGCACGGGTACGAGGGCCAGGGGCCGGATCACTCGTCGGCGCGGATCGAGCGCTTCCTGCAGATGTGCGCGCAGAACAACATGATCGTCGCGCGCCCGTCGACGCCCGCGTCGTACTTCCACCTCCTGCGCCGCCAGGCGTACGCCCGCCCGCGCCGGCCGCTGATCGTCTTCACGCCGAAGTCGATGCTGCGCCTGCGGGGCGCCACGAGCGACGTGTCCGACTTCACGAGCGGCGCGTTCCAGCCGGTCATCGACGATGACCGCGGAGTCGACCCCTCGGGCGTGAAGAAGGTCCTCCTGCACGCGGGCAAGATCCACTGGGACCTGCGCTCGGAGCTCGACAAGAACCCGAATCCCGAGATCGCGCTCGTGCGCCTCGAGCAGCTCTACCCGTCGCCGACGGAGGAGCTGAAGAACGTGCTCGCCCGCTATCCCGGCGCCGAGATCGTCTGGGTCCAGGACGAGCCGGAGAACCAGGGGGCGTGGCCGTTCATCGCGCTCTGGGTGGCCCGGCGCCTGGAGACCGGCGGGATCAGCGTCGTCTCGCGGCCGCCGTCGGCGTCGCCCGCGACGGGGTCGTCGAAGGTCCACGCGGTCCAGCACGCCGAGCTGATCGCCCGCGCCCTCTCCTAGGCGCAGGCGCGAGAAGGGCCCCGGTCTCCTGGATCCGGGGCCCTTCTCGCGTGATCAGTACACGAAGCTGAGGTGCGGGGCACGCGCGGTGCGCAGCACCGCGTCCATCGCGGCGAGAGCGCGCTGCCGGCCCGTCACGCGCCCCGCGTCGGCGAGGGACACGAGCGATGCCCCGCCGAGGTAGGCGGCCGAGAGCTCGGCGACGCCGAGCTCGACATCCGGGTCGAGCTCCGTCGGCACGACGCGGACCGATCCCGCCTCGACCTCGACGCGCCACGTGCCGTCGGCGATCCCGAGCGGGTCGTGCACGCGCAGCGTCGCGGCGGCCGTGCCGGCGAGTGCCGTGCCCTCCCCCGCGTACGTGCGAGCCTCGAGCGCGGCCGGCACGTCGAGGATGCGCAGCCAGCCGTGATCCGACTCGTCCTGCCGGATCCCCCGCTGATCGGCGACGAGCCACCGCAGGGCGCCGTCGACGGTCTGGAAGCGGGCCGTGACCTTCCGGACGAGGTCGTGCTGCAGGGCGAAGCGCCACAGCGCCGCGTACGCGTCGGGGGTCGCGGCCGCGAGGTGCGAGATCGCGAGCGCGTGGTCGGCGAAGTCGTCCGACTCCCCCACCCGGTACGCCATCGCGCCGACGGTGCTCCCGTCGGCGTCGCGCGCGATCACACCCCGCACCCGCTCGGCGTCTCGGATGTCGGGGGCGATCCCGGCGAACTGGCGCCAGCGAGTGCGCCAGCCGGGGATCCCGCCTGCCCGCTCGGCGCGGGCGCGCTCGGCGACCTCCCCCAGCGCGATGGCGAGGACGTCGCGGTCGACGTAGCGCACCGAGGCCTCCGGCTGGTACCCGGACCACCCCGCCCGCACCGTGTCGATCTCGAGGTGCGCGGCCGGGACGGCGGCGCCGAACCCGTAGCGTCCGTAGATCGATCCCTCCGACACCGTGAGACCCGCCATCGCGAGGCCGGCGCCGGCCGCGGCACGCAGCTCGCCCTCGACCATGGCGCGTGCGATGCCGCGGCGGCGGTGCGTGCCGGCGACCGTGACGTCGCTGATCGCCCACATGCCGAGCTCCCCGCCCGGCACCGACAGCGGTGTCGCCCACGAGACCGCCGTGCCAACGGGAAGCCCGTCCGGGGCGTCGTCGTCGAACACCGCGACGATCCGGTGGCGGCGCTCGGAGGCCACCTCGCGCTCGGCGGAGACGGCGGCCTGGCTCGGCTCAGGATCCACGAAGCCGCGGGCCACGGCGCGGACGACGCCGGGGAAGCGGCCCTCGGTCGGCTCGACCACCGCGTATTCGAGCCCGCGCTCGCGCAGGCGTTCGAGGGAGGTCGGATCGAGGCCCACGCGGCGCGCGTCGATGCTGGTCATGGAATCAGCCTACGCGGAGCCGCGGGGCCGGCTCAGCCCCTGCGGCGCAGCTGGGCGCCGTCCTCTCCCTCGAAGCGGCGCCCCCATCCGGTCGCGACCGCGACGATCATCACCACGGTCAGCACGAGCGGATAGACGCAGCCGACGAAGATCTCGCTCGGATGCAGGCCGCTCAGGGCAGCGGCGATGAACACGAACGCGCTGAGCAGCGGGACGACGCAGCTGATGCCCATCGCGAAGCAGTCCATGACGTTCGCGCGGCGATACGGGTGCAGACCCGCGTTCCGGCCGATCCGGTCGACGATCGGGCCGAACGTCGCCATCGACGCGCTGTTGACCCCGCCGTATGCGAGGGTCACGACGCTCACACCTGCGGCGATCACCACCTCGGCGCCCGTCGGCGTCGCGGCGAGGCGGCTGGCGGCCAGCGCCTGAGTCACGCGCTCCACGACGCCCGCCTCGATGAGCACGCCCATGATCCCGAACACCGCGATCACGAGCGCGATCGTCGGCAGGATCGCCTGCAGCCCTTCGACGAGGAATCCGGCGGCGTTGCCCTCGCCGTCGAGCCCCAGGATCGCGGCCGGCTCCAGGAGCCCCGCGAGCAGGGCGGTGGTGACCCCCGTGACCAGGCCGATCGTGATCGCGACGAACAGGCTCCGCAGCGCGATCGCGACCGCGATCATCGCGACGACCGGGAGGAGCATCACGAGGCCGGTCGGGTCTCCACTCGACTCCGGCACGTCGCTCGCGCCGGAGAGGAGGCCGGCGACGATGAAGGCCACGAGGCTGATCCCCGCTCCCGTGAGGGCGTAGCGGACGCGGGAGCGCACGACGCCCGCGACGTCGGCTGCCCTGCCCGTCGCTCGGAAGCGCTGGCTCGAGGCGGAGATGATCGTCGTGTCGCTGATCGGGGCGAGGTGGTCTCCGAAGATCGCGCCGGAGACGACGGCGCCCGCGAGCAGCGCCTCCGGTGCCCCGAGCGCGACCCCCGCCGTGTAGAGGACGGGGAAGATCGTGAACATCGTGCCGATGGACGACCCCGTCGACAGGGAGACGAGGCACGTGGCGGCGAAGGTGAACGGGAGGAACACCGCCCCGCTGATGCCCAGCGAGGTCGCCAGCCACACCATCCCGTCGGCCAGGCCCGTGTTCTTGATGAGCTGCGCGTAGAGGGCGACGACCGCGAGGATCGTGACGATCGTCGCGGACGAGGTGCTGCCGACCCCGCGGAAGACCGCCGACCAGTACCGCTCCTGGCTGCGGGCGAAGAGGGAGCCGATCAGCAGGCCGACGAGCGCGCCGGCCGTCAGCGCGAGGAAGTCGAACGTCTGCAGCCCGGCGAAGTACGCCACGGCGATGACGATGAAGACGACGAGCGGGATGAGCGCGACGGGCCACCCGCCTCGGAGGGGGAGCTCCGGCCTCTCGGCCGATCGGGCGGTGTCGGATGTCGTCGCGGTCATGCGTCCTCGCGTGGGGTCGTCGCCCGGCGCCGGGCGGATGGATGGCACTGTCAGGAGCCTATTCGCCCGCCGCCGGTGGCGTGGACGCCGGTCGTCACGGGCGGACGAGCTGCGGGATCACCCGCTCGCCGATCAGGCGGATCCCCTCTGCCCCGTCCGTGAGGCCCTGCGGCGTGCCGAACTCGACGCGGTCGACCCCGGCGTCGATGAGGGCCTGCGCGTGCGCGGCCACCTGATCGGGGGTACCGGAGAACGCGAAGCGGTCGAGGAGGTCGTCGGGGATGAGGGCGCCGGCCCCGGCGTGGTCCCCGGCCGCGACCCGCTCGCGCACGCGCGCGGCGAGGTCGCCGGGGATCTCGACGGTCGGGTCGAGGGCGCCGATCGCATCGAGGTACATCGCGACCTCGCGACGGGCGAGCGCCCGCGCCGCCGCGCCGTCCTCGTCGACCACCGTGACCGCGCCGAAGACGAGCCGGACGTCGTCGCCGGAGCGACCCGCTTCCCGCGCGCCGGCGTCGAGGCGGGCACGCATCACCGCGACCAGATCGGGGTTCGCCGCGCCGCCGACCTTGTGCTCGTCGGCGATCCGTCCGGCCAGCGCCACCCCTCGCGGACCCCACGCCCCCAGCAGGAGCGGGACGTCCCGGCGCAGGACCGGGTAGCGCAGCCGCACGCCGGACGCGAGCGGGTAGAGCTCGCCGTCGAATCCCTCGCCGTCGCCGCGCAGCAGGGCGCGGATGTGCCCCGCCGCCTCGCGCAGGCGCGCCACGGGCCGGTCCTGGGCGACGCCGATCGCGTCGAGCCAGGTGCCCTTCGCCAGCCCGACGTACGCGCGGCCGCCGCTCTCGGCGTCGACGAGCGCGACCTGGCCGGCGATCTCGTACGGGTGCAGCGTGAACGGGTTCCAGCAGGCGGCCCCCAGGCGGACGCGTCGCGTCGCGCGCGCGATCTCGAGGAGCGCGGCCACGGGCGGCTGGAAGAGGAGGTCGCTGAACACCGAGACGACGTCGATGCCCGCACCCTCGGCGAGTGCCGCGAGCTCGCCGTAGCGACCGGGCGCCTTGTCGGTCTGCAGTCCGATGCCGATCTCGACGGGCTTGCGCTCGCGCCGGGTCGGGGCGCCGGCGGCGCCCCCGGTCTCCGCGGCCGTCACGTCAGATCCGCCGAGCGCATCCGGCGCAGCGGGCCGCGCTCGATCCGCATGATGAGCCGCTCATCCGGATCGGGACAGGCGACGAGCTGATCGCGCTCGAGCCAGTCCCCCTCGGGGAGCGGCCGCTGCTTGGCGGGGATGAGCGGGAGGACCGCCTGGAGCGCGTAGAGGCAGAAGTGGCCGTCGATGCTGACCCTGCTCGAATGGGTGACCTCGAAGCAGTCGCCCGGCTTCATGCCGCAGACGGAGCGGCCCTCGATCCTCTCGACCACGACGCGGATGTCGTAGAGGGCCATGTCCGCGTCGGCCGGGTCGCTCTCGGGTCCCCCGATGTTCTCCGCCGCCACCGCTCCAGCCTACGCGCGCGGGCGCGGGGCGCGAAGTCAGCCGGCGGCGTGCGAGGCCTGCGTCTCGCGGAGGCGGGCGAGGACCCTGCGGCGCACATCCTCCGGCGCCTCCTCGCGGCACGCGCGCTGCACGACCTCCGTGAGGGTCCGGGACACGAGCGCCTCGTCCTGGCAGCTCGGGCAGTGGTCGAGGTGCTCGCGGATGTCGCTCTGCTCCGTCCGGCAGATCTCGTTGCGCAGATACTCCTCGAGATCCTGCCGCGCCTTGTCGCAGCCGCAGTCGGTCATTTCTTCGCTCCTGTCGTGGCGGCCCGGATGCCCCGTTCGGCCGCGTAGTCCCTCAGCTGATCGCGCAGGAGCCGCCGGCCCCGGTGCAGGCGGCTCATCACGGTGCCGATCGGCGTCTTCATGATGTCGGCGATCTCCTGGTAGGCGAAGCCCTCGACGTCGGCGAGGTACACCGCCATCCGGAAGTCATCGGGGATCGACTGGAGCGCGTCCTTCACGGCCGACGCCGGCATCCGGTCGATCGCCTCCGCCTCGGCGGAGCGGCTGCTGCGCGCCGTCGTCGACTCCGCGCCGCCCAGCTGCCAATCCTCGAGATCGTCGATCGCGCTCTGGTACGGCTCGCGCTGCTTCTTGCGATACGTGTTGATGTAGGTGTTGGTGAGGATCCGGTACAGCCACGCCTTGAGATTCGTGCCCTGTGCGAACGACGACCAGGAGGCGAACGCCTTCACGAACGTCTCCTGCACGAGATCGGACGCGTCGTTCGGGTTGCGCGTCATGCGCATGGCCGCCCCGTAGAGCTGGTCCATGAGCGGAAGCGCCTGCTCCTCGAACTGAGTGCGGGCCAGCTGCGCGTCCGTGTCATCCGCGCGCGCGACGGTCTCGTGGTCGTCCATCGCGGGCCAGTCTAGGCGCACGCCCTCCGAGAGCCTCTCGGGCTCCCTCACAGCAGTGAGCATCCTCATCCTCTCCGATCGACCGGCCTGGCGGGTCCGCCGCGAGTCCGGCCATCTTCACTAAGCTGGAACGGATGACGACACGCGGCTATTCCCCCATAGACGACGGCCCCGCGCGGGGCGCGTTCGCCGCGCCCGTCGCGGACGGCCCCCTCCAGGCGACGCTCACGATCCCCGGGTCGAAGTCGCTGACCAATCGCGAGCTCGTGCTCGCGGCCCTCGCCGACGGGCCGAGCACGATCCACGCCCCGCTCCCCTCCGAGGACTCGACGAGGATGACCGAGGCGCTCACGGCCCTCGGCGTGGGCATCGAGCCCGTGGCGGGCGAGAGCGAGTTCGGCGACGACCTCCGCATCACGCCGGGGCCCCTCGCGGGAGCCACGGTCGACTGCGGACAGGCCGGCACGGTCATGCGCTTCATCGCGCCGCTCGCGGGGCTGGCCGAGGGCGAGGTCCTCGTGACCGCCCACGAGAACGCGCTGCACCGCCCGATGGGCGCGATGATCCAGGCCCTGCGCGACCTCGGCGTCGACGTCGACGTCGACGACGAGGGTCGCTGGGCGCTGCCGTTCCGCGTGCTCGGCCGCGGCCAGATCCGCGGAGGAGAACTCGAGATCGATGCGTCGTCCTCGAGCCAGTTCGTCTCCGGCCTGCTGCTCGCGGCCCCGCGCTTCGACGTCGGACTGCACCTGCGCCACACGGGCGAGCGGCTGCCGAGCGTGCCGCACATCGAGATGACGATCGAGGCCCTCGCCCGCCGCGGCGTGCAGGTGGAGCGGCCCGCTCCCGGGGAGTGGATCGTCCCCCCGACCGCCCCGCGCGGGAAGGACGTGCGCGTCGAGCCCGACCTGTCGAACGCGGCACCGTTCCTCGCCGCGGCGCTGCTCACGGACGGCGCGGTGACGATCACCGACTGGCCCCCGCACTCCACCCAGCCGGGCGGCCAGCTCAACGACCTCCTCACCCAGTTCGGGGCGCGCACCCACCGGCGCGGCGGCGCGCTGACGGTGACGGGCGGGCGCGGCGTCCGCGGCGGCGAGTTCGACCTCTCCGCCGTGGGAGAGCTGACCCCGACCCTGGTCGGACTGTCGCTGTTCGCCGACGGCCCCACGACGTTCCGCGGCATCGAGCACATCCGCGGTCACGAGACGGATCGCATCGCCGCGCTCGCCCACGACATCCGGGCGATCGGCGGCGAGGCCGAGGAGCTCGCCGACGGCATCCGCGTCGTGCCGCGCCCGCTCACCGGCGGCACCTGGAAGGCGTTCCACGACCACCGCATGGCGACGACGGGCGCCCTCGTCGGGCTGCGCGTTCCCGGCGTGGTCGTCGACGACATCGGGGCGACGGCGAAGACGCTCCCCCAGTTCGCGCAGCTGTGGCGGCGGATGCTCGCGGGAGGCGACGCGGGATGACTCGGCGCGTCGAGGCGAGAGGGCCGGGCCGATGAGCTGGCTCGGAGACGTCGACGACCTCGACGAGCCCGACTACGACGAGAGCGATGTCCGCGTCAGGCCCAACCCCAAGGCGAACAGGCCGAGGACGAAGCGCCGCCCCGCCCACGAGGACGCCCGCATCGCCCGCGTCCTCGGCGTCGACCGCGGGCGCTACACGGTGCTCGTCGACGAGGGCGAGCCGGACGAGCACGAGGCGATCGCCGCGCGCGCCCGCGAGCTGCGCAAGACGGCGATCGTCACGGGCGATCGCGCCAGGGTCGTCGGCGACCTGTCGGGCCGTGACGGAACGCTCGCGCGGATCGTGGGGATCGAGGAGCGCACGTCGCTGCTGCGCCGCAGCGCCGACGACACCGACCAGGTCGAGCGCGTGATCGTCGCGAACGCCGATCAGATGCTCCTCGTCGTGGCCGCCGCCGACCCGGAGCCGCGCCCCCGGCTCGTCGATCGCTACCTGATCGCCGCGCTCGACGCCGGGATCCGGCCGCTCATGGTCGTCACGAAGACCGACCTCGCCGACCCCGCAGAGTTCCTGGAGCACTTCGCCGGGCTCGAGGATCTGCGCGTGTTCCGCTCAGCGCGCGAGGATCCGCCCGTCGACGAGATCGGCGCGGCGCTCGTCGGGCACAGCACGGTGTTCGTCGGGCATTCCGGCGTCGGGAAGTCGACGCTCGTGAACGCGCTCGTCCCCGGGGCGGATCGCGCGACGGGGCACGTGAACGAGGTGACGGGCCGCGGTCGGCACACCTCGTCGTCGACCGTGTCGCTGCGCTTCCGCGCTGACGGGGGAGCCGGCTGGGTCATCGACACCCCCGGCGTGCGCTCGTTCGGACTGGGGCACGTCGACCCGGCGAACGTCCTGCGCGCCTATCCCGACCTCGCAGCGATTGCCGAGAGCTGCCCGCGCGGCTGCTCGCACCTGCCGGACGCACCGGACTGTGCGCTCAACGAGGCGGCGGACGAAGGCTCACTTGCCTTCGCCCGCCTCGACTCGCTCCAGCGCCTGCTCGGCACCTTCGACAGCCGCACCGACTGGTAGCGGCGACTATCTGTCCGCCGCTCAGCGGGCGGCGTGCTCGGCGATGTAGGCACGCAGCGCGTCGGCGTCTGCTGGCATCTCCACGACCTTCTGCGGAGCGTCGAGCATCTCCCGCAGCTCGTCGGTCAGCGGCAGGGTCCGGCCGATCGCCTCGGTGATCGTCTCCTGGAACTTCTCGGGCTTCGCCGTCTCGAGCACGAGCATCGGCACGCCGGTCTCGACGAAGCGGCGCGCCACCGTCACGCCGTCGGCGGTGTGGGGGTCGATGACCTCGCCGGTTGCCTCGCTGACCGAACGGATGGTCGCCACGCGATCCGCGTGCGTGCTCGTCCCGCTGAGGAAGCCGAACTCCTCGGTGAACCGGTGCTGCTCGCCGGAGAGGTCGAGCTCGCCCGTCTCGTCGATCCGGCGCCAGGCATCGCGCATCCGCTCCGGGTCGCGCTCGAGGAGGTCGAACAGGAACCGCTCGAGGTTGGACGCCTTCGAGATGTCCATCGACGGGCTCGACGTCGAGTGCGTGTCCGCGGCCGAGCGGGGACGGTACACGCCCGTGCGGAAGAACTCGTCGAGGACGTTGTTCTCGTTCGCAGCGAGAACCAGGCGGCGGATCGGCAGGCCCATGCCCCGAGCGACATATCCGGAGAGGATGTTGCCGAAGTTGCCGGACGGCACGGTGAAGGACGCCTCGAAGCGGGTGCGCTCGTCGGCGCTCACCCCGTCGCTCGCGCGCAGCCAGGCCCAGAAGTAGTAGACGACCTGCGCCGTGATGCGGGCCAGGTTGATCGAGTTGACCGCGCCGAGGTTCTGCTCCCGCTTGAAGGCGAGATCGCCCGCGAGCGCCTTGACGAGGTTCTGGCAGTCGTCGAACACGCCCTCGACGGCGATGTTGTGGATGTTCTCGTCGTGCAGCGAGTACATCTGCGCGCGCTGGAACGCGCTCATCCGACCCTGCGGCGAGAGCATGAAGACGTTGATCCGCTCTGCGCCGCGGAACGCGTGCTCGGCGGCCGATCCGGTGTCGCCCGAGGTGGCGCCGAGGATGTTGAGCGTGGTGCCGCGGCGCGCGAGGGCGTACTCGACGACCTGACCGAGGAACTGCATCGCCATGTCCTTGAAGGCGAGGGTCGGCCCCTCCGAGAGCCCGACGAGGGTGAGCCCGCCGTCGATGCCGCGCAGCGGGACGACCGCGCCATCGGGGAAGATGTCGGGCCCGTACGCCGCCTGGCACATCCGCGCCAGCTCCTCGCGCGGGATGTCGGTGGCGAACAGGCCGAGCACCTCGGTCGCGAGCCCCGCGTAGTCGAGCCCGCGCCAGATCTCCAGTTGCTCCGCGTCGATGCGCGGCAGCTCCTCGGGGACCGCCAGGCCGCCGTCCGGCGCGAGCCCCTCGAGGAGGGTCTCGCAGAACGGGGCCGGTTCCATGCCTCCGCGGGTGGAGATGTACTGCATCCGAGCGCTCCTCGTGTGGTCGTGCGGGGTGCGCGCTGCGCGCACCCCGCCATTCTCTCAGGCCCGCGGCCGTCCGTCGGTCGGGCGCGGGCGCGGACCCGCTCGGCGACCCGGCGCCGCACCCCGGACGACCCGTTCCGGTGCGGGAAAACGTCCTCAAAGGCGAGTTCTGGAGCACTTTGCCGCACCGGAACGGGTCGTCGTGGGGTCAGGCGGGCGGGCGGATCCGGCGGAGCGTGAGGACGGTGAGCGGGACGAGAGCCGCGGCCGCCACGATCGAGAGCGTCGAGAAGCTGCTGATCGCGAGGAGCGGGCCGGATGCGAGCGCCGCCGCGGCGCCGCACAGGTTCGCGAGAGCGTCGACGCCGCCCTGCGAGGAGGCTCGCGCCTCGTCGGTGATCACGGCCGAGAACAGGGCGGACGCGGCGACGTTGACGAAGGACCAGCCGACACCGAGCAGGATCAGCGAGACGACGATCGTGCCGGTCTCCTCCGGCCACAGGGTCCCGATCGCGAGCGAGGCGACGAGGACGACGATGCCGACGCCGATCGTCGCGCGCGATCCGACGCGATCGGCCAGGGCGCCCACAACCGGCGACAGCGCGTACATCCCGGCGACATGCAGGCTGATCGTCACGCCGACGATCGTGATCGATCCGCCCTGATGCGCGAGGTGCACCGGCGTCATCGTCATGATCGCCACCATCACGGCCTGCGCGGTCAGGATCGCGATCACCGCGTAGCGGGCCTGGACATTCCCCCGCAGCTCCGCGACGGCGCGCGCGATCCGGCCGCGCTTCGGACGAGCCGGCGCATCCCCCGCGGCCGCACGCAGGACGAGAAGCGGATCCGGCCGCAGGAGCACGAGGATGACGGCGCCGGCGAGCGCCAGGCACACCGTGGCGATGAGGAACGCTCCCGCGTAGACGTTGAGTCCCGTCAGCTCGCCGACGACCGCGCCGGGCACCCCGAGATTCGGACCGAGCACCGAACCGAGCGTGCCGACCCACACGACGAGGGCGAGGGAGCGCCCCCGGCGATCGGGAGGAGCGAGGTCGGTCGCCGCGAACCGCGACTGCAGTCCGACGGCGGACCCGGCTCCGATGAGGAACAGACCGACGAACAGCGGCACGACGAGATCCGCGTGCGCGGCGAGCACGAGGATGGCGCTCCCCGCCGCTGCGACCCACCAGCCCGTCGTCAGCGCCGCGCGCCTCCCGCGACGCGCCGCGAGCGTGCCGAGCGGGAGACCCATCGCGGCGGCTCCGAGCGTGCTCGCCGTCCGGGCGATCCCCGCCAGCGTCTCGCTGCCCGTGACGACCTCGGCGAGCAGCACGCCGATCGACGGGGCGATCCCGACGCCGATCGTGCCGACCACCTGGGTGATGATCAGCACGATCATCGTCCGCCGCTGGATCGCGGCCGCACCGCTCACGCGAGCTCTCCGTCCCGGCCGACGGACCGCGCGAACAGCGAGGGCTCGGCGATGATCTCCTCGCAGCGCGCGAGCATCTGTTCGCCCTCAGCGAACAGCGCGAGCCGGTGGCGATCGGCGAGGTCGGGGCGACGCTCGGCGGGCGCGCGATCGAGGACGTCGTCGCGGGTGGGCCGATAGACACGCCCCGCCGCGCTCCCCCGCTCGCCTGCGACCATCGGCGCCCTCTCGCCCGCCCGGCGGATGCCGTTCCGACATCACGCATTCACTGTGGATCCTAGAGTGCACTGAACGATCCGCAGGCCGGACCGGACGGGTCGTCAGAGAACTCAGCCCGGAGGGGTGTCGCGCCCGTCGTCGACGATGCGCCGCATGGCCTCGGCCGCCGTCCGCCCGTCGCCGCGGCGGATCGCGTCCGCGACCCTGGCATGCAGCTCCACGTCGTCCTGCGCCTCGCCCCACCGGATCACCGTGGCCGGGGTGCGCACGCTCAGCGCCTCGTCGATCACCGAGCCGATCCGCGAGAGCATCGCATTGCGTACGAGGCGCGGCAGCACACGGTGGAAGCGCCGGTCCGCGTCCAGGAACCCGTCTCGGTCCCTCTCTCGCGTCGCCCGCCGCAGGTCCTCCGTCGCGCGCTCCAGCTCGCCGCCCTCGCCCTCACCCCGGCGTGCGGCCGCGATCCGGGCGGACTCCGGCTCGATCATGAGGCGCAGCTCCGTCAGCTCCCGCACCTGCGCCGCGCGATCCTCGGAGTCGAGTCGCCAGCGGATGATCTGCGGATCGAGGAGGTCCCACTCTGCGCGCGGCCGCACGCGCAGCCCCACGCGGCGCCCCGCGCTGAGCATCCCGAGCGACACGAGCACGCGCGTCGCCTCGCGCACGACCGATCGGGACGCCCCCGTGCGCTGGACGAGACCGTCGACCGTCTCGCTCGCCCCCTCGGCGAGCGCGCCGCTCACGATCTCCCGGCCGAGCCGGTCCAGCAGGGGGCGGAACCGCGCCCCGTCGTCGCGCGCCACGCTCACACCTGCGACACGGGCGAGATGACCAGCTCGTCGACCCGGACGTGAGCGGGAGCGTCGAGGACGAACTGCACCGTGCGCGCGATGTCGTCCGACGTCAGCATGACGGCCTTGGCCGCCTCGTCCGGCACCTCCGGCCGCTGCCGGAGGAAGTCCGTCGCGACGTCGCCGGGACAGAGGTGGCAGGCCCGAACGCCACTGCCGGCCTCCTGCGCGTTGAGCGTGCGCGCGATCTCGGCCAGCCCCTTCTTGCTCGCGCTGTAGGCGACGCCGGCGACCGGATTGAACGCCCACGCCGAGTAGGACGAGACGATGACGACGACGCCGGCGTGTGCGCGCAGCTCGGGAAGTGCGGCGTCGATCACCGCCGCGGGCCCGGCGAGGTTGGTCGCGAGGATCGCGTCGAAATCGTCCATCCGCTGGTCCGCCCAGTGCCGCTGCGGCGTGTTCCGCCCCGCCGCGAGCACGAGCGCGTCGATGCGCCCGAAGCGCTCGATCACCGCGTCGCGCGCCGTCGCGACCGCCGCTCGGTCGGCGACGTCGAGCGGCACCGCGAGCACCTCGCCCCCGTCGCGCCCGATCGCTCCGGCGACGTCGTCCAGCGCGTCGGCTCTGCGCCCGCTGAGAGCCACGCGCCACCCGGCCTCAGCCGACCGCCGCGCCGCGGCCTCCCCCATTCCGGATCCGGCGCCGGTGATCCAGACGACCTTCCCGTTCCGCTCGCCCATTCCCGCTCCCTCCGATAGCCTGTCCTCAATAGTATGACTAATGGAGGTCGGAATGCTCATCGATTTCAGCGGACAGGTCGTCATCATCTCCGGAGGCGGACGAGGGATCGGACGAGGGATCGTGGATCGCTTCGCGCGCGAGAACGCGACCGTGGTCGCGCTCGACCTCGCCTTCCCCGACGACCTGCCGCTGCCCGACCGCGCCGTCGGCCTGACCTGCGACGTGACCGACCCCGCATCGGTCGACGCAGCGGTCGCCGAGGTCGTCGAGCGCTTCGGCCGCATCGATGTGCTCGTGAACAACGCCGGCATCAACGTCGAGGGCGCCGTCGAGACGCTGGAGCCCGCGCGCTGGCGCGCCGCGTTCGACGTCAACGTGTTCGGCACCTTCCTCCTCTCCCAGGCGGTGATCCCCGCGATGAAGGAGGCGGGGCGCGGGCGGATCATCAACGCCGCCTCCTTCGCGGCGATCGTCCCGAGCGTCGGCGCCGCGGCGTACGGCGCCTCCAAGGCCGCCGTCGTGCAGTTCACCCGCGTCCTCGCCGGCGAGCTCGGGCCGTGGGACATCACGGTCAACGCCTACGCGCCCGGCATGATCCCGACGGCCATGAACGGCTTCGCCGACATGCCCCAGGACGCCCAGTCGCGACTGCTCGACACGCTCACGCTGCGCCGCTGGGAGACGACCGACGACGTCGCCGACCTCCTCGTCTTCCTCGCCAGCGGCGCGGCCTCCTACATCACGGGGGCGCTGATCGACGTCAGCGGCGGCAAGCTCGCCACCCAGATGCCGAGTCGCGCCTACGAGGGCCTCGCCGCCCGCTGAGCCGCGCCGACCCCCGGCCCGCGCGCCCCTCACGCGCCAACGACCCGTTCCGGTGCGAGAAACTGCTCCAAAACTCGTCATCTGGAGCACTTTG
This sequence comes from Microbacterium sp., assembly GCA_052092505.1. Lineage (GTDB taxonomy): Bacteria > Actinomycetota > Actinomycetes > Actinomycetales > Microbacteriaceae > Microbacterium. The sequence goes on along the minus strand of JBQDDT010000031.1, from coordinate 4,777 downwards.
TCGCACCGGAACGGGTCGTCCCCGGGGTGAGCGGGTGCTCAGCGCTGCGGGGTGAGGACGTCGGCCCTCGCCCTGCGGCGGCTGCGCCAGCCGAGCAGCGCCCACGCGATGCCGCCGACGACGAGCACGAGGAAGACGGGGCTCGTCGCGAAGATCGAGAACGAGCCGTCGGACTGCAGCAGCCCGCGACGGAGGTTGGCCTCGAGCAGCGGCCCGAGCACGAAGGCGAGGGCGAGGGGCGCGACCTCGAAGCCGAACTTCTTCATGATGTAGCCGAGGACGCCGAAGGCGAGCGCCACCCAGACGTCGAAGATCGAGCTGTTGATGCTGTACACGCCGACGAGGGTCACGAGCAGCGTGAGCGGCCCGAGGATCCGCATGGGCGCGCTGAGCAGCCGCGTGAAGATGTGGATCAGCGGGATGTTCAGCCCGAGCAGCACGACGTTGCCGATGAGCATCGAGACGATGACGCCCCAGAACAGCTCCGGATGGGTCTCGATGAGCTGCGGGCCCGGCGTGATGCCCTGGATCATGAGCGCCCCGAAGATGACGGCCATGGTGGTGTTGGCGGGGATCCCGAGACTGAGGAGCGGGATGAACGACGAGTTGGCCGCGGCGTTGTTCGCGGTCTCCGGCCCCGCCACGCCCTCGATGGCTCCGCGGCCGAACCGGCCCGGCGTCTTCGAGACCCGCTTCTCGACGCCGTACGAGGCCATCGACGCGATCGTCGCGCCCCCGCCGGGCAGGACCCCGAGGAGGAAGCCGATCACGGAACCGCGGCCGACCGGCCCGGCGGACGCACGCAGCTCGGAGCGGTTCGGCAGGACGCGACCGTAGCCGAGGCTCGTCGGAGGATTGCGCCTGGCCTCCTCGATCGTGTGCATGAGCTCGCCGATCCCGAACAGGCCCATCGCCACGGCGGCGAACTCGATCCCGCCGCCCAGCTCGGGGACGCCGAAGGTGAAGCGCGCGGTCCCGCTGATCGGATCCGTCCCGATCGTGGCCAGGAGCAGTCCGAGCGCGGCGACGACGAGGCCGCGGAGCAGGCCGCCGTTCGCGAGATACGCGACGAGCACGATGCCCATGAGCGCGAGGAGCGCGTACTCCGCCGGGCCGAAGCTCAGGGCGAGCTGGGCGATCGGCGCGGCCAGGAACAGCAGTCCCACGATCGCGACCGTGCCGCCGATGAACGATCCGATCGCCGAGATCCCGAGTGCGACCCCGCCGCGCCCCTTCCGCGCCATCTGATATCCGTCGAAGGTCGTGACGATCGTCGTCGCCTCGCCGGGGATCTTCAGCAGCACCGAGGTGATCGTGCCGCCGTAGGCCGAGCCGTAGTAGATGCCGGCGAGCATGATGATCGCCGACTCGGAGGGCATGGCGAACGTGATGGGGAGCAGGAGCGCGATCGTGCCGGCCGATCCGAGGCCGGGCAGGACGCCGATGAGGTTGCCGACGAGGACGCCGATGCACACGACGAGGAGGTTCTGCCAGGTGAAGGCCGTCGCCAGCCCGAGGAGGAAGTCTTCCATGATGCCGTCGCCTAACGAAGAGAGGTGTGTGTCCCGGACCCTGCGCGGATCAGAGGGGCGTCGTGACGCCGAGCACGACGAAGAACAGGAACCAGGCCGCCGCCGTCCCGACGACGCTCGTCAGCACGATCGGCAGCCATCGGCGCGCTCCGGCGGCGAGCTGGCAGCCGGTGAGGAGCACGATCGACGCGACCGCGAAGTGCACGTGCTCGAAGAGCAGGACGAACACGACGATCGATCCGACGACGATCAGCGCATTCCACAGCTCCGCACCGAAGGCGCCTTCCTTGCGGTCGCGGACGAAGACCAGGAACGCGACGGCGCTCAGCACGAGAGCCCCGCCGAGCACCGCCGGCCAGAACCCGGCGCCCGGCTGGTCCACGGAGCCGAACCCGAAGCCGATGCCCGACAGGATCGCGGCTCCGCCGATCAGCACGAACGCGGCCGCGCCGATCGGCTGCAGCACGCGCTGGCGCGGCGCGGCGGCGTCCCCCGGCGCGTCCGCCCCGTCCGCCCCGTCGGCCTCGTCCGCCTCGGCGGCGCTCCTCTCCGGATCACCCATCGATGATCCCGAGCTCGAGGAACGTCGCCTCGTTGTCGTCGTGCTCGGCCTCGAGGGTCGAGATGAGCTCGTCCGTCTCGACGCTCGACGGCTCGCTGTACAGCGACTCCAGCGTCTTCGCGACCGTGTCGGAGGTCACCGCCTCACCGAAGATCGACTCGAGCTCCCCCGCGGCCTCGTCCGGCACCTCGGCGTTCGCGTACAGCGCCTTGAAGACCGCCAGCTCGATGTCGACGTCCTGCTCGAGCGCGGTCGGCACGTCGGGCAGGCTCTCGAGGCGATCGGCGCTGAACACGGCGATCGCGCGCAGGTCGCCCGATTCGAGGTACTGCATCGCCTCGCCGGGGTGGGCCGCGACGGCGTCCACCTGGTCGCCGAGGAGCGCCGTGAGGGCCGGAGCGGATCCGTCGAAGGGGATGCCCTCCGCCTCGGCGCCCAGGTCCGCGAAGGTCTGCGCGACCGCGATCTGCGTGTAGCTGCCGGTCCCGGAGCTCGCGTAGGTGAAGCGGCGGTCCGCGTCGTCGCGCAGATCGTCGACGCTCTCCCAGTCGCTCGTGGCGTTCACGAGCAGGAGGATCGGCTCCTCGTTGACGGCGGAGACCCCGCGGAAGTCCGCCGCCGAGAACCCGAGCTCCTGGAAGTAGGGCATCGACGCGAACGGCCCGTTCGGCAGGTAGATGATCTTGCAGGGGTCGGGACGCTCCGTCGCCAGCTGGGTCGCCGCGACCGTGCCGTTGGCGCCCGTCTGGTTCACGACCTCCACGCGGAGGTCGTCGGCCTGGGTGACGGAGTCGGCGACCGCGCGTCCGACCACGTCGGAGCTGCCCCCTGCCGCATACGGGACCACCATGGTCACGGTCGTGCAGTCGAGCCCGCTCTCCGCCGATCCCCCGCCCAGGCTGTCGCAGCCCGCCACGAGTCCGGTGAGGACCGCGACGGCGGCTGCCGCCCCCGCCGTCCTCGTCATGCGCTTGTTCATCTCGTCACTCCTTCGTCACCAGATCGGTCCGTTCGGTCGGGATCAGCGAAACGCCGCCGTCCACGACGCCGTGTGCAGCTCGCTCTCCGCACGCCAGCGCGCGATGACCCGGGAGAGCCTGGCGCGCTCGCCCGCGTGGGCGGGGTCGTCCCAGAGATTGAGCATCTCGTGCGGGTCGTCGTCGAGGTCGAAGAGCTGCCCGTCGTCGTGATCGACGAACTCGATGAGCTTGTGGCGCTCGTCGCGGACCATGGTCATCAGCTCCGTCTGCTGGAGGACCATGTCGCGAGCATGCTCCGAGAAGGCGAACTCCCGCCCGGCGAACTCCTCCCCGCGCAGCGCCGGGAGCAGGGTCCGCGCCTCCATCCACTCGGGTGGGGCGAGCCCGGCCAGCTCGAGGACCGTGGGGCCGAGATCGAACAGGGAGGTCAGTCCCTCGACGCGACGATCCTCCACGATGCCGGGGCCGGCGACGATCGCGGGGACCCGGACGCTCGGCTCGTACATCGACCACTTCTGGATGTGCCCGTGGTCGTTGAGGCAGTCCCCGTGGTCCGAGGTGAAGACGATCACCGTCTCGTCGAGGACGCCGCGCCGCTCGAGGGCATCGACGACCACCCCCACCTGCGCATCGATCATCGTCACGTTCGCCATGTAGTAGCGACGCTGCCGCTCGACCTGCTCGGCCGTCGGACTCTCGAGGTGGACGATCCCGTCGTGGTCGACCTCGAGGTTGTCGCGGATCAGGTCCTTCACCGCGAACGGCTGGCTCGCGCGGTCCTCGGCCGAGTCGTGCGCCTCCGGCATCGCGACGCCCTCGTACCGCTCGAGCGCCTCGTGCGTCGGGTCATAGGGAGGGTGCGGCCCGGGAAACCCGATCTGGAGGAAGAAGGGCTCCTCGCCGGGGTACACGTCCAGCCAGTGTGCGGCGAGCCCGCCGACGAAGTTGTCCACGTGGAGGTCGTCGGGCGCCTCCCACTCGAACGCGCCCAGCCGCTCGCGGTAGTCCGGGAGAGCGCGGTACCTCGTCGCCCTGTCGGGCTTGACCAGCCCCCGGCTGCGGAAGGCCTTGTCCCACTCGTCGAGGAAGAAGGGCAGCGTCGGGTTCGAGCGGTCCTTGTTCTCGACGACGTGACGCTCGTGGAAGCCGACGCTCTCCGTGTACGGATAGGTGTGCATCTTCCCGACGTTGACGCAGCGATAGCCCGTGTCGGCGAGCTGTTCGATCCAGGAGTGGCTCCAGGGGTCGTTGTTCTTCAGCACGCCCGTCGTGTGCGGGTACATCCCCGTGAAGAGGCTCGCCCGGGAGGGCGCGCACGACGGCGCCGTCACGTAGGTCCTGGTGAACGTCGTCCCCCGCCGCACGAGGCGATCGAGGTTCGGCGTGATCGCGTGCTCGTACCCGAGCGCCGCGACCGTGTCGAAGCGCTGCTGGTCGGTGATGATGAAGACGATGTTCGGACGATCGGTCGGCATGGGCGGCGGCTCCGGGTCGTGAGCGGTCACAGATGAGCGATGTGGTACCGCTCGTATGTTCTGCCCGAGTGTGGCACGCCCCGACACATCGCGCAATAGTGTTCTTTCTGATTGCTCATCTGTGCAATAGTGGATTCATGGTCGATGCCAGGCGACGCTCCGAGTCCGTGAGCCGCAGCGTCATGCGCGAGGTCGCCCGCGCCTACTACCTCGAGGACCGCTCGAAGG
>JBQDDT010000030.1:0-21360 GCA_052092505.1 Microbacterium sp. | reverse complement strand
CACGCGCAGCGCAGGGCCGCGCAGGCTCCGCCCGATCGCGTCGTCCGCCTCCGGCCCCCATGCCGCCCGCAGCGAGGCGGAGCGGAACCGGGCCGCGTCGAGGTCGGCGACCAGCGAGCGGACGATGGCGGGGTCGGCGTGCGGCGTCACCCGATCATTCTCATGCAGTTCGGGCGATCCACCCAGCAACCCGCAAGCCGGGTTCGTAGGATGGGTCCGGCATGTCACCGATCCGTCGCCGACTCAGCACGACCGCGCGCAGGCGGCGAACTCTCGCCCCCCTCCCCGCGGCCTTTGTCGCGCTCCTGGTCGCCGGCGCGGCGCTCATCCCGACCGCGGCGAACGCGACAGCGCGGCCCGCGGCCGCCGCGCCCTCCGCTGTCTCCGCCGACGGCGACGACGCCTCGGAGCCCACGCTCGAGCTGCGCCTTCCCGGCCACGGGCTCGTCACGGGCGACGCGGACGACGTGGCCGTCCAGATCGCGCTCGAGAACCCGTCCGCCGGCGGGCCCCTCGCGGCGGCGAGCGACCCGATCCCGGAGGGCCGCATCGTCCTCACCCGCACGGCGACGAGGATCACGTCGGAGGACGCGCTCGAGACGTGGTTGCGCGGCGGATCCAGGGCGCGGATGACCGAGATCGGCGAGACGACGACAGACGAGGTGGCCTCCGGAGGCAGCGCCGCCGTGTCGATCGACGCCGACCTGCCGCAGAGCGGACGGGGCGTGTACGGGGTGCGCGCCCGCTTCGAGCCGGCCGACGGGTCCGGTGCCACCGTGACGCTCGCCGACGCCGGTCTCCTCGTCCAGACGCGCGGGCAGTCGCCGGACGTCGCGACGGTCCTGCCGATCACGACGCCGGCCGCGACCCGCGGGCTCGTCACCGCCGATCAGCTGGAGTCGCTCACGGCCGAGGACGGGGTCCTCACCGCGCAGCTCGCCGCCGCGGAGCAGACGCAGGCGACTCTCGCGGTCGATCCGGCGATCCCCGCGGCGATCCGGAGCCTCGGAAGCGCCGCCCCCGCGTCCGCGACCGCCTGGCTCGAGCGCCTCGAGTCCCTGCCGAACGACACCTTCGCCCTGCAGTTCGGCGACGCCGACGTGGCGACGCAGCTGGCCGCCGGGCGGGACGAGCTGCTGGAGCCGACGAGCCTCGACCCGTACATCAACGGCGCGGAGTCGGTCGACGCGGAGGGCGGCGCGGAGCCGACTCCCGGGGAGACGCCCGGTCCCGACGACGCCGACCCGGCGCAGCAGCCGCTCGACGAGCTGATCGACGTCGGCGCGAGCATCGAGGACGTCTACTGGCCGGACCCCGACGCCCTGAGCCCCTCCACCCTCGCCGGCATCGAGAAGCTGGACGGCACGGCGATCGTCCCGTCCTCCTCGACGACCGCGGGGGCCGACGGAGCCACCGTCTCGGCCAGGGGGGAGTCGTCGCTCGTCTACGACAGCGGACTGTCCGCGCTGCTCAGCGACGCCGCCGGGACGAGCAGCAGGATCGACCGCTCCGACGCCCTCCAGGAGGCGATCGCGAAGCTGTGGCTGTCGTCCGAGGAGGTCGACGGCCGACCCCTCCTCATCGCCCTCGACCGGATCGGGGGCGTCCTCGGCGCGGAGGACGACGACCAGGCGCCGCAGTCGCGCCCCGAGGGGGCCGTCTCGGACGTCCTGTCGACGCTCGATCGCCTCTCGGCGGTCCCGCTGAGCTCGCTGCTGAGCGACGAGGGGCACCCGGTCGAGATCGCCGACGACGTCGCGCCAGCGCGGGCCGACGTGATCGACGAGCTCGCGAAGGCCGAGCAGCGCCTCACGCGCGTCGGCTCGGTGCTCTCCGACCCGCTCCTCATCACGGGCCGAACCAGGGCGGAGGAGCTGCAGCTGCTCAGCGTCGCCTGGTCGAGCCATCCCGACGCCTGGGAGGAGGCGATCGCGTCGCAGCGGGAGTCGCTCGCGGGCCTCGAGGACGCCGTCGGCGTCGTGCCCCCGAGCAACGTGCGCCTCCTCAGCTCCGAGGCGCCGCTGCCCGTGTGGATCCGCAACGACCTGCCCTACCCCGTGACGGTCACCCTCTACACAGAGCCGGACGACGTCCGCCTCGAGATGCACCAGGCCACGGAGGTTCAGGCGCAGGCGTCGAGCAACACGCGCGTCCAGATCCCCGTGGAGGCGACGCTCGGCTCGGGCGACGTGACGATCAGGATGTCCCTCGAGAGCCCGACGGGCGTCGCGATCGGCGCCGAGGAGACGATGCACGTCACGGTGCGCGCGGACTGGGAGCGCTACGGCATCGCCGGCCTCGCCGTCGTGATCGTCCTGCTCGTCGTGGTCGGCACGATCCGCACGATCCGCCACCGCTCGGCCGCGAAGCGGGCCGCAGCGCTCGGCGGGGACGACACAGGTGCCGAAGGCGCGGAGGGCGCCGCCGAGGGTGAGACGGACGGCGCGGACCCCGGCGAGAGCGCGCGGGGCGACAGCGCAGGCGAGGATCGAGACACGGACGCCGCCGCGGACACGGAGGCCGTTCCCCCGGACGGCGAGGAAGAGGGGCCCGATGGCGAGCATCGGTAGGTCGAGCGTTCTGATCGCCGCGGGGACGCTCGCCTCCCGGGTGACCGGCATGCTCCGCACGATCGTGCTCGTGGCGGTCGTCGGCGTGTTCAACTCGCGCGCGGGCGACGCGTTCGCCAACGCGAACCAGCTCCCGAACAACATCTACACGGTCATCTCGACGGGAATCCTCACCGCGGTCATCGTGCCCCAGATCGTCCGCGTCTCGCGCGAGAAGGACGGCGGCCGGGCGTTCATCTCGAAGCTGTTCACCCTCGCGACCGTCGTGCTCCTCGGTGCGACCGCGATCGCGATGATCGTCGCACCGTGGCTCGTCGAGCTCTACGCGCCGGGGTTCACCCCGGAGCAGCTCGCCCTCACGACCGCGTTCGCGTACTGGTGCCTGCCGCAGATCCTCTTCTACGGTCTCTACGCGGTCGTCGGCGAGACGCTCAACGCGCGCGGCGTCTTCGGCCCGTTCGCCTGGGCCCCCGTTGTCAACAACGCCGTCTCGATCGCCGGCTTCGGGGCCATGCTCTACCTCTTCGGCGGCGACATGACGGCTGTCGAGATGTGGACTCCCGGCATGATCGCGGCGCTCGGCGGCACCGCGACGGCGGGGATCGTCCTGCAGGCCGTGGTGCTGATGCTCTTCTGGCGCAAGACGGGGCTCTCCCTGCGTCCCGACTTCCGCTGGCGCGGGGTGGGGCTGAAGAACATCGGCAAGCTCGCCGGGTGGACGTTCCTCATGATGATCGCGGCCCAGGTCGCCGGAGCGATCCAGTCGCGCGTGATCTCGGACGCGTCGGGCGCCGGTGCGGCGATCTTCGCGATGCAGAACGCCTGGCTCGTCTACATGCTCCCGTACTCGGTGATCGCCATGGCGATCGGGACCCCGTACTTCACGCAGCTCTCGGCGCACGCCGCCGCCGGCCGCCACGACGAGGTGCGCGCCGACATCCGCGCCTCGGTCCGCTCGCTCGGCTTCTTCCTCGTCGTGTGCACGGCCGCCCTCGCCGCGGCGGCGGCGCCGGCCTCGCGGATCTTCACGAACGCGGGCCCCGACGCGGTCGGCGTCGCCCCCGTGCTCCTCGCATTCCTCGTGTGCCTCGTTCCAGCCTCCGTCCTGTTCGTCATCCAGCGCACGTTCTACGCGTACAACGACACCCGGATGCCGTTCGCCTCGGCCTTCGTCCAGGCGGCTCTCGTCGTCGGGACGGCGTATCTCGCCGGCGCCGTGCTCCCCGTCGAGCACCTCGCGGCGGGCGCGGCGCTCGGCCAGTCGCTCGCCAGCACGATCCAGGCGATCCTCGCCGGCGTGCTCCTGCGCCGCAAGATCGGCCCCTACGGGATCGGCCGCGCCGTGCTGACGCTGTGCGGCTTCGCCCTCGCCGCGATCCCCGCCGGCCTCGCCGGATGGGGCGTGTACCTCCTCACCGGGGGAGACGAGGGCTGGATGCTCGCGAACAAGTTCACCGGCGCCCTCGGCACCGGGGTCATCGGCATCGTCGCGATCGCCGTGTACGCCGGCATCCTCGCCGCGTTCCGCTCGCCGGAGGTCGCCTCGGCGGTCCGCCTCGTCCGCCGCGCCGTCGGGCGCTGACCGCATGGGCAGAGCTCCCCGTGTCTCGGAACGGGGAGCGCCGATTAAGCTCTGTCCATGGTCTTCTGGAGAGGCATGGGCGGGCTCGGCGTCGTCATCACGCTCGTCGCGACACTGGCACTCATCGGCATCGGCACCGTCGTCGGCGGCCCGACCACGGTGTGGGTCGGCCTCGGGATCGCCCTGGGCGGTGCCGGCACCCTCGCCTTCGGATGGTGGATCAACGTCACCCGGCCCGCGCAGCAGACGGAGAGGTGGGCGCAGGAGCGCGGGCAGGAGCTCGACCACCTCGTGCGGACCGGCCAGTTCCAGCTCGCCCCCGGCATACCCCAGCCGAGTTCGATGGACGAGGCGCAGACGCAGGCCGGTCAGCTCCTCGCGAGCGAGCGGGCGCACGTCACCCAGCGGCTGAGCAACGTCCACACCCTCTACTTCATCCCGCTGCAGTGGGCGGGCATCGCGGTCATCGCCATCGGGGCCGCGGTGATGGTCATCGGCCTGTTCTGACGCGCCACGCTCCCTGCGCCTCCTCCGCGCGGGATCCGGCCGCTCTTTCGCAGGGAAGAAGCCGCCCGCCCATGGAATGCAGGGCGGATACGATGTGTTGACGTCGTTGACCAAGGAGGCACGCGTGCGACAGCTCATCATCATCGGTTCGGGTCCGGCCGGGTTCACCGCCGCCATCTACGCGGCACGGGCGAACCTGAAGCCCCTCGTGATCGCCAGCTCCGTCGAGATCGGCGGCGATCTGATGCAGACGACCGAGGTGGAGAACTTCCCCGGCTTCCCCGAGGCCGTGATGGGCCCCGACCTCATGGCCAAGATGCAGGAGCAGGCCGAGCGCTTCGGCGCCGAGATCGTCTACGACGACGCGACCGAGCTCGAGCTCGACGGTCCCATCAAGCGCGTGCACCGCGGCAACGGGACGGTCGAGGAGGCGCAGGCCGTGATCTTCGCAACCGGATCGGCCTACCGCAAGCTGGGCGTCCCCGGCGAGAGCACGCTCTCGGGCCACGGGGTCTCCTGGTGCGCGACGTGCGACGGCTTCTTCTTCCGCGAGAAGACGGTCGCCGTCGTCGGCGGCGGGGACTCAGCGCTCGAAGAGGCCACGTTCCTCACCAAGTTCGCCACGAAGGTCTACGTCATCCACCGCCGCGACGAGCTGCGCGCCTCCAAGACGATGCAGGACCGCGCCTTCGCGAACGACAGGATCGAGTTCATCTGGAACACCGAGGTCGTCGAGATGCTGGGCGCCTCCGGCCTGACGGGCGCGACGCTGCGCGACACGGTCACGGGGGAGACGCGCGAGCTCGCCCTCGACGGCCTGTTCGTCGCCGTCGGATCGGACCCTCGGGTCCACCTCGTCCACGGCAAGCTGGAGCTGACCTCCGACGGCGTCGTGAAGGTCGACGGCCGCTCGTCCCGCACGTCGCAGTCCGGGGTGTTCGCCGCGGGTGACGTCATCGACCCCACCTACCGCCAGGCCGTGACGGCGGCCGGTTCCGGCACGGTCGCGGCGCTCGACGCCGAACACTTCCTCGCCGACGTCGCCGACGCCGAGCAGAAGGCCGACGCTGCGGAGACGCTCGCAACCGCCTGAGGAATGTTCCGCACGCTGAGGCGTTGTCCCCAGCAGAGGGTTATCACCGCAGATCAAGGGAGACAGACATGACCGCCAAGGCCACGACATCCGCGACGTTCGATAAGGACGTCCTCCAGGCATCCGGCCCCGTCCTCGTCGACTTCTGGGCCGAGTGGTGCGGGCCGTGCCGCATGGTCTCGCCCGTCCTCGACCAGATCCAGGCCGAGAACGCCGACAAGATCACGATCGTGAAGCTGAACGTCGACGAGAACCCCGATCTCGCGATGAAGTACCAGATCACGTCGATCCCGGCGATGAAGGTGTTCCAGGGCGGCGAGGTGGCGACGACGATCGTCGGCGCCAAGCCGAAGCCGGCCCTCGAGCAGGACCTGGCGGAGTTCCTGAAGTAGGACGCTCCTCTTCTTACGAGGCCCCCGGCAGCCACGCTGCCGGGGGCCTCGTCGTGCGACGTGGGGAGAACTCCCCCTACGGCATCTCGCCGACGTCTGCCTAAGATCAGGTGCGTGCCGGCGCCCGTGGGGGCGCGCCGGCCCGCTCGGGGAGGAAGCGTTGACAGACGACACCACTGCCGCCGTCTCGCTCAGCGGCCTGCGGGGTCGCGTCCGCGCGCTCGTGGAGCACGCGTGGTTCCAGGGCGTCATCATCGGCGTCATCGTCGTGAACGCCGTCCTCATCGGCTTCGAGACCTATCCGGGGCTCCACGGACCGGTGCTGCACGCGGTCGACGCCGTGATCCTCGCGATCTTCACGATCGAGGTGGCGCTGCGCATCTTCGCGTACGGGGGACGCTTCTTCGCGAACGGGTGGAACCTGTTCGACTTTCTCGTCGTCGCGGTCTCGTTCATCCCTGCGGGTCAGGGGCTCCAGGTGCTGCGGGTGCTCCGCGTCCTGCGCGTGCTCCGGCTGCTGTCGACCGTACCGGCGCTGCGCAGGGTCGTGGGGGCGCTCGGGGCGGCGATCCCCGGCATCGGAGCGATCGGCGGCCTCCTCGTGATCGTGCTGTACGTGTTCGTCGTCGCGTGCACGATGCTCTTCGGCGGGATCGCTCCGCAGTTCTTCGGCGATCTCGGGACGTCGACGGTCTCCCTGTTCCGCCTGCTCAACGGCGACGGCTGGGGCGAGATCGTGCCGCCCCTGTCGGCCGAGCTGCCGTGGGCGTGGCCGTTCATGATGGTCTACGGCCTCATCTCGACCTTCGTCATCCTGAACCTCTTCATCGCCGTCACGTGCGAGGCGCTCGACAACCAGAAGGAGGCGACGACCGCCCCCTCCCCGGTGGAGCAGCGGATGCTCGACGAGATCGCCTCGCTGCGCGCCGAGGTGACCGCCCTGCGCGAGGCTCCCGGCCGGTAGGCGTCAGCCGACGACGCGCACGACCGCGTCCCACCGGCGGTGGGTGTTCTCCTGGCCGATCAGCCGCCATACGGCGCGCGTGAGCTCCGGGTACTCGTTCGCGATCATCCGCAGCACGCGCTGGTTGCGGGCGCCCGTGGGCCGCAGCCCGCCATCGGCCTCGATGTGCTCGGCGCGCAGCATGAACACGACGAGCTCGTCGACCGTGGGCAGGTCCTCCATGAACTCCCACGGATCCTCGCCCGCCCGCAGGCGCTCCTCGATCAGCGAGTCGCGCTCGTCCTGCGCCTCGGCGCGCAGCACCTCGACGCTGGCGCGACGATTCTCAGACACGTCCTCCAGCGTACGCGCGCATCAGGCGGTCGGCGTCGCGCGCCGGGCCGTCTCGGCGGAGAAGGGACCGAACGGCGAAGCGATGCTGCGGCTCCCTCCGCCGTTCGACCGGACCTCCGTTCGTGGCCGACCGATCAGCCGTCGTATGAGCTCTCGCCGAGCTCCTCGAGAATGCGGTTCAGGTCCTGGATTGTCGCGAAATCGATCGTGACCTGGCCTTTTCTTGTGCCGATGCCGATCTTCACTCGCGTGTTGAGGCGATCGCCGAGACGTGCCGCCACGTCGTCGAGATACGCTCGGCGCGCGCCCGCCTTCGGCCGGGTCCTCTTCCCTCCGCTCGCCGCCTGCTGCTTGGCAGCCGCTTCCGCGCCGCGCACCGAGAGGTCCTCGTTCACGATCCGGTCGGCGAGCCGCTGCATCGCGTCATCATCTTCGAGCGACAGGATCGCCCGCGCGTGCCCCGCGCTGAGCACCCCGGCGGCGACGCGCTGCTGGACGGGGACGGGCAGGCGCAGAAGCCGGATCGTGTTGCTGATCTGCGGGCGGGAGCGACCGATCCGCTTCGCCAGCTGATCCTGCGTCGTGCCGAAGTCCTCGAGCAGCTGCTGGTAGGCGGACGCCTCCTCAAGCGGGTTCAGCTCGGAGCGGTGGAGGTTCTCGAGCAGCGCATCGCGGAGAAGATCCTCGTCGGCCGTGTCACGGACGATCGCGGGAATCGCCTCCAGCCCGGCCTCACGCGAGGCCCTGGTGCGCCTCTCGCCCATGATGAGCTCGTACGTCCCGTCGCCCTTGTCTCGGACGACGACGGGCTGCAGGACCCCGAACTCGCGGATGCTGTGGACGAGCTCGGCCAGCTCGTCGGGATCGAAGTGCGTCCGCGGCTGACGCGGGTTCGGCACGATCGCGTGGGGGTCGATCTGGACGAGGCGCGCACCCGGCACCGCGACAAGCGACTCCTCGGCGACGGCCTCGTCCGCTGTTTCTGCCGTCTCATCAGGGATGATGTCGCTCGCCGGCTTCGCCTTCGACGTGCCGGGGAAGAACACGTCCACGGGGCGCGTGTTCGTGGACTCCGTCGTGGGGATGAGCGCGCCGATGCCTCGTCCCAGACCCGTACGCTTCGCCATCACGACGCTCCTTCGTTGTTGTGCTCGCTCGCCACGCGGTTCGCGATCTCGACCGCGGCCTCCTTGTACGCCACGGCCCCGGCCGATCCGCCGTCGTAGGTGATGACGGTCTGCCCGAAGCTCGGCGCCTCCGAGACCCGGACCGATCGCGGGATCACGGTCTCCAGCGTCTCCTCGGGGAAGTGCTTCCTGACCTCGTCCGCAACCTGCTGCGCGAGACGCGTGCGCCCGTCGTACATCGTCAGGAGGATCGTCGCGACCCGGATGCTCGGGTTGAGGTGCTTCTGGATCATCTTGATGTTCCCGAGCAGCTGACTGAGCCCTTCGAGCGCGTAGTACTCCGCCTGGATCGGCAGGAGCACCTCGTCCGTCGCCGTGAAGGCGTTGATCGTCAGGAGGCCGAGCGAGGGCGGGCAGTCGATCAGAACGAAGTCGAACGGCTTCTCCTGGTTCGCCCGGAAGTCGTCCAGCGCCGTCTTCAGGCGATGTTCGCGCGCCACCTGAGAGACCAGCTCGATCTCCGCCCCCGCGAGGTGGATCGTGCTCGGCACGCAGAACAGGCGCTCGTCCTCCGGGCTCTGCTGGATCACGTCGTCGAGGGCGAACTCGTCGATGAGCACGTCGTACACGCTCGGGGTCTCGGCGTTGTGCGGGATGCCGAGCGCGGTCGACGCATTGCCCTGAGGGTCCAGGTCGATCACCAGCACCCGCCCCCCGAGGCTCGCAAGCGCCGCGGCGATGTTGACGGTGGTCGTCGTCTTGCCGACGCCGCCCTTCTGGTTCGACACGGTGACCACGCGGGTGTCCCCGGTGAAGCTCACGGTCGCATCCTCGAGACGCCGTTTGCGGGCGCTGAGATCGGCGAGTTCGCGGGCGAGGGGAGTGTCGTCGGGGAGCGAGAACGAGGTCTCGTTCGCGGACTGTTTCACGTGAAACACACTCTTTCGATCGACGACGGGATGCTCGTCCACTCTAACCCGTGCGCCCCATCCGATCCCGCCTCTTTCGCTCATATATGGGTCGCCGGCGAGGTCCGTGCCGGGCTGCGGCTGCGCGAGGCGATCCGCCCACACGGACGAGGACTCGGCGCCACGCCCGGACGCGCGCCGGGGACGATGTTTCACGTGAAACATCCGTCACGCGGGCACGCCTCGATAGGCGACCATCCACGTCGGTTCGATGCGGTACATCCGGATGTCGTCACCCCACGTCAGCGGATCAGACCCGTAGTGCTCCGTCCAGTGCCGCCTGGTCACCTCCCCCCACGGATCGCCGTCGACGATGCGGATCGCGGTGCCGTGCGTGAACACCGCGAACCGCTCCGCATCGATGTACGCGGCGCTCACCGACGGACGCTCCCCGAGATGACGGGCCTTCGCGGCGGCGCCGTCCGTTCCGAAGGTCCACTGGCCGTGCAGCAGATGGCCGTCCACCGCGCTCACCCGGGGCTCGCCCCGACGCGTCACCGTGCTCAGGGCGAGCACACGCATCCCGCTCGTCTCGGACAGGACCGCCTCCGCGTCGGCCGCACGGTCCCCGTCGATGATCGTCCGGAGGTGTGCTGTTCCGTCTGCGCGGGACGACCGAAGGAGCTCGTCCAGCCACTCGTGATCTTGTCTTGTCTCGTACACCCGCCCATGCTCCCAGCGACCACCGACATCCTTGGGCTCCTGGTGACGCTGCCGCAGACTGCCGCCCCGCGAACCGCGGATACGTGTCGTCGTCGGCGAGGCGACCAGCGATCGATGTTTCACGTGAAACATCCGCGATGATGCCTCCGGAGGAGCAGGTCCTGTGCTCCACGCTGCGCCGCGACTCATCCACCACGGCACCGACGTCACGTCACACCCAGGATCGTCGGCGCCGCACGGACCGTGCTCCGAACCTTCTCCCTCCCGGGCACATGAGTAAGCCGACGTACTGCACCGATGGCGAGACCTGAACGGGGTCGGGGGAGCGGGCGCATGGCGCCAGTCCTCGACCACGTCGTTCGGCGCAGCGACGGAACCGCTCGGCCGCTCATGAGACCAGCCGACGGAGGCTTCGACGCGTCCGTCGGTCCGTACCGCACACGCTCGATTCGCCGCCACGGGTCCACGCCCATCGCCCCAGTCGCCATTCCTCGCCAACGCGGGCTCTCGTGTGCACCGCTCGTCTACGGGGCGCCGCTACCCGCTGCAGACGAACGGGCGCGTGTTTCACGTGAAACATTGCCTCGTCCCCGCGTATCCCGTCGCACTCGGGAGGTCAACGTCGGGCGGCGATCCCGGAGGCACCTCCCTCCCGAACCCCGGAATGCGCACCCGCCAGGTCGGAGCTCATCACCGTGCGGCCCGGCCAGGTTTCACGTGAAACATTGACGGCCGCGAACGTCGACACCTCCAGGCCGGAGACACCCGGCACTCGTCCGACATCGTGTGGTCGCGGAAGCTCCCCGACCCCGCCGCTCCCGCTCGGCTCCCTCGGGGACGGACCGAAGCGCTCCCTCGAGCCGACCCGGCGTCCGGGAACGCGCAGCACACCTCTCCCCAGGTCGACCCGCGACTCCCACTCCACCCTCCCCAGCGCGCACACGCGGGTCCTGCGACGAGGGGAGGAGGCGCCCGCACGCACCTCGACGTCGTTCGGCGACGCCATCCGCTTCGTGCAGAGATCGACGGCCCGCGTCACCGATCCTCCCGCGCCCACCCGAGCTCCACTTGCGGAGGACGGGCGCGGATCTCTCTTCCGCGCTCGAGCCGACGAGAGACCCCACGAGGGAACGCGTCGCTGCCGGCCCTGTCATCACGTCGCCGACCGTGCGTACGGTCGTCTTCGTCCACCAGCTCGCCGCGCCCGACGAGATCGCTGTGGCTCCAACACTCGCCGGCCACGGACGTGCAGGCCGTCTCGTCGCTCCGGTCACCCGCCCCCTCCGGGGATCGGGCCGGCCGGCCTCCCGCCGAACCGACTCGGCTGAGCGGGGGACACGAGCTGGTGAGAACGCCCCGCTCCCTGGCCCGCTGACGTCGCCCCGTGTTTCACGTGAAACACGACTGCGCCGAGTACGCGGCACCGGGCCCGGAAACCTCATCGCCACTGAGCGATGCGCCATGCGGGCGCCGGGAGAGCCCACGCCGAAGGGGCCGACGGTGGAGGTCAGCCGCGCACGGTCGCGCGCAGGACGCGAGTCTCCTCGTCGAGCAGATCTGCGCCGAGGATCTCGATGCGCGGCTCGCCCACGCGGTGCTTCCGGAGCGCCTTCTGCGCCGCCGCGATCTCGTTCTCGACCGACCGCCCCTTCAGGAGGATCAGCTCGCCGCCATCGCGGACCAGGGGAGCGGTCCACGGGATGAGGCTCCGCAGCGCCGACACCGCCCGGGCGGTCACGGCGTCGAGCATCCCCTCCACAGCCACCTCCTCGGCGCGGGCCCGATGCACCGTCACGTTGTCGAGCCCGAGCGCGTCGACCTGCTCGCGCAGCCAGGTCACGCGACGCTCCATCGGCTCGATGAGCTCCCACCGGATGTCGGGGCGCGCGATTGCGAGGACGATCCCCGGAAGGCCCGCACCCGAACCGACGTCGCCGACCCGTCCGTCCACGGGGAACAGGGGAGCGGCCACAGCGCAGTTCAGCACATGTCGCGTCCAGATGCGGGGCAGCTCCTGAGGCCCGATCAGGCCCCTCTCCTCGCCGTGATCCACGAGCGCGCTCGTGAAGCGGCGCGCGACATCGACGCGGTCGCCGAACAGAGTCGCCGCTGCCGCCGGCTCGGTCTCGACGTCGGTCTCATCGCTCATCAGCCGCGGGCCCACACTCTCAGAAATCGACTCTGATCAGGGATTAGACGATCGCGAGGGCTCAGGCCCTGCGGATCACGGTGTGGCGCTGCGCACCCTCGCCGTACGACTCGGAGATCAGCCCGCGATCGGCCACGATGTCGTGCACCAGCTTGCGCTCGTACGACGACATCGAGGGGAGGGACGCCTGGCCGGCTCCGTCGTCGAGCTTCGCCACGGCGACGTCGACGAGCTTCTCGAGCTGGCTCCGCCGCTGATCGCGCGATCCCCCGATGTCGAGGATGAGCCGCGAGAACCGGCCCGTCTCGCTCTGCACCGCCAGGCGGGTGAGCTCCTGCAGCGCCTGGACCGTGTCGGGGTCCGACACCGTCCGCAGCGAATCGTCGTCCGACTCGACCGACACGTACGCGCGACCCTGACGCACGTCGAGCGTCAGGTCGCCATCGATGTCGGCGATGTCGAGCAGGCCCTCGAGGAAGTCGGCCGCGATGTCTCCCTCGCGCTCGAGCTCCGCCTCGGTCGGCTCCGTCAGTTCCGGCGAACCGCTGGTGGTCATCGTGATCCCTCGTTCGGACAGTGGTGGTCGGTGACGGGCGTCAGGGCGTTCCCGCCTGGCCCTTGTTCTTCTGCGACTGCTTCTTCGCGCGCTGCTTGCTCATCGGCTGCTGCCGCTTCGCCTGCCGCTGGGCCTTCTCCTCCTCGGCCTTGCGGAGAAGCTCCGCCTGCTCGGCCTCGTACTCCTCGACCGTGACGACCTTGCCCTTGGTGTCGAGCGTCTTCCCCTTGCGCTCCAGCCGCGCCACGCGCGCGCGCCACGCCTCGGAGCCGGGGGAGGGCATCTCGCGGATGACGAGGAACTGCTGACCCATCGTCCAGAGGTTGTTGAAGAACCAGTAGGTCACGACGCCCAGCGGGAAGAAGACGCCGGAGAAGATCATCGCGAACGGGATGATGTAGAGCATGATGCGCTGCATCTGGTACGCCTGGCCGGTCTTGGCCTCGTCCGACAGGTTCTTCGAGACGATGAGCAGCTGCGTGAAGAACTGCGAGGCGATCATCATCGCCACGAGGATGATGCTCAGCACGATGGCGATCGTCGACGTCCCGATCGGCGTCTGGAAGTGGTCCGTCAGCGTCATGCTCAGCGGCGCGACGCCGAACAGCTTCGCGTCCTCGAACTGCTGCACGAGGTCGTTCGTGAACATGTGCGGGAACCAGTCCACCCTGGCGCTCCACCCGCCGATGCCCTCCGTGTCCCACGTCTTGATGTCGCGCAGCGTCCAGAACAGCGAGAAGAAGATGGGCATCTGGATCAGCATCGGCAGGCACCCGCCGACGGGGGAGGTGCCGTGCTTCTTGTACAGCGCCATCGTCTCGCGGCTCATGGCCTCGCGCGAGAGCTGGTCCTTCTTCCCCTTGTACTTCTCCTGGATCTTGCGCATCTCCGGCGCGATCTCCATCATCTTCCGCTGGCTCTTGATCTGCTTGACCGTGAGCGGGAAGATCGCGGCGCGGACGACGATGACGACGCCGGCGATCGCCAGCACCCACGCCAGACCGCTGGTCGTGTCCAGTCCGATGTGCGTGAACACCCAGTGCCAGCCGACGAGGATGATCTCGATCACGAATCGGATCGGAACGAGGATGCTGCCCAGGATGTCCAAGGATCAGTCCTTTCGACGCGGCACGACGAAGCCGCGGGGGGTCAGGTCGTAGCGGAAGTTCGGGTGGGGCCGGACATCGTCTTCGCCTCCGGCGGCCCAGGGGTGGCATCGCGCGATGCGCGCGATCGCCTGGAGAGATCCTCTCACGAGACCGTGCTGCTGCACCGCGCCCACCGCGTACGCGGAGCACGACGGGTAGTAGCGGCACACGTCCCCGTAGAGCTTCGAGATCGTCGCCCGGTACGCGACCAGGGCGGCGATTCCGAGGTTGCGCGGGACGAGCGGCAGCGACCGGGCGAGGTCGCGGGCGTCCAGTCTCGCGGACCCGTAGGAGGTCGCGGGCAGGACGCTCATCCGATGACCTCGCTTCCCGCATCGGCTTCGAGGAGCGCACCTCGGCGCCGAAGGCAGCGGCGCACCTGGCCCCGCAGCTCGGCGAAAGACGCCGTCGCGGACGAGGGGAGCGCGCGGATCACGACGTCCGCTCCATCCGGGACACCCGCGAGCGCCTCGGCACAGACGGCCTTGAGGCGGCGGCGCACCGTGTTGCGGCACACGGCGTTGCCGACCGCCTTGCTCACGATGAAGCCGAACCGCGGCTGGCGCGGTTCGGCCGTGAGGACGACGTGGACGACGAGCTGGGGCCCGGCGCACCGAGCACCCCGACGGGAGACCTGTCGATAGTCGACCCCTCGGGTGAGACGGTTCGCCTTCCCCAGCACTCCGGGTCTCGCGGCGGCGGTTACGCCGAGAGCTCGGTGCGGCCCTTGGAGCGGCGGGCCGACAGGATGGCTCGGCCGGCGCGGGTGCGCATGCGGGCGCGGAAGCCGTGCTTCTTGGCGCGGCGGCGGTTGTTGGGCTGGAACGTGCGCTTGCTCATGAGTTCTCTCCGGATGAGGGCGTCACCGGAACATTCGTAACTGCCGGGGACATCGTTTCGAGTGCCCGAAACGGGCATAAGTCAACCGACATAGCGTACGCCGTCGCCGCGCGGCGGCGCAAATGGCCGGACCAACCTGACAGTATCTCCACAGCCGTCGCCTCCTCCGTGCAGGGACACACCGCGCCCGTCCGTCGCGCCGACCGGCGACCGGCGAAAGGGGTTTGCCAGGAGGCCGTCCGCTGGTTACCGTTGATCGAGTTATCCACAGGCTTCGGCCGGTGCTCCTGCGGTCTTCCACAGGTTCCGGTCGTGCCGTCATCCGGTGGTCGCCGCGATCCGGGACCGCCTCAGCCGCGCACGCCGCGGCGCACCGACCACGAGGGGGAGCATGTCGACGCAGGAGGTGCCGGACGTCCCGGTATGGAGCCGGGTGATGACGGAGCTGCAGGACGATGATCGCGTCACCCCCCAGATGCACGGGTTCCTCAGCCTCGCCGTTCCCCAGGGCGTCATGGGCGGCACGGTCTACGTCGAGGTCCCCAACGACCTCACGGCCGCGCAGATCAACAAGCGGATGCGGGCGCCGCTCATGGAGGCGCTCGCGAAGGTCGGCGACTCCGTCCATACGTTCCGCGTCGCCGTGAACCCCGAGATCACCGAGACGCAGATCGATGCGCCGACGAGGACGAGCGATCCCGCACCGCGCCCCGTCGAGTCGCCGAAGCAGTCCTCCGGATCATCGGGGCTGCCGGCCGCGTCCCACCCCGCGAGCCGGCTCGAGACCCGACTGAACCCGCGCTACACCTTCGACAACTTCGTCATCGGCCAGTCGAACCGCTTCGCCCACGCCGCGGCCGTCGCGGTCGCCGAGGCCCCGGCGAAGGCGTACAACCCGCTGTTCATCTATGGAGACTCCGGGCTCGGCAAGACCCACCTGCTGCACGCGATCGGCGACTACGCGCTGAACATGTTCGAGGGCCTGCGGGTGCGGTACGTCTCGAGCGAGGAGTTCACGAACGACTTCATCAACTCGATCGCCAACAACCGCGGCGCCGCGTTCAACGCCCGCTATCGCGACGTCGACATCCTCCTCATCGACGACATCCAGTTCCTGCAGGGGCGTGCCGAGACGCAGGAGGCGTTCTTCCACACGTTCAACACGCTCCACGATCACGACAAGCAGGTCGTCATCACGAGCGACGTCGCCCCGCGCCTCCTGACGGGGTTCGAGGATCGGATGCGCAGCCGCTTCGAGTGGGGGCTCATCACCGACGTGCAGGCGCCCGACCTCGAGACGCGCATCGCGATCCTCCGCAAGAAAGCGCAGGCCGAGCGCCTCTACGTTCCGGACGACGTCGTCGAATACATCGCCAAGAACGTCTCGACGAACATCCGCGAGCTGGAGGGCGCGCTGATCCGCGTCTCGGCGTTCGCCAGCCTGAACCGGTCGGAGGTCGACGTGCCGCTCGCGCAGAGCGTGCTGCGCGACATCGTCGACCAGTCGGAGGACAACGTCGTCTCGCCGACCGACATCATCACGATGACCGCCGACTACTTCAAGCTCACGGTCGACGACCTCTACGGATCGAGCCGATCCCAGTCGATCGCGCAGGCGCGGCAGATCGCGATGTACCTCTGCCGGGAGCGCACGAACCTCTCGCTGCCGAAGATCGGCCAGCTCTTCGGCGGCCGCGACCACACGACGGTCATCTACGCGTGCCGCAAGATCGCCGACCTCATGAAGGAGCGGCGCTCGATCTACAACCAGGTCAGCGAGATCACCACCCAGCTCAGCCGCCGCTGACGCCCTCCCGACACGGAACGACCCGTTCCGGTGCGACGAACTGCTCCAAAACCGCCGATACGGAGCGATTTCCCGCACCGGAACGGGTCGTTCGTCGTGTGGGGCGCTCCCTGGGTCGGGGTTGACAGGCTGCGGTCGGCACCCGTATAAAGTCCTCTCCCCAGTGTGGACACGCCTGTGGATAACTGTTGAGACACGCGGTTCGGGCTGTGAGTGACACGCGGACAGGATGTGGACCGCCGTGTGACCCTCCCCGATCCGACCGCACGACTGTGCACGATTCGTCCGCAGCCGGTCCACATCTCACACCGATGTAGTTTCCATGGCGTCACAGGCCTCCACAGAGTTATCCACATTATCCACAGCTGTGAATACCACGAAGAGAACTCTTCTTCCTCAGATCTGATCCCATGACCTCCACCGGAAGGATCCGAACCACACGGGTCGCCCGTTCGCATTAGCATGGGATTCCCACGTCAGGCCGACGACCGGCCGCATTCCGACGGGGGAGAAGCGAGGGGTACCCAGTGAAGTTCCACGTGAACCGCGACGTCTTCAGTGACGCTGTCTCGTTCGTCGTCAAGCTTCTGCCGCAGCGCAACCCCCAGCCGATCCTCGCCGGCGTGCTCATCGAGGCGACCGACGACGGCGCCCTCACGCTCTCCGCGTTCGACTACGAGGCGTCGGCACGCACCTCGATCGAGGCGACGATCGACGAGCCCGGCACGATCCTCGTCCACGGTCGCCTCCTCAGCGACATCGCGAGCCGGCTTCCGAACGCCCCGATCGAGATCGCCACGGAGGAGGACGGCGGGATCGCGCTGACCTGCGGCTCCGCGAGCTTCGCCCTCGCGTCGATGCCGGTCGAGGAGTACCCCGCGATCCCCGAGGTCACCGGCGAGTCCGGGCTCGTCCCCGCCGAGGACTTCGGCACCGCGATCGCCCAGGTGGGCTTCGCCGCGTCGCGCGACGACGTCACGCCGGTCCTCACGGGCGTGCAGCTCGAGGTCTCCGGCACGCAGCTGAGCCTCGTCGCGACCGACCGGTACCGCGTCGCCCTGCGCGACATCGACTGGGACGGCGGGCAGGACGACGCGCAGGCCCTCGTCCCGGCGCGGACCCTCCAGGAGGTCGGGAAGACCTTCTCGCACTCCGGGGAGATCTCGATCGCGTTCTCCGGCGCCGGCGACCGCGAGATCATCGCGTTCACGTCGGGCAACCGCACGGTCACCTCCCTCCTCATCAAGGGCAACTTCCCGCCGGTGCGGCGCCTGTTCCCCGACCAGACGGAGCACTACGCGGTCGTCAACACCGCCGACTTCGCCGAGGCCGTCCGCCGCGTCGCGCTCGTGCTCGACCGCTCGGCGCCGCTGCGGTTCACCTTCGCCGACCAGAGCGTGACCATGGACGCGTCCGGCGGCGACCAGGCGCGCGCGTCGGAGACGGTCGACGCGCACCTGCAGGGCGAGGACGTCACGATCGGACTCAACCCGCAGTACCTCCTCGAGGCGCTCGGAGCGGTCAAGAGCGCGTTCGTCCGCGTCACGTTCACGTCGAGCGATAACGCGAACAAGCTCAGCCCGATCCTCGTGACGAGCCAGACCTCGGTCGACCAGGCGGGCAGCGACTCGTTCAAGTACCTCCTCCAGCCCAACCTCCTGCTGCGCTGATCGCGCCCGCCGGCGCACGGAGGATGTCGGAAATCAGTGCGAGGGTGGAGCGGTGATCGTCGAGCACCTCAGCCTCAAGGACTTCCGCAACTACGCGGAGGCGGAGCTCGCGCTCGGGGCCGGCCCCCACGTCCTCGTCGGGCGCAACGGCCAGGGGAAGACGAACCTCGCGGAGGCGATCGCGTACCTGGCCACGCTCGGATCGCACCGGGTCTCGGCGGACGCGCCGCTCGTCCGCGAGGGCTGCGACGCCGCCTTCGTGCGGGCGAGGCTTCGCCACGGCGGCCGCACCGTCATGCTCGAGCTGCAGATCAACAAGCAGGGGTCGAACAGGGCGCGCGTCGGCGGTGCTCCGGTGCGCACGAGAGAGCTGCCGCGCTACGCGCAGGCCGTGCTGTTCGCGCCGGAGGACCTGCAGATCGTGCGGGGGAACCCGTCGGAGCGGCGCCGCTTCGCCGATCAGCTCCTCGTGCAGCGCACCCCGCGGATGGCGTCGGTGCTGGCCGACTACGAGCGGACCCTGAAGCAGCGCACGACGCTCCTGAAGTCGGCGAGGGCGCGGGGCATGGGCTCGGCGCAGCTGCCGACCCTCGACGTCTGGGACGACAAGCTCGTCGCGCTCGGCTCCGAGGTGATCGACGCGCGGGTCCGGCTCGCCCAGGATCTGCAGGAGCCGCTCGCGCGCGCGTATGAAGGAGTGGCCGGGGCCGATCATTCGCCGGAGCTCGGGTGGGCCCTGACGATCCACGGAGCGGATCCCGAGGAGGGAGACGAGAGCGAGCACGGCGCCGAGGGGCAGACGGCGGCGGCATTCCGCGCGGCCCTCGCGGCGAAGCGCACGCAGGAGCTCGAGCGGGGGATCACCCTCGTCGGTCCGCACCGCGACGACCTCTCGCTGCGGCTGCGGGGCCTGCCGGTGAAGGGATACGCGTCGCACGGGGAGAGCTGGTCGGTCGCGCTCGGCCTGCGCCTCGCCTCGGCGGCCCTCCTGCGCGCGGAGTCGCCGGGGGGCGATCCCGTGCTCATCCTCGACGACGTGTTCGCCGAGCTCGACGCGGGACGGCGCGGGCGGCTCGCCCACGTCGTCGCCGACTACGAGCAGGTGCTCGTCACGGCCGCCGTCGCACGGGACGTGCCGGAGGAGCTGCGCGGCGACGCGATCCGGATCGAGGACGGCCGTGTGCTCGGGCCGCTCGCGGAGCATCCGCTTGGAGACGAGGGGATGGGTGATGGGTGAGAACGGCGGGGCCGTCCCCGAGATCCCGGAGACGCTCGCGACCTACCTGCGCCTGCGCGGGCTCGAGCCGTCGCGGTACGCCAGGCGCGGCCGTCGGAAGAGGCGTCGCGGACAGGACGACGACAACCAGCCGTTCACGCCAGGTCGGGATCCGAAGCCGATCGGCGATGCGCTCGAGACCCTCACGAAGCAGAGCGGGTGGACGGGGCAGCTCGCGAAGGAGGACCTCGTCCTGCGCTGGCGCGAGGTCGCGGGCGACGAGACGGCGCAGCACTCCTCGCCGACGTCGCTCCTGAACGGGACCCTCACGATCCGGTGCGACTCGACGGCCTGGGCGAAGAACCTCCAGTTCATGCGCGCGCACATCCTCACGCAGATCGTCACGCGCTTCCCCGAGGCCGGGGTCGAGGCCGTCCGCTTCACCGGCCCGGACGCCCCGACGTGGAAGTGGGGCCCGCGCACGGTGCCGGGGCGGGGGCCTCGCGACACCTACGGATGATCTGGACGCTGAGGGCCGACGTGCGCGCGTCAGCGGCGAGAACAGGGTCTCCGACGAGATGTCCCCTCATCAATGCTCTTTTCTCTCGCGCACGCGCCTGTCAGGGCCCGATCACGGATGAATAACGGGTAGGATCGATACCGGTATGAACCGAGATCGGAGCACCTATCCATGACGAGCGACACCCCTCAGAGCGAGCCGGAAGAAGCTGCCGGGGGTGACGCCGCATCGCAGGCGGGTGTCCCCGACGCCGGTGACTACGGTGCCGACAACATCCAGGTGCTCGAGGGCCTGGAGGCCGTCCGCAAGCGCCCCGGAATGTACATCGGCTCGACCGGTCCGCGCGGGCTGCACCACCTCGTCTACGAGATCGTCGACAACTCGGTCGACGAGGCGCTCGCCGGCTACTGCGACACGATCGTCGTCACGATCCTCTCCGACGGCGGCGTCCGCGTCGTCGACAACGGCCGCGGGATCCCCGTCGATCCCCACTCGTCCGACCCGACGAAGTCGACGGTCGAGGTCGTCCTGACGATCCTGCACGCCGGCGGGAAGTTCGGCGGCGGCGCGTACGCGGTCTCCGGCGGTCTCCACGGCGTCGGATCGTCCGTCGTGAACGCGCTCGCGACGCGCTTCGAGGTCGAGGTCAGGCAGAAGGGCCACGTCTGGCGGCACCTGTTCGCCGACGGGGGGCACCCGCAGCAGCAGCTCGAGAAGGGCGAGGCGACCGACGAGACCGGGACGTCGATCACGTTCTGGCCCGATCCCGAGATCTTCACCGAGACCGTCGAGTTCGAGTACGAGGTGCTGCGCACCCGCTTCCAGCAGATGGCGTTCCTCAACAAGGGGCTGAAGATCGAGCTGTACGACGAGCGGGCGGAGTCGACCGAGGAGGTCGAGACCGAAGAGGGGGCGCCCGAGGCGCAGCAGCGACACGACGTGTTCCACTACGAGAACGGCCTGATGGACTACGTCGACTACATCAACTCGTCCAAGAAGGCCGAGCGCGTCCACGAGGACATCATCCACTTCGAGTCGGAGGACACCCAGCGCAAGATCGCGCTCGAGGTGGCGATGCAGTGGACGACGGCGTACAGCGAGAACGTCCACACATACGCGAACACGATCAACACGCACGAGGGCGGCACGCACGAGGAGGGCTTCCGCGCGGCGATGACGACGCTCGTCAACCGGTACGCGCGCGCGAACGGCATCCTCAAGGAGAAGGACGACAACCTCACGGGAGACGACATCC
>JBQDDT010000029.1:0-21439 GCA_052092505.1 Microbacterium sp. | reverse complement strand
TCCTTGGCCTTGCGGTAGGGGCCGGCGCCGATGAAGGCGGGCAGGAACGAGTGGTGGATGTTGATCACCGGGACGCCGACCTTCTCGAGGAAGTCGTCGGAGATGACCTGCATGTAGCGGGCGAGGACGACGAAGTCGACGTTCCCGTCGAGCAGGCGCAGGATCTCGGCCTCCGACTCCGACTTGTCCGTGCCCTTCTGGGAGGGCACGTGGAAGAAGGGCGTGTTGAAGGTGCGCACGTCCTCTGCGACGTCGGTGTGGTTGGAGATCACCATCGGGATCGACACGGGCAGCTCGCCGCGGCGGTGGCGCCACAGCAGCTCGAGGAGGCAGTGGTCGCTCTTGGAGGCGAGGATCGCCATCCGCTTCGGGACGGACTGATCCCACAGCTTCCAGCGCATGCCGAGCGGCTCGAGCGTGCGGGCGATGTCGGCCTCGATCTCGGGCTGCGCGGCCACGAGCTCGTCGCGGTGGAAGACGACGCGCTGGAAGAAGTGGCCCTCCTGCGGGTCGGTCGAGTACTGGTCGAGGGAGATGATGTTGCCCTTGTTGCGGGCCACGAGGGCCGCGATCGTCTCGACGATGCCCTGCTGGTCGGGGCCGTCGACGACGAGGCAGGCGTGATCGGTGAGGGCGGGGATGGTGTCGCTCATAGTCGGAACCCTAGGTCGCCTCAGGCCTGCTTCGCCTTGTACTTCTCGGCCCACTCGGCCGTGGCGAGCAGTCCGCCGAAGGTGTAGAAGTGGATCTTCACGTCGCCGGCCTTGTCGTTGGCGTCGTTGAGGTCGGCCAGGTCGGTGATGAACCGGTCGGGGCCGGCCGTTCCCATCAGGTTGGTGAGGGAGAAGCCGTACTTCTTCACGATCATCGCGTTCGCGCCGATGCCGAAGCGGCGGGCGAACCCGAGCAGGCGCTTGATGCCGGCGGGGCCCGGCGTGCCGATGCGGATCGTCGCGTCGATGCCGAGATCGCGCACGCGCTTGATCCACGCCTCGACGGGGCCGGTGTCGAACCCGAACTGGGTGAGGATGACGGCGCCGAGGCCCTGCTCCTTGAGGGACGCGGCCTTCTTCTCGAGGTGCTCCCACAGCAGCTCGTCGGAGATGTCGGGGTGGCCCTCGGGGTAGCCGGAGATCGACACCTCCTTCACGCCGTACTCGGGGAGGATGCCGCTGCGGATGATGTCGTAGGCGCTGTCGTAGGGGCCCTCGGGCGTGGCCGGGTCGCCGCCGACCGCGAAGATGTGCTCGCTCGCGCCGACCTCGCGCAGCGCGCCGAGGAACTCGCGCAGCTGCTCCTCGGAGGAGATGCGGCGGGCGGAGATGTGCGGGACCGGGATGAAGCCGGCCTCCTTCACGGCCTTCGCGGCCGCGACACGCATCTCGAGGTCCTCGTTTCCGAGGAACGTGACGTTGATCCGCGTTCCCTGCGGGATCGCGTGCTGAGCCTCGAGCAGGCCCGGCACGTCCTTGCCGGTCATCTCGAGAGAGAAGTCGTCGATGAGCTTCGCCTGGGGGTTCACGGGGTTCCTTCCGGGTACCGACGGCACCGCTTCGTCGCCGTCAGAAAGGACGATACCTATCAACATAGGCAATGTCCAGAGGGAACTCGCGCACCTTCCGCCAGACGGCATGCGACGCCCCCGCCGCCCCACGACCCGCTCCGGTGCGGCAAAGTGCTCCAAACCGGACGATCCAGAGCACTTTCTCGCACCGGAAGGGGTCGTCCCGGCTAGAGGCGGACGCGCTCGCTGACGTAGCGGCGCACGTGGTCGGCGGCGATCTCCCGCGCGAGCTCGATTCCGGGGCCGTCGTCGCCGGGGAGCGACCAGATCACCGTCGCATCGTCGGCCATCGCGTCGTCCGACGCGAATGCCGCCGTGATCTCGCGCGCGTGGTCGCCGCCGCGCGTCAGATAGATGTTGACGTAGCGGATCGTCGCGGTGTCGACGGGCGTCGACCGGACGGCGCCGCTCCTGATCCGCAGCTTCATGAAGCCGTGCCCGCCGTGCTCCTCCGGCCGTCGACCGAAGGGACTGCCGCTGTAGACGATGCTCCCATCGCGCCCGAAGGCCATCCGCTGGTGCACGTGCCCGAGCGCCCAGTAGTCGTAGCCCGCACGCCCGAGCCGATCGGTCGTCGTCGGCGCGCACGGGCGGCGGCTGTACGCGCCTCCGATGCTCGTGTGCAGCAGGCCGAGGTTGACCAGCCCGCGCACCGGCGCCGGATACTTCTTCGAGAGGTTGCGCAGCTCGTCCGGCCGGGCGATCGAGCGACCGTGCACGGCGACGCCGAGATCGTCCCACACCAGCGACGCGGCCTTCTCCGCGCCGAACCACGTCGCGCTCGGCGGCAGGGTCACGCGGGCGGCGAGCCGCTGCTCCGCATCGTGGTTGCCGGAGATGATCGCGACGGGGATGCCCGCCTCGTGGAGGCGCTCGAGCGCGCGATCGAAGACCTGGACGTCGCGCTTCGTCGCACCGCGATCGAACACGTCGCCCGCGATCACGACCGCGTCGTACTCGTCATCGAGCACACGCGCGAACGCCGACTCGACCGAGCGGTAGGGCTCTTCGACGGGATCGATCCTCGGCGAGCGCCGGTAGGGTGCGACGCCGCTCAGCGTCGCGCCGATGTGCAGATCCGACAGATGCGCGATCCGGGTCATCCGAGCCTCCTCTCCGACTGCCGTCGCCGCCACGTCTCGATCACGACGAGCACGATCGTCGATCCGACGACGCCGATCACGGTCATCGCCATGGCCTCCGCCCTGTGGCCCTGATCGAACTCGCTGATGATCCACGGCGAGAGGAGGTCCATCGAGGCGGGGCGCACGAGTGACGACACGACGACCTCGCGCAGGCCGATCAGGAAGGCGAGGAGCCAGCCGGAGACGATCCCGGGCATCAGCAGCGGAAGCGTGACGCGGCGGAACGTCTGCCATCCGCTCGCCCCGGCGGCCTCCGCCGCCTCCAGCAGCGTCTCGCCGACGCCCGTGCGTGCGGACTTGACGCTCTGCACGACCATCGGCAGGAAGATCACCGTGTAGGCGATCACGAGCATCCACCCGGTGTTGTAGGGCGTGACCGGCAGCCAGCCGGCGTTCCAGAAGAAGATGAGGCCGATCGCGAGCACGATCGCCGGCACCGTGTCCGGCGCGACCGAGAGCACGTCGACGAGTCGGGAGGTCACGGTGCGACGCCGTGCGACCACGAGCGCGACGGCCACGCCGATCGCCGTCGCGAGCGTCGCCGAGACGAGCGAGAGCCCCGCGCTGTTCGCCAGGGCGTCGAGCCCGCCCGCCGGCTGCAGCACGATCGAGAAGTAGTCGAAGGTGAGGTTGTCGAGCGAGATGGGCTGCGAGCGCAGGATCGTCATGGCACCGAGGAGGACGGCGATGTACGGGATCACGATGGCGACCAGGGCGACCATCGCGAGCCACACCCAGCCGAGCGGGGCCGCCCAGCCGAGGCGCACGGTGGTGCGGCGAGCGGAGCGGCCGCCGAACGGGGTATCGCGGCGGCCGACCCACTGCTGCAGGCCCCAGACCGCGACGCCGAGGCCGAGCAGCACGCTCGAGAACGCCGCGGCGCTCGGGAAGTCGAGAGGATCGATCGTGACGTCGGCGTAGACCTGGGAGACCAGGACGGGGAAGCCGATCTGATTGCCGATCGTGACGGGTGCGCCGAACTCGCCGGCCGCCCTGATGAACACGATGAGCGCGCCCAGCGAGAAGCTCACGGTCGACAGCGGCGCGAGGATGCGCCGGAACCGCTGCCAGGCGGAGGCCCCGGCGATCCCCGCCATCTCGTCCGAGCTGGCGGGGATGGTGTCGAGATGGTTGCGCAGGATGAGATAGAGGAAGGGGAAGACCTCGCACGCCATGATCGCGGCCATGCCCGCCGGCGTGTGCACGACGGCGGAGACGATCGTCCCCGCCGGGCCGAGGAGCTGCTCGGCGAGTCCTCCGACGCGGGTGAAGTCGAGCCACGCGAGCGAGGCCACGTACGGCGGCGTCATGAACGGCACCATGATGAGGACGTCGATCCAGCGGTGCGCGCGCATCCGCGTCCACGACATCAGGAACGCCAGCGGCGCGGCCATGAGCGTGGAGAAGAGCACGACGAGCACGCCGAGCAGCAGCGTGTTCCCGAGGATGCGCAGGTTCGCCGGGTCCGGCAGGTCGCCGAGCGCTGATGGCTGGCCGTCGTAGCCGGTGACGGCGCGGACGAGCACGGCGACGAGCGGGACCCCGACGCCGACGGCGAGGAGCACGAGCAGGCCGCGCGCTCCCCACCCGGCGCGCCGCCCGCGCCGCGGCGCGGCGGTCGGGGCGGGCGACGTCGCCTGGCGCGGGTCGGTCAGCGTCACTTGTCGAGGTAGCGCGAGACGAACTCGTCGAGGATGTCCGCGCCGTCGGCCGCCACATCGTCGAGCGAGTAGTCGAGCTGGGTGATCTCCTCGAGGGGCTTCGCGCCGTCGGCGACGGGGATCTCGGACTGCGCGGGGATCATGTTGTTCGCGGCCGAGATGGTCTGCCCCTGCTGGGCGAACATGAAGTCGACGAACGCCTGGGCGGCATCGGGGTTGTCGGTGTCCTCCGTGATGAACACGGGGCGGGGCGTGACCGTGGTGCCCGACTCCGGGAGGACCACCTGCAGCGCCTCGCCCTTGTCGATCGCGGAGTAGGCCGAGTAGTCGACGCCGCCGAAGACCACGGAGTGCGAACCGGCGGTCACGTCGTCGAGCGCCGGGCCGTTCGCGCCCTGCACGACCATGCCGTTGTCGAACAGCTCGTCGAACAGCGCCCAGGTCTCGTCCTCGCCCATGTCGGCGACCATGGCGGCGATCAGGTCGCGCGCCGTGCCCGATTCACGCGGATCCGGCATCAGCACCTCGTCGGCGAACTCCGGATCGGCGAGGTCGGACCAGTCGGAGGGGATGCTGGGCGCCGCGTCGGAGTTCACGACGAGCGCGAGGGCGGATCCGTCGCGGCCGATGAAGCCGTCGCCGATCCAGTCCGGGTTGATCGAGTCGTAGCCGAAGGGCTCGTACGCCATCGTGCGGCCGTCGGCGGCGTACTTCGCGGCCGGCGCCCACGAGGCGAGGTAGACGATGTCGGCCTGCGGGTTCTCCCACTCGGCGTCGAGCTTGGCGGTGATCTTTCCGGTCTCTCCCGCGAAGACGTTGACCGTGACGCCCGTCTCCTCGGTGAACGCCGCGACGAGCTCGTCGGTCAGGCCCTGGGGGTTCGCGGAGTAGAGGTTCAGCTCGCCCGACAGGCCCTCCGGCGCCTCCCAGGTGAGGGCGGAGTCCGCGGGAGCCTCCGGCTCGTCCGCGTCGGCGCCCGCCACGGAGCCGCAGCCGGCGAGGGCGGCGACGGAGAGGATGCCGCCGGTGGCGACGAGGGACGTGAGGCCGGATCGGCGCATGGTGGTGTGTCCTTTCGGGGTGGTGCGGATCGCGGCGCCGAGGCGCCGGTCTCAGGGGGTGTCGAGGCTGATGACGTCGGTGGGCCGCACCGCGAGCGCGACGTGCGCGCCGGGCCGCTGCGCCTCGCGCGACACGACCGACCACGGTTCGGTTGCGCCGGCGACGTCGACGCTCACGGCGTAGGAGCCGCCGCGGTAGGTGCAGTCGAGAACTGTCGCGTCGAACGGGATCCCGTCTCCCGCGTCGCCCGGCCGGCGGATCTCGACGCGCTCCGGGCGCACGCCCCGCAGGGCCCCTGGGGTCGCGCCTGCGGGCGCGGTGCGATCGGGCAGCCGGTTGAACGCGCCGATGAAGTCGGCGACGAATGCGTCGGCGGGGGAGTCGTAGACGGTCTCCGGCCGCGCCGCCTGGCGCACACGGCCCTCCGAGAGCACGACGATCCGGTCGGAGAGGCCCATGGCCTCCTCCTGATCGTGGGTGACGAAGACGGTGGTGACGCCGAGCTGTGCGACGAGCGTCTTCAGCTCGGCGCGCAGCTGGACCTTGAGCGCGGCGTCGAGCGCCGAGAACGGCTCGTCCAGCAGCAGGACGTCCGGTCGCGCCACGACCGCGCGGGCGACGGCGACGCGCTGCTGCTGGCCGCCGGAGAGCTGGTGGGGCAGCTTCGCGGCGAAGCGCTCGAGCCCGACGAGCTCGAGCGAGCGGTCCACGGCGGATCGCACGTCGCGGCGTCCCGTCACGCGCAGCGGGAAGGCGACGTTCTCGAACGCAGTGAGATGGGGCCAGAGCGCGAGGTCCTGGAAGACCATGCCGATCCGGCGTCGGCGGGGCGCGAGGTCGAGGCCGCTCGAGGCGTCGAAGACCGTGCGCTCGCCGAAGCGCACCGAGCCCGCCTGCGGCGTGTCCAGGCCGGCGAGGCACCGCAGCAGCGTCGACTTCCCGCATCCCGAGGGCCCGAGCACGCTGACGAACTCGCTCGGCTCGATCGCGAGGGTCGTGGGGTGGAGACCCGTTCCGTCCTCGAAGACGCGCGCGAGAGCGTCGATCCGGATCGGGATGCCCGCGGCGATCGCTCCTGGCTCGGCGGAGTCGGTGCGGTCGGAGAGGACGCCGACGCTCATGCGTCCACGCGGGGCAGTCGGATCCTGGTCATGGCGCACCACGAAACCCCTGCAGGGTGAACGATCGGTGTCGTCCGCGTGGCCGCGCCGAGAAACATGGCGGGGATCGGGCGGTCCCCTCGTCCCCCCACGACCCGTTCCGGTGCGACAAAGTGCTCTGGATCGGCTGGTTTGGAGCACTTTCTCGCACCGGAAGGGGTCGTCCCGGAGCCGGGGGCGGGTCAGGAGGGGCGGGTGCGGATCGTCTCCGTCTTCCACGGGTCGGCGGTGCCCGGTCCGTGGCTCTGGCGGGCCTCGCCGGCGAAGCGGGCGCGCAGGTCGGCCTTGCGGATCTTGCCGCTCGCCGTCCGCGGGAACTCGTCGACGACCTTCGTCACGCGCGGAATCTTGTACCGGGCGATCTGTCCCGTCAGCCGCTCGACGAGATCCTCCGACTCGAGCTCGGCGCCCTCCCGCAGGGAGACCACGGCCCACGGCACCTCGCCCCACCTCTCGCTCGGAACCCCGATCACGGCGACCCCGGAGACCTCATCGAAGTCGGAGATGAGGTTCTCGATCTCGGCCGGGTAGATGTTCTCCCCGCCCGAGATGATCATGTCCTTGAGGCGGTCGGCGATGAAGAGGAACCCGTCGTCGTCGAGATAGCCCATGTCGCCCGAGCGGAACCAGCCCCCGTCGCGGAACGACTCTGCCGTCTTCTCCGGCAGGCCGTGATAGCCGAGGAACACGTTCGGGCCCTGAATCTCGATCTCGCCGATCGTGCCCCGCGGCACGACCTCGCCGGCCTCGTTCGTCACGCGCACGTTGGTGAAGAAGTGCGGCACGCCCACGCTGCCCTGCTTCGATCGCGTGAACTCCGCCGAGAGGGTGGTCGCCCCCGGCGACGTCTCCGTCATCCCGTACCCCTGCGAGAACGACATGCCGCGCTCCTCGTACGCATTCAGGATCCGCGTCGGCACGGCGGATCCGCCGCACGTGAGCCGGCGCAGCGTGGAGAGGTCGGTCGTGTCCCAGTCCTCGTGATCGGCCAGCAGCTGGAACGTCGTGGGCACCCCGCTGAGCATCGTGACGCCGCGCTCCTCGATGAGCCGCAGCGCCCGGCCGGCGTCGAACCCCTTCTCCAGGACGATCGTCCCGCCCACGAGGATGATCGGCAGCGCGCCCATCCCGAGCGAGGCGACGTGGAACAGCGGCGAGATCATCAGCGCGACCTCGCTGCGCGAGAGGTCGACGTCGATCGCGCAGTTCAGCGACACGTACGTGAGGTTGCGGTGGCTGAGCACGGCGCCCTTCGGTTTGCCCGTCGTCCCCGAGGTGTAGACGATCGCCGCCGGGTCGTCCTGCGCGGACGCCACCGCGACGCGCCCGCCGGTCGGCCTGCTCGTCAGCTCGGGGAGCCCGGGAAAGCCCGGAAGTCCGTCCTCGGTCGGGATGATGTGGGCGATCGCCGCGGCCTCGATGCCCGGCACCACCTTGGGCGCGTACTCGACGTCGTAGATCAGGGCTCTGGCCCCGCTGTCGGTGAGGACGTGCGTGACTTCGGGAGGCGCGAGCCGGGTGTTGATCGGCACGAAGACCGCACCGATCTGGGCGCAGGCGAACAGGGTCAGGAGGAACTCCGGGCTGTTCTCGCCCATGTACGCCACCCGGTCGCCCTGGGCGATGTCGCGCACGTGCAGCACCTCGGCGATCCGATCGGCCCTGTCGGCGAACTCCGCGTAGGTGAACTCGCGCTCGCCGAAGACGAGGGCCGTCTTGTCGGGGAACTTCATGCGCCGCTTGCTCGTCCAGGCGCCGATGCCTTCGTCGTACATCGTGTCTCTCTCCGTCGAGAATTCGGATGGCGTCGCGTCGTGGGGGGGGCCGTCGCGACGGCCCCACCGACGATCACGCGTAGAAGCGGTAGAGCCCGCGGGCGACGAGCGCGGGCCGCTCGGAGCCGGTGACCTCGAACGTCTGATCGACGGCGAGCTGCCAGCCGCCCCTGACCTCCGTGACCTCCGCCACGACCGCGTTCATCCTGACCTTCTCGCCGACCTTCACGGGCGAGACGAAGCGCACCTTGTCGAGGCCGTAGTTGACCTTGGTGGTCACCCCGGTCACGTCGAGCAGCTCGCTCCAGAACTTCACGGCGAGCGACAGCGAGAGGAACCCGTGCGCGACGGGGGCGCCGAACGGGCTCTCGGCGACGGCGCGCTCCGGATCGACGTGGATCCACTGGTGGTCGTCCGTTGCATCGGCGAAGAGGTTCACGCGGTCCTGCGTGATCTCCAGCCAGTCGGTCCATCCGAGGTCGCGGCCGGCGACCTCGGCGATGTCGGCGTAGTCGATGACGGTGGTCGTCATGGTGTCTCCTTCGTGAGTGGTCTGGCCGTCAGAGGAACGCGGACTCCCCCGTGAGGGAGCGGCCGACGATGAGCGCGTTGATCTCGTGCGTGCCCTCGTACGAGTACACGGCCTCCGCGTCGGCGAAGAAGCGCGCGGCGTCGTTCTCGAGCAGGATGCCGTTGCCCCCCATCACCTCTCGGGCGAGCGCGGCGTTCTCCCTGGCGCGCTCGGCCGTGACCATCTTCGCGAGCGCGGCGTTCTCGTCGTTCCAGGTTCCCGCGTCCTGGCAGGCCGCGAGCTCCGTCGCGAGGGCGAGCGAGCTGGTAGCGTTGCCGAGCATCCGCGCGAGCTTCTCCTGGACGAGCTGGAAGCTCGAGATCGGCCGCCCGAACTGGCGCCGCTCCCGTGTGTAGGCGATCGCGGCGCGCAGGGCGCCGGCCGCGAGCCCCGCCGCGATGAACGCGACGTCGGAGCGCATCCGCCGCAGCAGGCCCGTCACGTCGCGCCACGAGTTCACGTTCTGGAGCCGGCGATCCTCGCCGACGCGCACGTCCGCGAGGGTGATGTGCGCGTTCTGCACGGGCCGCAGTGAGACCTTGCCGCGGATCACCTCGAGGTCGACCCCTGGCGCCTCGCGGTCGACGAGGAAGCACTTCACGGCGCCGTCCTCCTCGTCCCTGGCGAACACGGCGATCACGTCGGCGCTCGGCGCCCCGCCGATCCACCGCTTCGCTCCGTCGAGGACCCAGCCGTCGCCCTCCCGCCGCGCGGTCGTCGCCATGCCGCCGGCCACGTCCGATCCGTGCTCCGGCTCGGTCAGGGCGAACACGCCCCGCATCTCGAAGCGGCGCACGAGGGGGTCCCACGCCTCGGCCTGCTCCGGTGACGAGCCGTGGCGGATCGCGGCGCGGAACAGCCCGGACTGGCCGTTGTACATCGTCGCGACCGACACGTCGAGGCGCGCGAGGAGGTAGTTGCGGAACCCGGAGTACATGCTCGAGTCCGCCTCGTCGGGCGAGACGCCATCGGGCTCCATGAGGTTCAGCGGGGCGAGGGTCCCGATCACCTCTTCCGGCATGATCGCGCGCTCCCACGCGTCCTCGAGGAGGGGCCGCACGTGCTCCTCGAGTGCCTCGACCATGCCGGCGAGGACCGCGCGGGCCTCACCGCTGAGGTGCCGCTGCGCGAACCCCAGCCGATCGAGGGCCGGATCGGCGTGCACGTCGGCGCTCACGACAGTCCCAGGAGGCGCGCGGCGTTGTCGCGCATGATCGCCGTGCGGATCTCGTCGCTGCGGAACAGCTCGACCTTCTCGGCGTCGCCTCGCCAGCGATCCGGCGTGAGGAGGGGGAAGTCCGAGCCGAAGAGCACGCGGTCGCGGATGAGGGTGTTGGCGTAGCGCACGAGCTCGGACGGGAAGTACTTCGGGCTCCAGCCCGACAGGTCGATCCACGTGTTGTGCTTGTGCGTCGCGACCGACAGCGCCTCGTCCTGCCACGGGACCGACGGGTGCGCCATGATGATCTGCAGGTCGGGGAAGCGGGCGGCGACGGCGTCGAGCAGCATCGGATTCGACAGCGCGAGGCGGAAGCCGTAGCCGCCGGGCATGCCGACGCCGATCCCCGTCTGGCCCGTGTGGAAGAGGGCGACGACGCCCGCCTCCTGCAGCACCGCGTAGAGGGGGAGGAAGCGCTCGTCGTCCGGCGAGAAGCCCTGAACGGTCGGGTGGAACTTGAAGCCCTTCACCCCGCGCTCCTCGATGAGCCGCTTCGCCTCGTCGACGGCGTCCGGCCGGTTCGGATCGACCGAGGCGAACGGGATGAGCACGTCGCTGTGGCGGATGCAGCCGTCGACGATCTCGTCGTTCGAGATCGGAGGGTGGCCGAGGTTCGTCGAGGAGTCGACCGTGAACACGACCGCGGCGGTCCGGCGCTCGCGGTAGTGCTCCGCGATGCTGTCGAGGTCGGGGCGGGGGCCGTCCGTGCGGAAGTACCTGCTGGCCGCCTCGCTGAGATCGTCGGGAATGGACGTGTTGCCGTGCGCGTCGATCTCGATGTGGACGTGGACGTCGATCGCCTCGAGCGAGGAGACGTCGACGGAGGTCTCGTAGCGGGTCATCGCTGGGCCTGCAGGTCGTCGGGGAGCGGAGGGAACGACTCGCCGACGCTGCGCTGCTCGCCGATGGCGTCGCCGAAGCTCTCCCGCAGCGCGTCGTAGGTCCACCCGCCCTCCCGGTAGGCGGTGGCGACCGGCTCGGGGTGCGACCACAGCTGCAGGCGGTCGCCGCCGATGCCGATGGCCTGCCCGGTGACGCCGGCGGCGTCGTCGCTCGCGAGGTAGGCGACGAGCCCGGAGACGTCGTCGGCCGTGCCGAAGCCGAGGTCGTGGCGGAAGAACGCGGGCATCTGCTCGCCCCGCTCGTCGGCCTCGACCGCCGCGGCGAAGTACGGCACCGTCTTCGTCATGGCCGTGGCGGCGACGGGGATCACGGCGTTGGCCGTGATGCCCGCCCTGGCGAACTCCATCGACCACGTGCGCACCATGCCGACGATGCCGGCCTTGACCGCGGAGTAGTTGGCCTGGCCGAAGTTCCCGCGCTGCCCGGTGGGCGATCCGATGCAGATGATCCGGCCGCCCTCCCCGGCCTCGCGCATCCGGGTCGCCGCCTCGCGCACGCAGGTGAAGGTGCCGCGCAGGTGCACGTTCACGACGAGGTCGAAGTCGTCGTCGCTCATCTTCCAGGTCACGGTGTCGCGCAGCACGCCAGCGTTGGTCACGAGGATGTCGAGCCGCCCGTACGCGTCGTACGCGGCATCGACGAGCCGCTTCGCCGTCTCGGTGGGGCCGACGGGCGCGACGACGGCGCTGGCCGTGCCGCCGGCCTGCTCGATCGAGGCGACGGCGGCCGCCGCCGTGTCGGCGTCGACGTCGTTGACGACGACGGATGCGCCCTGGCGGGCGAGCTCCTGGGCGTAGGAGAGACCGAGCCCGCGGCCCGACCCCGTCACGATGGCGACTTTCCCGTTCAGCGACATTCGTTCTCCCTTGCGACGATCCCGGCGCGACAGCGCACGCCCCCATGAGACCGCATTCCGTTGAGGATGTCAACGATCTCTTCGTGCGAGCGTCGTTGTATCGTGTCGGTCATGACCGAGACGACCACGATCCGCGCCGGTGCGATCACCGACCTGGCGTTCCTCCTCGCGCGAGCCAACGCGATCTCGCTCGAGGCGGCATCGCGGACGCTGCGTCCCTTCGGGCTCAAGCCGCGCTCGTACTCGGTCCTCGCGCTCGCCCAGAGCGACCATCGTCCGTCCCAGAGGGAGATCGCCGAGTACCTCCGGCTGGATCCGAGCCAGGTCGTCGCGCTCGTCGATTCCCTGCAGGATCGGGGCCTCGTCACCCGGGAGACGGACGAGAGCGACCGCAGGGCGAAGGTCGTCGTCGCGACGGAGGAGGGCGCGGAGCTGCTCGCGCTGGCCGACGCCGAGGTGGGCCGGGCCGAGGAGGAGCTCCTCGCCGTCCTCGACGATGCGGAGCGCGCGATGCTGCGGAGGCTCCTCCATCGGATCGCGTTCCCCGACGAGTTCTGACGCGCCGCGTCGGCGCCCCTTCGCGCGGCCGACTGCCCCGAGGTGACGGCTCGATCACAACCGTTGACAAATTCAATGACCACCCGTTGAATGGTCCTCACCGCACCCGCGGCACCACTCAGTCACAAGGGAGTTGCTGAGCCATGACTCGTACCCGATTCGCCTCGCTGGCGGCCCTCGCCGCCGCCGGACTCGTCCTCGCCTCCTGCAGCTCGGGATCCCCGAGCGGGGGAGGGGGAGGCGGCGGCCAGGGCGAGGGGGACCTCACGCCGATCACCGTGGGCCTCCTCTCCATCGCGCCGTCCGCCGCCGTCCAGTACGGCATCGACCAGGGCATCTTCGAGGAGCACGGCCTCGACGTCACGATCGAGACCGCCCAGGGCGGGGCCGCGATGCTCCCCGCCGTCTCCACCGGTCAGTACGACTTCGGCGTCGGCAACCCGCTCTCCGTCCTCACGGCGGCGACCCAGGGCGTCGACGTGCGCATCGTCTCCGGGTACTCGTTCTCGTGGGATGAGGGCGACGACGCGAACGCCGTCGTCGTGCGGGCCGACGATGGGATCGAGTCCTGGAGCGACCTCGAGGGCAAGACAGTCGCGACCAACACGCTGAAGACGCAGGGCGACCTGACGATCAACGAGGCGGTCGAGGCCGACGGCGGCGACCCGTCGGCGGTCGACTACATCGAGGTGCCCTTCCCCGACGCGCTCGCGCAGCTCGACGGCGGCAACGCCGACGCCGTGTGGATCCCCGAGCCGTTCCTGTCCGCCGCGCTCGCCGAGCCGGAGAAGTACTCCGTGCTCGGGTACCCGAACCAGGACGCGCTGCCCGGCATCCCCACGATGGTCACCTTCGCCTCCGGCGGCACCGTGGACGACGATCCCGAGCTCGTCCAGCAGTGGCGCGACGCCGTCACCGAGGCGCTCGAGGCCGCCACGGAGGACGAGGAGGGGTTCAAGGAGACGATCGTGTCCTTCACGGACATGCCGGCCGAGACGGTCGACGCGATGAAGCAGGAGCGCCTGGCCGGCGAGCTCGACGACCAGGTGATCGTCGACCTCAGCGACATGGCGGTCAAGTGGAGCTTCCTCGAGTCCGAGCCCGACCTCGACACCGTGATCGCGACGGAGTAGCAGCAGAGATGACCGCACCCGACACCATCACGCGCGTCGTCGCGGTCGCCCAGCGCCGGAGCAGCAGGCGGCGGTTCCGCTCCCGCCGCCTGCTGCTCGGCCTCGCCGGCGTCCTGACGCTCCTCGTCGTCTGGGAGCTCGTCTCGCGCACCGGCGTGCTGAACCCGCAGTTCTTCCCTCCGGCGACGGCCGTGCTCGTCACCCTCGGGGTGAACGCGACGCTGACCGGCTTCTGGGGCGCCGTCGGCGTCACGCTCGGCACGTGGGCGCTCGGCATGGGCGTCGCCTTCGTCCTCGCCGCGCCACTCGGGATCGTGATCGGGCTGTCGCCGTTCCTGACCCGCCTGACGCGCTCGACGGTCGAGTTCCTGCGTCCGATCCCGTCGGTCGGCCTCATCCCGCTCGCCGTGCTCGCGTTCGGGGTGCCCCTGCAGCAGAGCCTGCTGATCGTCGTGTACGGCGCCTTCTGGCAGATCTTCGTGCAGGT
Source organism: Microbacterium sp. (assembly GCA_052092505.1). Taxonomy (GTDB): domain Bacteria; phylum Actinomycetota; class Actinomycetes; order Actinomycetales; family Microbacteriaceae; genus Microbacterium. The sequence goes on along the minus strand of JBQDDT010000029.1, from coordinate 7,345 downwards.
GCTCTACGGCGTCGCCGACGTCGACCAGGTCGCGATGGCCACGGCCCGCAGCTACCGCTTCTCGTGGGGGCAGAGGATCCGCGACGTCGTCTTCCCGACGATGCTCCCGTATCTCGTCACGGGCGTCCGCCTCGCGGCGGCCGTCGCCCTGATCCTGACCGTCACGCTCGAGCTCGTCGTCGGCACCTCGCACGGCCTCGGGTACGAGATCGCCCAGTCCCGCAACGCGGCGCTGTACGAGTCGACCTACGCGCTCGTGCTCGTGACGGGGCTCATCGGCGTCGCGATCAACCTCGTCGTCCGCCTCGTCGAGACGCGGGTGCTGTCGTGGCACCAGTCGGTGAGGGGGGACGCATGATCCGCAGAGCGCTCGTCGCGACGGCGTTCGCGATCGGACTGCCGATCGCGCTGATCGCGATCTGGTACGTGACGACTCTCGGCGCGACCAACCCGTTCGTGCCCAAGCCGGCGCAGCTGATCGGCACGTTCTTCGACACGTGGTTCGGCGAGCGGTTCGCGAACGACGTCCTGCCCAGCCTCGGCCGGTTCGCCGTCGGCACGCTGCTGGCGATCGTCCTCGGCGTCGTCGTGGGGCTCGGCGTCGGCCTGAACCGCTCGCTGCGCGCCTACACGGAGCCCGTGTTCGAGTTCTTCCGCGCGCTGCCGCCGCCCGTGCTCATCCCGATCCTGGCCCTCATCATGGGCGCGAGCGACGCCATGCGGATCTCGGTGATCGTGCTCGGCGCGATCTGGCCCGTGCTGCTGAACACGATCGAGGGCGTGCGCGCCGCCGACGCCGTGCAGACCGAGACGAGCCGCTCCTTCGGCATCACCGGATGGAACCGGATCCGCTACCAGGTCCTCCCCTCGGCGTCGCCCCAGATCATGGCGGGGATCCGCCAGAGCCTGCCCGTGGGGATCATCCTCATGGTGATCGGCGAGATGCTCTACTCCACGGCCGGGCTCGGCTACTCCATCACGCAGTTCCAGCGGCAGTTCGCCGTCGCCCCGATGTGGTCGGGGATCCTCATGCTGGGGCTGATCGGCTTCGCGGTCTCGATGATCTTCAAGGTCGTCGAGGGTCGCGTCCTGCGCTGGTACCACGGACTGAAGGACATCGAGAATGGCTCATGAGAACACCCGCCCCGTCGTCGGCAGGGGACGCACGCTCCCGGCCGACCAGGCGCTGCTGTCGGTGCGCGGCCTGCAGAAGGTGTACGACACCGACTCCGGCGGCATCGAGGCCGTGCGCGATCTCACCTTCGACCTCGGGCAGAACGAGCTCACCTGCCTCGTCGGGCCGTCCGGCTCCGGCAAGACCACGCTCCTGAAGTGCATCGCCGGCCTGCTCGAGCCGACGAGCGGGCAGGTCGTGCTCGACGGCAGGCCCGTCACCGGACCCCCGAAGAAGATGGCCGTCGTCTTCCAGGAGTACGGGCGCTCGCTCTTCCCCTGGCTGCGCGTGGAGGGCAACGTCGAGCTGCCGCTGCGGAACGCCGGGGTGCCGAAGGCGGAGCGGCGCCGGCTCGTGGCCGAGGCGCTCGAGAGCGTCGGCCTCTCGCACGCGGGGAAGCAGTACCCGTGGCAGCTCTCTGGTGGCATGCAGCAGCGCGTCGCGATCGCCCGCGCCATCGCGTATGAGCCGGAGATCCTCCTGATGGACGAGCCGTTCGCGGCCGTCGACGCGCAGACGAGGGCCGACCTCGAGGACCTCGTCCGCTCGATCAGGGAGCGCCTCGGCGTGACGGTGCTGTTCGTGACGCACGACATCGACGAGTCGGTGTACCTCGGCACGCGGGTGATCATCCTGTCGTCGTCTCCGACGGTCGTGCAGGAGGACATCGAGATCGACCTCCCCGAGGCCCGCGACCAGCTCGAGACGCGCGCGATGCCGCGCTTCACGGAGCTGCGTCACCACGTGTACGAGCAGATCCAGCGCGCGAAGGAGGGGTTCCGCCCCGACGAGACCCACGTCGACTGACGCGCGGCCGCGACGACATCGCCCCCGGATCCGACGGATCCGGGGGCGATGAGCGTCACTGCGCTCGCTGCGTCACTTGACCCAGGGCGGGGTGAGGATGAAGTTGGCGAACTGGCCGGAGCGGACCTCGCCCGGCACCTTCGCGGCGTGGATGATCGCGATTACGAACGTCCCGATCGTGACCACGAAGTACAGCAGGACGCCGAGGACCGGGATCAGGAGGAGGAGCGCCGATCCGGCGATCGCGATGATGCGGAGCAGCTGGAAGTTCAGGTTGTCGGCCGCGGCCTTGCGAGCGACCGGCGTGACGCGGTCCTTCTCCACGAGGTAGAAGATCAGCGCGGGGATCCAGGTGAAGAACACCGACAGCCAGAGGTTGGCGGTGATGTTGCCCGGCTCCTGGCCGGCGTACGGCGCGTACTGCGGCTGCCCGTACCCCGGCTGGCCGTACTGCGGCTGCCCATATCCGGGCGGCGGCGCCTGGCCGTAGCCGGGCTGCTGGCCGTACGGATCCTGGGGCTGCTGCTGCCCGTATGGCTGCTGACCGTGCGGCTGCTGGCCGTACTCGGGTGCGGGGGGTGCGGGCGGCTGCTGGCCGTACTGCGGCTGTCCGTACTCGGGTGCGGGGGGTGCGGGCGGCTGCTGGCCGTACTCACCGGCGCCCGGTGCTGGCGGCTGCTCGCCGTACGGAGGCGCGGGCGGCGGAGGAACGGCTCCGGGCTCGGGCGCACCGGCCGCGGGCGTGCTCTCCGGGCCCTGCTGCGGGTCCGTGGGGTTGTTCGTCACGACGAGACCTACCTTCGGTGTCTTTGCCTGATGTCAGGTCGGGAGGCGCGCGCCAGTGGTGCACGTTCCCCGTTCGTGCCCAGAATGCCAGGTCGATGCCCCGATTGCGAGCAGATCGCCCCGTATGACGCGAGATCCGGACGGGCAGAGGTGCCCATCCGATCGCCGGCCGGCGCCGTCGGCCGAGCGGATTCCGGCGCGGCGTGTCGCGTGCTATGGGTGCGATCCGGCGGTCCGCGCCCAGCACGGACCTCGGAGGAAGCCGCTATGTTGGGAACTCATATGTCGAATGCATATGCAGATCCGACCGACCCGACCACAACCGAAGACGACCTGGAGATCCGCGCCACGACCATCGCCGACGGCGGTGACATGTGGCGGCTCGCGCGAGAGTGCGGGCTCGATCTGAACTCCTCCTACGCCTACCTCATCTACGCCGACGACTTCCGCGCCACCTGCAGGATCGCGCGGATCGGCGGGGAACCGGTGGGATACGTCCTCGGCTATCGGCTTCCGGAGCACCCTCACCGCCTGTTCGTGTGGCAGGTGGGTGTGAGCGAGCGCGCTCGCGGACGCGGCGTCGCCGCCCGCATGGTGAACGACCTGCTCGACACGCTCGAGGGCGTGGAGGTGCTCGAGGCGACCGTGGAGGAGTCCAACGCCGCGTCCCGCGCGCTGTTCGCCGGCATCGCCCGCTCCCGCGGGGGCGAGCTCGCCTGGAGCACGGGCGTCACGGCCGACGACTTCCCCGACGACCACCCGGGCGAGCCGCGTCTCGCCATCACCGGGATGCGGGCGCGCTGACCCGCACTCGCACATGACTTCAGAGAAAAGGGCTGACCGCAGCCGGGACACAGGAGAACACGGAATGAACCTCACGATGACCGACACCACGCATCTCGAGTCCGACGTACGCAGCTACTCCCGGTCCTGGCCCGTCGAGTTCGATCGTGCCCAGGGCGCGACGATGTACACGTCGGACGGCACCGCCTACCTCGACTTCTTCGCCGGAGCGGGAACGCTCAACTACGGCCACAACAACCCGGCGCTCAAGCAGGTGCTCCTCGACTACATCTCGTCCGACCGCGTCGTGCACTCGCTCGACATGTTCACGACGGCGCGCACCGAGTTCCTCCAGACGTTCAAGGAGAAGATCCTCGAGCCGCGCGGCCTCGACCACAAGATCATGTTCCCCGGGCCCGGCGGCGCGAACGCCGTCGAGGCCGGCCTCAAGCTGGCCCGCAAGATCACCGGTCGCGAGGCGATCGTCAACTTCACGAACGCCTTCCACGGGATGACGCTCGGCGCCCTGTCGGTCACGGGCAACTCGATGAAGCGCGGCGGCGCGGGCATCCCGCTCGTGCACGCCACGCCGATGCCGTACGACGACTACTTCGACCAGGACGTGCCCGACTTCATCTACCTCGAGCGCATGCTGGAGGACGCCGGCTCCGGCCTCAACAAGCCGGCTGCGGTGATCGTCGAGACGCTCCAGGGCGAGGGCGGGATCAACAGCGCCCGCGCGGAGTGGCTGCGCACGCTCGCGACGCTGTGCAAGAAGCACGACATCCTGCTCATCGTCGACGACATCCAGATGGGCTGCGGCCGCACCGGCGGCTTCTTCAGCTTCGAGGAGGCGGGCATCGTCCCCGACATCATCACGCTGTCGAAGTCGATCTCGGGCTACGGCCTCCCCCTCGCCCTCACGCTGGTCCGCCCGGAGTTCGACGTGTTCGAGCCCGGCGAGCACAACGGCACCTTCCGCGGCTTCGCACCCGCGTTCGCGACGGGCGCCGAGGCGATCCGCCGCTACTGGAGCGACGACGAGCTGAAGAACCAGACCGTGGCCAAGGGCCTCGTCGTCGAGAGCGCGTTCAACGCCCTCGTCGCCGAGCACCCAGAGGCCGGTCTCGTCTCGAAGGGCCGCGGCCTCGCCCGCGGTCTGCAGTTCGGCACGTCGGAGCACGCCGGCCAGGTGGCGCGGGAGTGCTTCGAGCGGGGTCTGCTCGTGGAGACGTCGGGTCCGGAGGACGAGGTCGTCAAGCTGCTGCCGCCGCTGACGATCACCGACGAGGAGCTCACGCGCGGTCTCGGCATCATCGCCGACGCGGTCGAGGCCGTCCTCGCCCGCTGATCCGCCAGACGCACGCGGACGCGCCGCGTCCGCGGACATGACCGCCACCACGGCGAAGACGAACCGATAGGAGACCGAATGCTCGTACGCACCCTCGATGAGATCACCGACACCGAAGCCGACGTCAAGAGCGAGAACTGGCGCAGCAAGCGGATCATCCTCGCCAAGGAGGGCGTCGGGTTCTCGGTGCACGAGACCACGCTCTACGCGGGCACCGAGAGCTACTTCTGGTACGCGAACCACATCGAGGCGGTGTTCATCACGTCGGGCGAGGGGGAGATCGAGGATCTCGCCACGGGCGAGGTGCACCAGCTGAAGCCCGGCTCGCTGTACCTGCTCAACGACCACGACAAGCACAAGGTGCGCCCACGCACCGAGATCCGCTGCGTGTGCGTGTTCAACCCGCCCGTCACGGGCAGCGAGGTCCACGACGAGAACGGCGTCTACCCCCTCGTCACCGAGGAGGACGCCGCATAGGGTCGGCCCCACCGCACAGATGTATGCCACGGCGCTCGGATATCCATCCGGGCGCCGTGTCGCACACCCGCCCGCGACCGCGGCGAGCGGGAGGAGTCCACGATTCCGGCACGGCCGGGAGAAAGGAGTCGATCATGACGACGCAGACGATCACCCCTGACCTGTACCCCACCCGCACGGGAGCAGCGACGGCCGAGCCGATCGCCCGGCAGCACCCCACGGTCTGGGGCGACGCCGCCGACGGGCCCTTCGGCGCGGACGAGCTGGAGGCGCACGAGGAGCGCGGCTTCACGATCCTCGAGGACTTCGTCACGGACGACGAGGTCGAGCTGTTCTCCGATGAGCTGCGTCGCCTGTCCTCCGACGAGAGCCTGCGAGGGGATCCGCGCCTGGTCACGGAGCGGTCGACGGGCGCGGTGCGCAGCGTCTTCGAGGTGACCGAGCTGAGCGAGGCGATCGACGCCCTCAGCCGCGATCCGCGTGTGCTCGACCGCGCGCGCCAGCTTCTCGGATCCGACGTCTCCCTGCACCAGACGCGCATCAACTACATGCCGGGCTTCCGTGGCAGCGGGTTCTACTGGCACTCCGATTTCGAGACGTGGCACGCCGAGGACGGCATGCCGGCGCCCCGCGCGGTGAGCTGCTCCATCGCGCTCACCCGCAACCACCCCTTCAACGGCGGCCTGATGGTGATGCCCGGCTCGCACCGCACGTTCGTGCCGGGCGTCGGCGAGACGCCGGACGACAATCACGCCTCCTCGCTGAAGGAGCAGGTCGTCGGCGTCCCGACCGAGGAGGCCGTCGCCCGGATGGCCGACGAGCACGGCATCGATCAGTTCACCGGGCCGGCCGGATCCGCCCTGTGGTTCGACTCGAACATCATGCACGGCTCGGGGAACAACATCTCCCCCTTCCCCCGCTCGAACGTGTTCCTCGTGTTCAACTCCGTCGAGAACGCCCTCGAGGAGCCCTTCGCGGCGCCGGCGCCCCGGCCGGAGCACATCGCCAGCAGGGACGTCACGCCGCTGCGCTGACCCTCCGGCGCGCCCCGCCGAGCCGGACCCGGCGGTCGCCATCGCGGTGATCGCCTGGCCGGTGCGAGACGAGCACCGTGATGCGGTCGCGGGAGGCGGCGCGGATGTCGTCCATCATGGCGCGCGCGGTCGGCTCGTCGAGGTGGGCCGTCGGCTCGTCGAGGAGCAGGACGTCGGCACGGCTGAGGAGAGCGCGCGCGACGGCGAGGCGCTGGCGCTCGCCGCCGGACAGCGCGGTCCCCGCGGGGCCGACGCGCGTGTCGAGGCCCTGCTCCAGCTCGCCGAGGAGACGGCCGAGACCCGCGCGGCCGAGCGCGTCGCGCATGTCCGCGTCCGTCGGGGCGTCGTCGCCGGCGCGCGCGAGGAGCAGGTTCCCGCGGAGCGTGGAGTCGAACACGTGCGCGTCCTGCGGGCACCAGGCGACGCGCCGGCGCCATCCGGCCTCGTCGAGCTCGACGAGCGGGACGCCGTCCGCGCGGACCTCGCCGACGCGCGGCGCGAGCGCGCCGAGAAGGACGGACAGGAGCGTCGACTTGCCCGATCCGCTCCGGCCGTCCACCGCCAGCCACTCGCCGCGATCCACGGTGGCGTCGACGCCGGCCAGCGCGTCCCGATCGGCGCCCGGGTAGCGCGCGGCGATGCCGTCGATCGCGAGGCTCCGCGTCGGCCCGGTCAGCATCTCGGTCCCGCGCAGCGCCGGTGGCTCCGGCTCGGACATCGGCGCGAGACGGACGAGGGAGGCCCGCAGGGAGGGGATCCGCTGTGCGGCCTGGACGAGCGCGGCGACCGGCTCGAGCCCGGCGAGGGCGAGGAGCGCGACGGCCGCGAGCTGCTCGGCGGCCACGCCCCCGCCGGCGACGAGCGGGGCCGCGACCGCCGCGAGCAGCGAGGTCGCCGCCGTCGCCACCGCGGTGCCGAGCCCCGCGCCCCACG
>JBQDDT010000028.1:0-21470 GCA_052092505.1 Microbacterium sp. | reverse complement strand
AGCTCCTGCTGGCGCTGCCGCCGCGGCGCGCGGCCGATGCCGACGTCCTGCTCGAGCGGGCGGGGCTCCGCGACGTCGCCTGTGCGCATCCGCTCCGCCTCTCCGGCGGTCAGCGGCAGCGCCTCTCGGTCCTCCTCGCCACCGCCGGCGACCCAGCGCTCCTCCTGCTGGACGAGCCCACCAGCGCGCAGGACGCCCGCGGTGCGGAGCGCATCCGCGCGCTCATCGCCCACGGCGCCGAAGCGCGCACGACGATCGTGGCGACGCACGAGGGCGAGCTCCTCCGCGGCATCGCGACGCACCGCATCGCGCTCGCGGACGGGCGCGTCGGAGAGGTGAGGCGCCTGTGAGCCGCTCCGCCGCCCACGGGAGGGGCCTGCACCCCCTCGCCGTCCTCGTCGCGACCGTCCCCGCGATGATCCTCGTGCTCGTCGCCGACCGCCCCTGGTTCGCGCTGGTCGCGCTCGGCTGCTGCGCGCTGGCGTCCCTCGTCCGCGGCGCGCGCGTCGCCGTCGTCGTCGTGCTCTCCGCCGTCGCGCTGCTGGGGATCATCCGGCTCGGAATGGACCTCTGGCTGCCCGCGGAGGCCGCGACGAGCGGTGCGCTGCGCATCGTCGCCCTGTCGGCGCTGATGGCCGTGCCGACGCTCTTCATCGATCGCCTGGCGCTCGCGGACACGCTGATCGACCGGCTGCGTGCGCCCTACCGCGTCATCGACGTCGTGCTGCTCGGGGACCGGTTCGGGGCGCTCATCTGCGCTGACCTGCGCACCGCGGCCCGCATGGCTCGGCTGCGCGCCAGGGGAGGTGTCCTGCGACGGGCGCGGATGCTGTGCCTCGCGCTCGTCCCGGTGCTCGTGGCGGGCTTCCGGCAGGGCGACGAGCTCGCGATCGCGATGGACGCCAGAGGCTTCGGCGCGCACGAGACGCGCACCGTGCACCGCAGCAGGCCGGTGAGGGTGCGCGACCTCGCGGCGCTCGGGGTCGTGTGGGCCGCGAGCATCGTGCTCGCCCTCGTCCTGGAGCGGTGCTGAGGAAGAGGGATTCCGCAGGTCTGCCAGGCGGGGCGTCAGGCGCGCCTGTACTGGGCCACCATGCCGCAGGTGAAGGGATCTCGCGCGGCCAGGCCGACGCGGTTGAGGTAGGCGATCACGATGGCGTACGAGCGCCACAGCGAGGTCTCCGTGTAAGGGACGTCGTGCGTCTCGCAGTACTCGCGCACGATCTCGCGGGTGGCGGCGAGGTGCGGCCTGGCCATGCTGGGGAAGAGGTGGTGCTCGACCTGGTAGTTCAGGCCGCCCATCAGCCAGGTCGCCCACCAGCCGCCGCGGATGTTGCGTGAAGTGCGCACCTGCTTGGTGAAGAAGTCGATCCTCGCTTCGGGCGCGATGACGGGCATGCCCTTGTGGTTGGGGGCGAACGAGGCCCCCATGTACACGCCGAACACCGCGAGCATCACGCCGACGAACGCGAAGGCCATCCCGAGCGGCAGCAGGAGGAAGATGGGGCCGAGGACGATCGCGAATCGGACGCCGAGCATCGCCAGCTCGCTGCCGCGCTTCTTCACGGGGCCGCGGCCCAGGAGGTACCGCACGCTCTGGACCTGGAGGTTCAGCCCCTCGAAGGCCAGGAGCGGGAAGAACAGCCAGCCCTGGCGGCGGGTGATGAGGCGACGGACGCCCGTGGCCTTCTCGGCGTCCTCGACGAGGAAGGAGATCGTGTCGATCTCGATGTCGGGGTCCTTGCCGACGCGATTCGGGTTCGCGTGGTGCCTGCTGTGCTTCGCGTCCCACCACGAGTAGCTGATCCCCACGATCGCGGCGAGCACGCGGGCGAGGCGGTCGTTCGCCGGGCCGGAGGAGAGGACCTGCCGGTGGCCCGCCTCGTGGGCGACGAATGCCACCTGGGTGAAGAGGATCCCGAGCGCGCCGGCGATGAGCAGCTGGAGCCAGCTGTCGCCGAGGAGCACGAATCCCGCGATGGTGCCGCCGAAGCACAGGGCCAGCACCGTCCCGACGAAGGTGTAGAACCACGGCGTGCGGGCCAGCAGCCCGCTCTCGCGGATCACCTGAGAGAGATTCGTGTAGGCGCGCGCGATCGGAGGGAAGTCCTCCTTGCGGGCGTAGGTCTGTCGGATCGGGCCGAGCGTGCTGCGGGCCCCAGCGGTGATGGAGGAGATAGAAGCACCGTTTCGTCGTCCAGCCGCGCCGCGGCTGCAGGGAAGCGCACGGCAGGTGCCGATCGCTTCCCCCTCACGCTACGCGAGGACGCATGCCCCCGGCCGCATGGGTCGCGGGGCCCGACCGCTACTCGCCGGAGGACGCCTCGGCGAGTGCCCGCTTCTCCTGGCGTGCCGAGCGGGCGCGGAAGAACACGGCGAGGAGACCTCCCGAGATGTTGTGCCACACGCTGAAGACGGCGGCGGGGAGCGCCGCGACGGGGCTGAAGTGGGCCGCGGCGAGCGTGGCGGCGAGGCCCGAGTTCTGCATCCCGACCTCGACGGCCGTCGTGCGGGCGACGCGCTCCGGGTAGCGGAACACGCGCGACGCGAAGTACCCGAGCAGGTAGCCCAGCCCGTTGTGCAGCACGACGACGAGGAGGACGAGCAGCCCGGCCTCGACGATCTTGTCGGCGGAGCCCGAGACGACGGCGACGACGACGTAGGCGATGCCGACGACGCTGACCCAGGGGAGGACGGGCAGGATGACGTCGATCCACTTCCGCAGCAGCCAGCGCACGAGGAGACCCGCGACGATCGGGACGAGCACGAGCTGCACGATCGACAGCGCCATGTCGCCCGCGCCGACGGGGAGCAGGGAGCCGGCGAGCCACAGGGTCAGCAGGGGCGTGAAGATCGGGGCGAGCAGCGTCGACACCGACGTCATCGTGACCGAGAGGGCGACATCGCCCTTCGCGAGATAGGTGATGACGTTCGACGACGTCCCGCCCGGTGCGCATCCGACGAGGACGACGCCGACGGCGAGCTCCGGCGGGAGCTGGAACACGAAGACCAGCGCGACCGCGAGACCCGGCATGATGACGTACTGCGCGATGATGCCGAGGAGCACGGGAAGCGGGCGCTTCACGACGAGGGCGAAGTCGGGGACGGTGAGCGTCAGGCCCATCGCGAACATGATGATGCCGAGGGCCACGCTCGTGTAGGCGGCCAGCGGGGCGGTCTGGGTCGGGAAGAGGAACCCGACGAGGAAGGCCACGATGATGATCGCGGGGAAGACCGTGACCGCGATGCGGGCGGAGCGGTCCTCTCCGCTCTGCCGTGGGGACGGGGCCTGCTGCGGCGGATCCTGCTTCGACATCGGTACCTCTTCGTGCGTGCTCATGCGTGCGGCGGTGCTCTGGACGCTCCGTAACATACCGGCAATCTCCGCGGGCAACGGCATCGGCGGTCCGGCCTCCGCGCCCCGGATCCGTGACAGGATCGGAGAGATGACCACTCCCACGCAGCGCGGCGGCCGCCGCGGACAGCAGCACGTGTTCGACGTCGTCCGCACGGAGCGGATCAGCCAGAGCCTCATGCGCGTGCACCTCGGAGGAGAGGGGTTCGCGTCGTTCGTCGAGGGGATCGACGAGCAGAAGGCGGCGAAGACCGACAAGTACGTCAAGCTCCTGTTCGCGAAGCCGCACCTCGGCCTCGAGCCCCCGTACGACCTCGAGGCGCTGCGGGATACGCTCGCGCCGGAGGACATGCCGACGCGCCGCACCTACACGGTGCGATCGATCGATCGCGAGACGAGCTCGATGGCGGTCGACTTCGTCGTCCACGGGGACGAGGGCGTCGCCGGCCCGTGGGCCGCGCGGGCGAGGCCGGGAGACCGGATCGCGCTCTCGGGCCCCGGCGGCCAGTACGAGCCGTCCGGCGAGGTCGACGGCCACCTCCTGTTCGGCGACGAGTCGGCGATCCCGGCGATTGCGGCGGCACTGGAGTCGCTCGCGCCCGACGCCGTCGGCCTGGCGCTGATCGAGGTCGCCTCCGCCGACGACGAGCTGGAGATCGCCGCGCCCGACGGCGTCGAGGTGACGTGGATCCATCGTGGGGACGCGCCGTACGGCGTGCCGCTCGCCGAGGCGGTCGAGGCGCTGCCGGCGCCCGTGCGCCCGGTCGACGTCTTCGCGCACGGCGAGCGCGAGTCGATGAAGCGGCTGCGGCCGCTGCTCGCGACGGAGTGGGGCGTCCCGCGCGCGCTGCTGTCGCTGTCGGCTTACTGGGCGTACGGCCGCGCCGAGGACACCTTCCAGGCGGAGAAGCGCACGCCCGTCGGCCAGATCTTCGAGTCGGAGGCGCCGGCCCCCTGACCCGGCGCGCCGGGCGGCCCGCATCCAGCATCCGTCCGACCGCTGCCGGTAGCCTCTCCTGCGGGCTCAGCACGTGCTGGCCGCACCATCCCGGCACATCGTTCACAAGGGAGAGCACGTGCACTTCATCGAGGCGATCATCCTCGGCCTCGTCCAGGGGCTGACCGAGTTCCTCCCGGTCTCCTCGAGCGCGCACATCCGCATCGTCGGCGAGTTCCTCCCGTCGCGCATCGACCCTGGGGCCACCTTCACGGCGATTACGCAGATCGGCACCGAGCTCGCCGTGATCGCGTACTTCGCGCCGAAGATCGGCCGGATCATCCGCCAGTGGGCCCTCTCCCTCGTCGGCCGGGCCCCGCGCAGCGACCCGGACGCGCGCATGGGCTGGCTCGTCATCCTCGGATCGATTCCCATCGGCGTGCTCGGCTTCGCGCTGCAGGACTACATCCGAGACGTCTTCCGCAGCCTCTGGGTCGTGGCGATCGTCCTCATCGTGTTCGGCGTCATCCTCGGGGTCGTGGACCGGATGGCATCCCGCAGGCGTGCGTTGGACGACGTCACGTACCCGCACGGACTGACGATCGGCGTCGCGCAGGCGCTGGCGCTCGTTCCCGGCGTCTCGCGCTCCGGCGCGACGACGACGGCCGCGCGCGCGCTCGGCTACAACCGCACGGCGGCGGCCGAGTTCGGCTTCCTCCTCGCGGTTCCCGCGGTGCTGGGGTCCGGCCTGTACGAGCTCAAGCACGGTCTGGAGACCGGCGGCGCCGGTCCCTACGGCTGGGGCGGGGTCATCGCCGCGACGCTCGTGGCTGGCGTCGTCGGCTGGATCGTGATCGCGTACCTGATGCGCTACCTGAAGCGGGGAAGCTTCCTGCCGTTCGTGATCTACCGGGTGGCACTCGGCGCGGTGATCATGATCCTCCTCGCCACCGGTGTGCTCTCGGCGTTCTGAGCCTCAGCGGCGGTCGCCCTTTCCGCCGCGCTCGTCGCGGTTGAGGTAGCGTTCGAACGCCTTCGCGATCGCGTCTCCCGAGGCCTCTGGCGAGTCCACCGTGTCGCGGTTCTCCTCGAGGAGGCGGATGTACTCGCCCATCTCCTCGTCCTCCGCCGCCGCGGCGTCGATCGAGGCCTCCCACGCAGCGGACTCCGTCGGGAGCGACCCGCGGGGGATCCTCGCCCTCGTCAGGAGCTCGAGCCGCTCGATCAGCGCGAGCGTCGCCTTCGGCGACGGCGCCTGGCTGGCGACGTAGTGCGGGATGCTCGCCCACAGCGACGCCGTCGGGATCCCGTTGCGCTCCGCGGCGTCCTGCAGCACCGAGAGGATCCCTACAGGGCCCTCGTAGGTCGCGCGCTCGAGCGCGAGCTCCTCGCGCACCGCGTCGTTCTCGCTCGTCGCGGAGATCGCGATCGGGCGCGTGTGCGGGACGTCCGACATCATCGACCCGAGGACCACGAGGCCGGTGACGTCCTCGCGCAGCGCGACGTCGATGAACTCCGCGACGAACGCGCGCCAGGCGCGCGCCGGCTCGACGCCCGTGAGCAGCCAGATCTCCGGTCCGTCCTCTGGGAGGTTCGTCGGCCGCAGCAGGGCGGCCTCCGGCCAGACGAGTGTGCGATCGCCGTCAGGGGCGCCCTTCAGCAGGGGCCGCGTGTACTGGTAGTCGAAGTACAGCTCGGGATCGACCGACGAGACCTCCACGTACCCGCCGTCGCGCCGCAGCTGCTCGATCGCGCCGGACGCGGCCTCTCCTGCATCGTTCCAGCCGTCGAAGGCCGCCACGACGATCCTGCGCCCGAAGGTCGACTCTGCTGGTGAGGTCACCGGACTCCTCTCGACCCGTCGGTCGGGCCTCATCCCACTGTAGGCGTGATCCGGCCGTGCGCGGGGCGACCGAGGGCGGCGCGGGCCGGATGAGCGGTGCACGGCCGATACGCTGGGGAGATGACTGCACCTCGCGCCGTGCTCTGGGACATGGACGGCACCCTCATCGACAGCGAGCCGTACTGGATCGCCGCCGAGACCGAGCTCGTCGAGTCGTTCGGCGGCACCTGGTCGCTCGAGCAGGGATACCAGCTCATCGGCAACGCTCTGGCCGTCTCCGCCGAGCTCCTCCAGGCGGAGGGGGTCGACATGACGATCCCCGAGATCGTCGATCACCTCACGGCCGCGGTCATGGAGCGGATCGCCACCTCCGGCGTGCCGTTCCGGCCCGGCGCCCGCGAGCTGCTGTTCTCGCTGCGCGAGCGCGGGATCCGCACCGCGCTGGTGACCATGTCGATGCGCCGCCTCGCGAGGTCCGTGATCGAGCGGATCGACTTCCCCGCCTTCGATCTCGTGATCGGCGGGGATGACGTGGAGCGCCCGAAGCCCCACCCCGAGCCGTATCTGAAGGCGTGCGATCTCCTCGGCGTCGACGTCGCCGACACCGTCGTCTTCGAGGACTCCACGGCCGGCCTCACCTCGGCGGTCGCCTCTGGCGCGGTGTCCATCGGCGCGACGAACATCATCGACCTGTCCGGCCTCGGGGCCGACGCGGTGTGGGACGGGCTCGACGGGCGCACGGTCGATGACGTCGTAGCGCTGTTCGAGCGCGTGCGCGGCGGGGGATCGGCCGGGTGATGGACCGTCCGCGCGGGCCCTTCGTCTACGGCGACCGCGTCCAGCTCACGGGTCCCAAGGGCAGGCTCCACACGGTCACGCTCCGCGAGGGTGGCGAGCTCCACACGCATCTGGGCGTGCTCGCGCACTCCCGCCTCGTCGACCGGCCGGACGGATCCGTCGTCGAGAACAGCGAGGGCCACGAGTACCTCGCCCTGCGCCCGCTGCTGCGGGACTTCGTGATGTCGATGCCGCGCGGAGCGGCGATCGTCTACCCGAAGGACGCCGCGGCGATCGTGCAGCAGGCCGACGTCTTCCCCGGAGCGGTGGTCGTCGAGGCGGGAGTGGGCTCCGGCGCGCTGTCGCTGTCGCTGCTGCGGGCCATCGGCGAGGACGGGAGGCTGATCTCCTTCGAGCGCCGCCCCGAGTTCGCTGAGGTCGCCGCGCTCAACGTCGAGACGTTCTTCGGCGCACTTCCGTCGTCGTGGCGGATCGAGGAGGGAGACCTGGCCGAGCGGCTCCCCGAGACGGTGGCGGACGGGAGCGTCGATCGCGTCGTCCTTGACATGCTGGCGCCGTGGGAGGTCCTGCCCTCCGTCGCCGACGCGCTCACGCCAGGCGGCGTCGTGATCGCGTACGTCGCGACCGCGACGCAGCTCTCCCGCACGGCGGAGTTCCTCCGTGCCATGGGAGGCTTCACCGACCCTGAGGCGAGCGAGACGATGGTGCGCGGCTGGCACGTCGAAGGGCTGGCGGTCCGGCCGGACCACCGCATGGTCGCCCACACGGGCTTCCTCCTCACCGCGCGGCGGCTCGCGCCCGGCACGATCACGCCGGAGGCGAAGCGGCGCGCGTCGAAGACGAGCTACGGCGACGAGGACGTCGAGATCTGGACCCCTGGCGCGGTCGGGGACAGGGAGATCACCGACAAGAACCTCCGCAAGCGCGTGCGGGAGGCCCGCAAGGCGGCTGACGGCGCGCGCGAGGCCGCGGCGCGGCGCGGCGATGGCGACACCGGAGCGGACGGGGAACGGCCGCGGTCGCATGGCGAACACCCAGCCGACGATGAGGGTGAGGGCGCCGCCCGTGCTTAGACTGAGGCGCGTGCGCAAGATCCCCGCAGTACTCACCGTCCTGGCCGTCGCCGGCGTCAGCCTCGTGGCCTGCTCCGCCGCCGAGCCGATCGCGGGGTGCGAGCGTCCCGCCTCGAACGACGCGGTCGCCGATCTGATCGATGTCTCCGGAGGTGCCGACGAGGTGCCGAAGGTGTCGATCGACGAGGAGTACTCGACCGACAAGACGGTCTTCGCGGACGTCGAGCAGGGCGACGGCGCCGAGCTCGCCGACATGGACCAGGTCGCGGCGATCGACATGGCGTTCTTCTCAGCGGAGACGGGCGACTTCATCATCTCGACCCCGTACGACGGGACGCGCCAGCCGCAGACGATGGACAACTGGCTGGGGCAGTTCCCCGGCCTCGAGGACGCGCTCACGTGCGCCAGCGCCGGCTCCCGCACGGTCGTCGGCCTGCCGAGCGATGGGGTGTCCGACGAGATGCGCCAGCAGTACGCCGCGCAGGGGTTCCCCGAGGACGGCTCCCTGATCGCCGTCGTCGACGTGCACGACGTGTACCCGCGCCAGGCCTGGGGCACGGCCCAGTACAACGGCGCGACGAACATGCCGTCGGTCGTGCGCGCGCCCGATGGCCGGCCGGGGATCACGGTCCCCGACAAGGAGGCCCCGAGCGATCTCGTCGTCGAGACCCTGCTCAAGGGCGACGGCGAGAAGGTCGAATCCGGCGACAAGGCCGTGCTGCGCTACACGGGCGTCGTGTGGGACACCGGCGAGGTGTTCGACTCGAGCTGGGAGAACGGCTCGGCGCTGGTGCTCGGCGACGACATGATCGAGGGCTTCACGAAGGCGATCGAGGGTCAGACCGTCGGCTCGCAGGTGATGGCGGTGATCCCGCCGGATCTCGGGTACGGCGACCAGGCGAACGGCCCGATCCCCGCCGGCGCGACCCTCGTGTTCGTCGCGGACATCGTCGGCATCCAGAAGTAGCCGCACGTCGGTCGGGGCGCACGCGGCGAGGCTCGTAGGATGGGCGCGTGGCCCAGAGGATTCCCGCAGAGGAGCGGCAGCTCAACCTCGTCGTGGCGCTCATGGCGTCGGAGCGGGGGCTGACGAAGTCGCAGATCCTCGAGACCGTCTCCGGATATCGGCAGAAGTCCGGTGAGACGGCGCCCTCCGCGCTCGACAAGCTGTTCGAGCGCGACAAGGAGTCGCTGCGCGGCGTGGGCATCCCGATCGAGACCCTCGGGAACCACGCCGACCCGAACGACCTGCGCGAGGCTCGCTATCGCATTCCGCAGTCCGAATACGACCTGCCGGAGGATCTGACCTTCACGCCGGCGGAGCTCGCGGTGCTGAGCCTCGCCGGCGGCGTGTGGAGTGAGGGGTCGATGTCGTCCGAGGCGCAGAGCGGGCTGCGCAAGATCCGCGCGCTGGGCATCGACGTGGACGAGCCGATCCTGGGCTTCGCGCCGCGGATGACCGCGCGCGAGGCCGCATTCGGACCGCTGCAGCAGGCGATCGACGCGTGCGTCGAGGTGGAGTTCTCCTACCTCAAGCCGGGGGAGGAGGCCGCATCGATCCGGCGCCTGCGCCCGCTCGCGCTCGTCGACTACGAGGCGCGCTGGCACGTGTACGGCGACGACGTTCGCTCCGGCGGGCCCAGGACGTTCCTGCTCAGCCGGATCGTCGGGGACGTCGCGGTCACGTCCGCGCCGTTCGCCCCGGAGCGGCGCGACGGCGCGGGGGAGCGCGCCCTCGCGGGGCTCGAGGCCGTGGCCGATCGCCAGCGCGCGCTGATCGAGGTGCACCCGGGAACGGAGGCGGCGCTCCGCCTCGGGCGGAGGGGGACGCCGGCGCCGCAGGGCATCCTCGTGCCCTACGTCGACGTGCACGTGCTCGCCGACGAGCTGGCATCCTACGGACCGGAGGCGCGGGTCGTCGAACCCGTGGACCTGCGTGACGCCGTCATCGCGCGTCTTCGGGCGACGGCGTCTCTCCACGAGGAGGGGGCCGCATGAGCGCCGCCGGCATGTCCACGGAGCGGGTCCAGCTGCTGCTCACGCTCGTGCCGTACCTGCTCGAGCGTGAGGAGGTGTCCGTCGCCGAGGCGGCGGGGGAGTTCGGCGTCACCGCGGAGCAGATGCGCCGCATGGTGGAGAAGCTCACGGTGATCGGGCTCCCCGGAGAGGACGGCTACTGGCAGCAGCCCCACGAGCTGTTCGACATCGACTGGGACCTGCTGGACCTCCACGATCGCATCCGGATCACGCAGGCGGTCGGGCTGCGCAGGGCGCCCCGGCTGACCTCGCGCGAGGCGGCGGCGCTGCTGGCCGGACTCCGGCTGGCCGCGGCGATGCCCGGCGTCGCGGAGTCCGATGCGGTCGGGGACCTGATCGCGAAGCTCTCGGCCGGATCCTCCGCAGCACCGGCCGACGTGGTCGTCGTGCCCCCGAGGGTCGACGGCGTCCGCGCCGTCGTCAGCAGGGCGCTGCGCGAGCGCGTCGCCGTCGAGTTCCGCTACCGCGCCCCAGACGCCCCCGAGACGGTGCGCACGGTGGATCCCGTCAAGATCGTGATCTCGGACGGGGAGTGGTACGTGCAGGGGTGGTGTCACCTCCGCCGCGCGATGCGCACCTTCAACGTCGATCGGATCGGCGCGCCTCGTCTCACCGACATCGCCGCGACGCACACCGCGGAGACGGCGCCGGAGCTGTTCGCGCCTGGCGAGGACGACGATGTCGCGGTGATCCGATACCGCACGGAGCACGCGCCCCTGATGGGCGGATACCTCGGGCGCGCCGAGATCGAGGAGACGGGCGGATCGGCGACGGCCCGCCTGAGGGTCGCCGACGCCAGGACCCTGAAGCGGCTCGCGACCCTCCGCGGCGGGCTCGTGGAGCTCCTGGAGCCGGCGTCCGCGCGACGCGCGGCGGCCCAATGGGCCCGCGATGGGCTGGCCCAGTACTCGCCATGAGCATCCTCTGAAGGCGCCTTGGCGGCGAGTGATGCCCGGACTTCCCCGGCGCCGGCGTCTAGACTGTGACCATCGGCGACGGACCCGTCCGCCGATCTCGACGTACGGAGAACATCATGGGCAACATGGGAATCTGGCAGATCCTGCTGATCCTTGCCGTCATCCTTCTCATCTTCGGCGCCGCGCGCCTCCCCGCGCTCGCGAAGAGCGTCGGTCAGTCGGCCAGAGCGTTCAAGGGCGAGATGAAGCAGATGCGCGACGAGGACAGGACGGACGGATCCGCGGACGCGCCGCAGACGACGGCCCAGCCGACCGTCAGGGATGCCGACACGGGAGCCGCGTCCGGCGACGCCGCGCGCAGGCCGCACGACTCCTCGTCCTCGTAGTCCGAGGTGGCCGCCCCGGACATCGGCGTGACCCCGGACGAGCGGGAGTCGCGTCGCGACAGGCGGATGACCCTCGCGGCTCACCTGAAGGAGCTGCGCAAGCGGCTCGTCATCGCTCTGATCGCCCTCGTCGTCGGGATGATCGTCTCGTTCATCCTGACGGACTACATCATCGACTTCCTGATCCAGCCCGTGGAGCTCGTCCGCGACCGGCTGGACGACGAGTTCAGTCGCCTCACCTACACGAGCATCGCCGACGCATTCAACATGCGGATGCGGATCGCGTTCGCCGTCGGCCTCGTGGTCTCCGCTCCCGTGTGGCTGTGGCAGATCTGGGCGTTCATCATGCCCGGTCTCAAGCGGCGGGAGATCGTCTACTCGTTCGCGTTCATGGCCGCCGCGATCCCGCTGTTCTTCGGCGGATGCGTCGTGGCGCTCCTCGTGATGCCGAACGTCATCGTGATGATGTCGCAGTTCGTGCCGCAGGAGGAGTTCGCCTCGCAGATCTACGAAGCGAACTCGTACTACGACTTCGTCCTGAAGCTCGTCGTCATCGTCGGGGTCGCCTTCGTCCTTCCCGTCTTCCTCGTCGCGCTGAACCTCGCCGGCGTCCTGCGGGGGAAGACGATCATCCGCTCGTGGCGCGGCTCGCTCATCGTGTGCCTCGTGTTCGGCATGCTCGCCTCGCCGCCGGCCGACGTGGTGACGATGCTGATCCTCGCCGGCATCCTCTACGTGCTCTACCTGGCCGCGGCGGTGGTCGCCCTGCTGTTCGACCGGCGCAAGCGCAGGAAGAACCCCGACCTGTTCGTCGAGCTCTGACGTGACGGCCCCGCATCCCCTCACGGAGGCGTTCGCCGCCGACCAGCGGTTCCGCCTCGACGACTTCCAGGTCGCCGCGTGCGAGTCCCTCGAGGAGGGCCGCAGCGTCCTCGTGGCCGCGCCGACGGGGGCTGGCAAGACGATCGTGGGGGAGTTCGCCGTCCACCTGGCCGCGTCGACACCGGGCGAGAAGGCGTTCTACACGACGCCGATCAAGGCGCTGTCGAACCAGAAGTTCCGTGAGCTTCAGGAGCGGTACGGGGAGGACGAGGTCGGGCTCCTCACGGGAGACGTGAACATCAACGGCGGCGCGCGCATCGTCGTCATGACCACCGAGGTGCTGCGCAACATGCTGTACGCGGGTTCGTCGGCGCTCGCCGGGCTCCGCTACGTCGTGATGGACGAGGTGCACTACCTGGCCGATCGCTTCCGCGGCGCGGTCTGGGAGGAGGTCATCATCCACCTCCCGGAGCGCGTGCGGCTCGTGTCGCTGTCGGCGACCGTGTCGAACGCTGAGGAGTTCGGGGACTGGCTGCACACGGTCCGGGGCGACACCGAGGTCATCGTCTCCGAGGTGCGGCCGGTGCCGCTTGAGCAGCACGTGCTCGTGCGCGGAGACCTGCTCCCGCTGTTCGACGAGCACGGCCAGGGCGATCGCGTCAACCGCGAGCTGCTGCGCCTGCGCGGCTCGCACCGGGGCGCCTACGATCGCACGTTCGACGGCCGAAGGCGCGGCGGGCCGCGCGGCAGGGGCCATGGACGGCCGGACGACCGGAGGGGGCGCGCCATCGGGCGCATCGATCGCCCTCAGGTCGTGGAGCTGCTCGGCCGCGCCAGCCTCCTGCCGGCGATCTTCTTCATCTTCAGCAGGGCGGGGTGCGACGGCGCGGTCCAGCAGGTGCGTCGGGCGGGGCTGCGTCTGACGACGAAGCAGGAGCGCGCGGAGATCCGGCGGATCGCGCTCGAGCGGACCGCGCGGCTCCCTGACGAGGACCTCGCGGTGCTCGAGCACGACCTGTGGCTCGACGACCTGCAGCGGGGCGTGGCGGCGCACCACGCGGGACTCCTGCCGGCATTCAAGGAGGTCGTCGAGGAGCTCTTCCAGCGCAGGCTCCTGCGCGCCGTGTTCGCGACGGAGACCCTCGCGCTCGGCATCAACATGCCCGCGCGCACGGTCGTCCTCGAGAAGCTCGAGAAGTTCAACGGCGAGGCGCGCGTGCCCATCACGCCGGGCGAGTTCACACAGCTGACGGGTCGGGCGGGACGGCGGGGGATCGACGTCGAGGGCCACGCCGTCGTGCAGTGGACGGACGGGCTCGACCCCGAGGCGGTCGCGGCGCTCGCGTCGCGGCGCACGTACCCCCTGAACTCGTCGTTCCGGCCGACCTACAACATGGCCGTCAACCTCATCGACCAGTTCGGCAGGGTCAGGGCGCGGGAGGTCCTGGAGTCGTCGTTCGCGCAGTTCCAGGCGGACAGGGCCGTCGTCGGACTCGCGCAGCAGGTGCGCGAGGCGGAGGACTCGCTCGAGGGCTACGCCGCGGCGATGTCGTGCGAGCACGGCGACTTCCTCGAGTACGCCTCGATGCGGCGGGAGGTCAGCGACCTCGAGAAGGCGCAGCGGAAGGACGGGTCGGCGTCCAGGGCCGCGCGCGACAGGCGCGTCGCGCAGATCCAGGCGCTGCGGAAGCGGATGACGCGTCATGGCTGCCATCGCTGCCCCGACAGGGAGAAGCACGCCAGGTGGGGTGAGCGGTACTTCGCGCTGCGGCGTCAGACGGATCGCACCAGGCGGCAGATCGCGTCGCGCACGGGGACCATCGCGCGGCGGTTCGACCGGATCGTCGACGTGCTCGTCGGCCTGGACTACGTCGAGGAGCTCGAGCACGGGGAAGCGCGTCTGACCCAGGGCGGCCGGCGCATGAAGCGGATCTACGGCGAGCGCGACCTGCTCGTCGCCGAGGCGCTGCGCACCGGCATCTGGTCGTCGCTCCGCGCGCCGGCGCTGGCGGCGCTCGCGTGCGTGCTCGTGTACGAGCCCCGGCGCGGAGACGACGGAGACGCGCCCCTTCCTCGCGGGCCGTTCCGCGACGCCCTCGCACGGACGGAGGAGCTGTGGGCCGGGCTCGACGACCTGGAGCAGGAGCACCATCTGCCCGGTACGGCCCCGCTCGCGACAGGGCTCGCGCTCGCGATGCACCAGTGGGCCGATGGCCGGCATCTGGACACCGTCCTCGGCGAGGCCGACATGCCTGCCGGCGACTTCGTGCGGTGGGCGAAGCAGACGATCGACCTGCTCGACCAGCTCGCGCTCACCGCCGAGGGCGCCCTCGCCAGGACGGCGCGCCAGGCCCTCGAGGCGGTCCGACGGGGGATCGTCGACTACTCCGCGGTGTGAGTCACCGGGCATCCAGACGCGATGTCGGTGGGGGCAACTAGGCTGAACGGGTGCCGATCGTACCTGTCTCCCAGTCCGCCAAGATCCGCGTGCGCGGCGCCCGCGTGCACAACCTCAAGAACGTCGATCTGGAGATCCCGCGTGACGCGATGATCGTCTTCACGGGGCTGTCGGGGTCCGGCAAGTCGAGCCTCGCGTTCGACACCGTCTTCGCGGAGGGGCAGCGCCGCTACGTCGAGTCGCTCAGCTCCTACGCGAGGCAGTTCCTCGGGCAGGTCGACCGTCCGGACGTCGACGTCATCGAGGGGCTCAGCCCCGCCGTGTCGATCGACCAGAAGTCGACCAACCGGAACCCGCGCTCGACGGTCGGCACGATCACCGAGATCTACGACTACATGCGCCTGCTGTGGGCGCGCATCGGCGTGCCGCACTGCCCGGAGTGCGGCGAGCGGATCCAGCGACAGACCGTGCAGCAGATCGCCGATCAGCTCATGGAGCTCGCCGACGGCACGCGGTACCAGATCGTCGCGCCTGTCGTCACGCAGAAGAAGGGCGAGTTCGTCGACCTGTTCGGCGAGCTCTCGGCGAAGGGCTACGCGCGCGCGGTCGTCGACGGCGAGCTCGTCCAGCTGACCGACCCTCCGAAGCTCAAGAAGAGCTACAAGCACGACATCGCGGTCGTCGTGGACCGCCTCGTGGCGCGCGGCGACATCCTGCAGCGCGTGACCGACTCCGTCGAGACGGCGATCGGCCTCGCCGGCGGCGTGCTCCAGGTGAACTTCGTCGACGAGTCCGGCGACGACGCGTGGCAGTCCTTCTCCGAGAAGCTGGCCTGCCCCAACGGCCACCCCCTGCAGCTGACGGAGATCGAGCCGCGGACGTTCTCGTTCAACGCGCCGTTCGGCGCCTGCCCCGTGTGCTCGGGGCTGGGCACGCGGATGTCGGTCGACGTCGACCTCATGCTGGGGGACGAGGAGCTCTCGATCAGCGAGGGCGTCATCGTGCCGTGGACCACGCAGGGCAAGGGCCTGTTCCAGTACTACGAGCGGCTGCTCGACGGGCTCTCCCAGGACCTCAACTTCTCCCTCGACACGCCGTGGGCCGCGCTTCCCGAAGCCGTGCGCGATGCCGTGCTGCACGGCCAGGACTACAAAGTCAACGTCCGCTTCAAGAACCGCTGGGGGCGCGAGGTGCGCTACGCGAGCGGCTTCGAGGGCGTCGTGCCGTACATCGAGCGGCAGTACGCGCAGGCGGAGAGCGACACGCAGCGCGCCCGTTGGAGCCAGTATCTGCGCGAGGTGCCGTGCTCCACGTGCCAGGGGGCCAGGCTCAAGCCCGAGGTCCTCGCGGTCACGGTCGACGGGCGCTCGATCGCCGAGACGGCCGATCTCAGTCTCGAGCAGGCGCTCGAGTTCGTCGACGGGATCGCGCTGACCGAGCGGGAGGTGCAGATCTCGGCGCAGGTCCTCCGCGAGATCCGCGTGCGCCTCGACTTCCTGCTGCGCGTCGGCCTGAACTACCTGACGATGAGCAGATCGGCGGGTTCGCTCTCCGGGGGAGAGGCGCAGCGCATCCGCCTCGCCACCCAGATCGGAACGGGTCTCACCGGGGTGCTGTATGTGCTCGACGAGCCGTCGATCGGCCTCCACCAGCGCGACAACCGGCGGCTGATCGAGACGCTCGAGACGCTGCGCGACCTCGGCAACACGCTCGTCGTCGTCGAGCACGACGAGGAGACCATCGAATCGGCCGACTGGATCGTCGACATCGGTCCTCGCGCGGGCGAGGGCGGGGGAGAGGTCATCCACTCCGGCCCCGTCGCCGACCTGCCTGGCGAGCTGCGCTCCATCACGGCCGACTATCTCGCGGGTCGCCGCGAGATCCCCACGCCGACGAAGCGCCGGAAGGTCGACCGCAAGCGCATGCTGGAGGTCGTCGGCGCGCGCGCGAACAACCTCAAGGACGTCGACGCCCAGATCCCGCTCGGCGTGCTGACCGCCGTCACCGGCGTGAGCGGCTCGGGGAAGTCGACGCTCGTCAACGACATCCTCTACCGCGTGCTCGCCTCCCGGCTCAACGGGGCGCGCACGGTGGCGGGTCACCACACCCGCGTGACCGGTCTCGAGCACCTCGACAAGGTGGTGCACGTCGACCAGGCGCCCATCGGGCGCACGCCCCGCTCGAACCCCGCGACGTACACGGGGGTGTTCGACAAGATCAGGAACCTCTTCGCCGAGACGCCGGAGGCGAAGGTCCGCGGGTATCAGGCCGGTCGTTTCAGCTTCAACGTCAAGGGCGGCCGGTGCGAGGCGTGCTCGGGCGACGGCACGCTCAAGATCGAGATGAACTTCCTGCCGGACGTCTACGTCGAGTGCGAGGTGTGCCACGGGAAGCGCTACAACCGCGACACCCTCCAGGTGCACTACAAGGGCAAGAACATCG
Source organism: Microbacterium sp. (assembly GCA_052092505.1). Lineage (GTDB taxonomy): Bacteria > Actinomycetota > Actinomycetes > Actinomycetales > Microbacteriaceae > Microbacterium. Next base: position 4,462 of record JBQDDT010000028.1, on the reverse strand, counting down.
CCGAGGTGCTCGAGATGCCGATCTCGGAGGCCGTGGAGTTCTTCGAGCCGATCCAGTCGATCCATCGCTACCTGCGCACTCTCGTCGACGTCGGGCTCGGCTACGTCCGCCTCGGGCAGGCGGCGACGACGCTGTCCGGGGGCGAGGCCCAGCGCGTGAAGCTCGCGACCGAGCTCCAGAAGCGCTCGAACGGCCGGAGCGTCTACGTGCTCGACGAGCCGACGACCGGCCTGCACTTCGAGGACGTCCGCAAGCTCCTGGAGGTGCTCGGCGGCCTCGTCGACAAGGGCAACTCGGTCATCGTCATCGAGCACAACCTCGACGTGATCAAGTCGGCCGACTGGATCGTCGATCTCGGCCCGGAGGGCGGGTCGGGCGGTGGCGAGATCGTCGCGACCGGCACGCCGGAGGACGTCGCCCGCTCCGAGGCGAGCCACACGGGCGCGTTCCTGCGCGAGACGCTCGGGATCACCGAGCGTCCGAGCGCCGCGAAGAAGGGCTCGGCGAAGAAGACGGCGCGCCAGGGGAAGGGCGCAGACGGCTCGGGTGAGAAGAAGGGGCGGCGGGGCACGAGGCGGGCCGCGTGATGAGCCCCGACCCCCGCACGTACAAGCCGCGGCAGGGCGAGATCCCGACCCAGCCCGGCGTCTATCGCTTCCGCGACGAGCACGGGAGGGTCCTCTACGTCGGGAAGGCCAAGAACCTCCGGCAGCGGCTGTCGAACTACTTCGCGCCCCTGCACACGCTCCACGAGCGCACCCGCCGGATGGTCACGACGGCGACGGGGGTGGAGTGGACCGTCGTCCCGACCGACGTCGACTCGCTCCAGCTCGAGTACCAGTGGATCAAGGAGTTCGATCCGCCGTTCAACGTGCGCTACAAGGACGACAAGTCGTATCCGTTCCTCGCGATCACCCTCGCGCACGAGGCCCCGCGGGTCATCGTCACGCGCAACAGGCGGATCAGGGGGGCGAAGTACTTCGGGCCGTACCCGAAGGTGTGGGCAGTGCGCGACACGATCGACCTGATGATCAAGGTGTTCCCGATCCGCACCTGCAGCGACTCCTCCTACGAGCGCGCCATGCGCACCGGCCGGCCGTGCTTCCCCGGCCAGATCGGCAAGTGCGGTGGGCCCTGCTCCCACCGGGTCACGCTCGAGGAGCACCGTGCGATGGTGGACGACTTCATCGCGTTCATGCAGGGAGGCGACGAGCGCTTCACACGGGATCTCACGCGCCGGATGAAGGAGGCGGCGGCCGCGATGGACTACGAGGCGGCCGGGGTGCACCGCGACAAGCTCGCCTCGCTGGACGCGGTGCTCAGCAGGAGCGCGCTCGTGCTCCCCGACCGCGAGGACGCCGACGTGTTCGGCATCGCCGAGGACGAGCTCTCCGCGGCCGTGCACCTCTTCGTCATCCGCGGCGGCCGGGTCCGCGGCGTTCACTCGACGACGATCGACAAGGAGCTCGACATCCGCGACGGCGAGCTCGTCGAGCAGGTCCTTCAGCGTTCATACGGCGACGCTGCGGCGGCCGACGTGCCGCGGCGCGTCATCGTCCCCTCCCTTCCCGAGGACGCCGACGAGCTGAATCGCTGGCTCGAGGAGCGGCGCGGCAAGCGGGTCGAGCTCGCTGTCGCGCACCGCGGGCAGCGCGCGGAGCTGATGCGCACGGCCGCGCTGAACGCGCAGCAGGCGCTGGTGCGGCACAAGACCAGGCGCGGCAGCGACTATGCGACCCGCACGCAGGCGCTCGCCGATCTCCAGGAGGCGCTCGGGCTGTCCGAGGCGCCGCTGCGGATCGAGTGCTACGACATCTCGCACCTGCAGGGCACGAACGTCGTCGGGTCGATGGTCGTCTTCGAGGACGGGCTGCCGCGCAAGGACCAGTACCGCTCGTTCTCGATCGAGGAGACGACGGACGACACCGACTCGATCCACCAGGTGATCGCGCGTCGCCTGGCGCGTCTCGACGAGCCCGTCGAGGTCGAGGAGGCGCCGGATCCGACGTCCGACGAGGTCGTCGCCGCCGAGGCGCCGACCCGGCGACGATTCTCGTATCCGCCGCAGCTGCTCATCGTCGACGGCGGCCAGCCGCAGGTGCAGGCCGCCGCGCGTGCCCTGCGGGAGGCGGGAAGGGACGACATCGCGCTGTGCGGCATCGCCAAGCGCCTCGAGGAGCTCTGGCTGCCCGACGACGACTATCCCGTGATCCTGCCGCGCGACTCCGAGGCGCTCTACCTCGTGCAGCGCCTGCGCGACGAGGCGCACCGCTTCGCGATCACGCACCAGCGCAAGCGCCGCCGCCGCGACATCCGCACCGTGCTCTCCGATGTCCCCGGTCTGGGGGCGGCGAGGATCTCGGCGCTGCTGCGCCACTTCGGGTCCGTCACGGCGCTGAAGGCGGCGTCCGCCGACGAGATCCAGGAGCTGCCGGGGATCGGCCCCGCGCTCGCTGCGGCGATCGTGCGCCACCTCGCCCGCCCGTAGCGGGCGACACGGCCGCGTGTGACGCGCGACGGCGAGATCGCTAGGCTGACCGGTGTGAGCGACGAACGAGCACCCGGCGAGGTTCTGATCGTCACGGGGATGTCCGGTGCCGGCCGGACGACCGTCGCCAACGCGCTCGAGGACCTCGACTGGTACGTCGTCGACAACCTCCCTCCGCAGATGCTGCGTCCGCTCCTCGATCTCGGAGGGCGGCTCGGGCGGGAGCTGCCGCGCATCGCGGCCGTCGTCGACGTGCGGGGGCGCGACCTGTTCGGCGATCTGCCGGAGCGGATGCGCGAGCTGCGCTCGCGGAGCAAGCTGCGCGTGGTCTTCCTCGACGCCTCGGACGACGTGCTCGTGCGGCGCTACGAGCAGGTGCGCCGCCCGCACCCACTCCAGGGTGACGGCACGCTGCTCGACGGGATCCACCGGGAGCGCGAGGTGCTCGCGTCGATCCGCGAGAGCGCCGAGGTCATCGTCGACACGACGCACACGAACGTGCATCAGCTCGTCACGCGGGTGAACGATCTCTTCGCGGAGGAGGGGTCGGCCAAGCACACGGTGACCCTCCTCAGCTTCGGCTTCAAGTACGGGGTCCCCGCCGACGTCGATCTCGTCGCCGACATGCGCTTCCTGCCCAATCCGTTCTGGGACGAGAGCCTGCGTCCGCTGTCCGGCAAGGACCCGGCCGTTCAGGAGTACGTCCTCGCGCAGGAGGGGGCGGTGGAGTTCCTCGATGCCTACTCGGCCGCGCTGCGGGCGGTGTTCGCGGGCTACCAGCGCGAGAACAAGCCTCACTCGACGGTGGCGTTCGGGTGCACGGGCGGGCGGCACCGCTCCGTGGCGATGGTCGGGGAGCTCGCCTCCCGGCTGGAGCGCGAGACGGGGCTCGCCGTCCGCGTCCAGCATCGCGACCTCGGCAGGGAGTGACTACACCGGCCAGCCGAGAATGCGCCCAGCGGATCCGACGTGGGGTCGCGTCGAAGACGCTAGGCTGGGGCATCGTCATTCGGCTGCGACGCCGGTGACGCAGTGATCGCGCGGGCCGCGCACGCGCCCGCGGGGTCGCGTGCAGGGCGGAGCCCGCGGGTCAGAACCGAAGGCGGCACCGGCCGCGCAGTTCGACGAGTGAGGGAGTTCCGTGACACTGACCGCCGACGTGAAGGCCGAGCTGGTGGCGATCCGCGATCCGCGGCCATCCGTACGCGTGTCCGAGACGACCGCCGTGCTCCGATTCGCGGGCGGTCTGCATTCGATCGCCGGACGGGTCGCGGTCGAGGCGGAAGTCGACTCGCCCGTGCTCGCCAAGCGCACCGCGCGCGACATCGCGGAGATCTATGGCGTCCGCCCCGAGATCGCCAGGATGCAGGCGCCGGCGCACACCGATGGTGAGCTCTTCGCCGTCCGCGTCATCGACGGGGGCGAGACGCTGGCCCGCCAGACCGGCCTGCTGGACGCGCGTCGCCGACCGGTGCGCGGCCTTCCGAACAAGCTCACGACCGGAAATCGTCATGACCTCGCGGCCGTCTGGCGCGGCGCGTTCCTCGCGGCGGGCCACCTCTCCGAGCCCGGCCGCTCGGCCTCGCTCGAGGTCAGCTGCCCGTCCGGCGAGGCGGCCATGGCGCTCGTCGGCGCCGCAGGACGGATCTCGCTGTCCGCGAAGGCGCGCGAGGTGCGGGGCGTGCCGCGCGTGGTCGTCCGCGACCCCGATGCGATCAAGGGGATGCTCGTCGCGATGGGCGCGGTGAACACGGCCGCCGAGTGGGATCAGCTCCGCCAGCGTCGTGAGGTGCGCGCCGGGGTGAACCGTCTCGTCAACTTCGACGACGCCAATCTCCGCCGCTCCGCTCAGGCCGCCGTCGCCGCGTGCGCGCGGGTGGAGAGGGCGCTGGAGATCCTCGGCGACGACGTGCCGGACCACCTGCAGCAGGCGGGCAGCCTGCGCCTGGCGCATCGTGACGCGAGCCTCGACGA
>JBQDDT010000027.1:11336-21753 GCA_052092505.1 Microbacterium sp. | reverse complement strand
CCTCAACGTGGCCGATCGGGACGTGCTCGCGCGCCTCGCCGAGGAGGTCGGTCTCGATCGATCCGCAGCGGTCGCCGCCCTCGACAGCGCGGAGCTCGACCGTGCGATCGACGACGACATCCGCACGGCCGCGGAGCTCGGGATCTCCGGGGTGCCGTTCTTCGTCCTCGCCGGCCGCTACGGCGTCTCCGGTGCGCAGCCCGTCGAGGCGTTCGCGCAGGCGCTCGCGCAGGCGTGGAACGAGCGATGACCGGCCCGATCATCCTGCTCGGCGCTGGCGATGCCTGCGACGACGGGAGCTGCGCGCTACCCGCGACCGCGAAGCAGGTCGAAGAGGCCCCGGCGAACACTCCCCCGGCCTGAGGCCCGGCGCCGCTACGATCGGGCGTGGGAAGGGGCTCGACATGCTCGTCACCGGAATCGTCCTCGCGGGGGCTGCCGCGCTCCTGCACGTCTACATCTTCTGGCTGGAGTCGGTCCTGTGGACGACCCCGCGCGCCAGAGCGACCTTCGGCACCACCGAGGAGGAGGCGAGCGTCACGAAGCCCCTCGCCTTCAACCAGGGCTTCTACAACCTCTTCCTCGCGATCGCGGCCGGCCTCGGGATCGGCCTGCTCCTCGGCGGCTTCCTCGCCGTGGGGCTCACGCTGGTCTTCACGGGCGTCGGCTCCATGCTCGCCGCCGCTCTCGTGCTGTTCGTCTCGTCCCCCGACAAGCGCGGTGCGGCGATCCGCCAGGGCACGATCCCCCTTCTCGCCCTCATCGCACTGGTGCTCAGCTTCTTCTTCTGAGGCCAGGCACAGCCAGCCGTCGTCCACGCGCCAGGGACAGGACGCCGGAGACAGGCCGCGGGGCCTGCGCCTGCCCATCCGCCGACCCGCGCTTGCGTTCTGCATCCGCTTGTATACACTCGGATGCAGCGTGGTGTCCGGCCACGACGACTCACCGCAGAGGTTCTTCTCCCATGACTCAGCACAGCGCAGTGCGCGATCGCCGGATGACGCGACGCGTCATCACCGCATCGTTCGTCGGAACGGCGATCGAGTGGTACGACTTCTACCTGTACGGCACGGCCTCGGCCCTCGTCTTCAACGCCCTGTTCTTCCCCGACTTCGATCCGATCGTCGGCACGATCGCCTCGTTCGGCACGTTCGCCGCCGGCTTCCTCGCCCGCCCGATCGGCGGCATCGTGTTCGGCCACTTCGGCGACCGGCTCGGCCGTAAGAAGATGCTCATCTACAGCCTGGTGGGCATGGGGGCGGCCACCTTCCTCATCGGCTGTCTGCCGACGTATCAGCAGGTCGGCGTGCTGGCCCCGATCCTCCTCATCTTCCTCCGGCTCGTGCAGGGGTTCGCCGTCGGCGGCGAATGGGGCGGCGCCGTGCTCATGTCGGTCGAGCACGAGGATGAGCGCAAGCGCGGCCTCGCCGGCAGCTGGACGCAGGCAGGAAGCCCAGCCGGCCTCGTGCTCTCGACGATCGTTTTCGGCGCGGCGTCACTCCTCCCCGGCGACCTGTTCATCGCGTGGGGCTGGCGCATTCCCTTCCTCTTCAGCGCCGTGCTCATCATCGTGGGCCTCGCCATCCGGCTGCGCGTCGTCGAGAGCCCGGAGTTCCAGGCGGTCGCTCAGCAGGGCGAGCAGTCGCGCATGCCCGCGTGGGAGGCGGTCCGCAAGCACCCCCTCAACATCCTGCTCGCGATCGCCATGTGCCTCGCGCCCTTCGTGAATTTCTACCTGTTCGCGACGTTCATCCTCACTTACGCGACCACGACCCTGGGGTTCGACAGCCAGACGGTGCTCACGATCGTGGCGATCAGTGCCTTCGTCGAGCTCTTCACCATCCCGCTCGCCGCCGCGCTCAGCGATCGCATCGGACGCCGGAAGGTGTTCCTCACCGGAGCCGTGCTCTTCGCCGCCTACGCGTATCCCTTCTTTCTCATCAACGAGGCGCTGCCAGGGATCTGGACGTTCGGCATCACGGTGTTCATCGGCCTCGCGCTCATCCACCCGTTCATGTACGGGCCGATGGCGACGCTCTTCGCCGAGCTCTTCCCGCCGCACGTGCGCTACAGCGGTGCTTCGCTCGGGTACCAGATCGGGGCGATCTTCGGCGGCGGGTTCGCACCGCTCATCCTCACGTCTCTGCTCGCGACGGGGCTCGGCGCCGTGCTGACCATCCCGCCGTACATGATCATCGTGTCGATCCTGACCTTCATCGCGGTCTGGGCGGCGACGCGGCCGGGCGTGCGCTTCATGCAGGAGGTCACTCCGCGGACGGAGCGGGCCGTCGGAGAGCAGAGCCTGGGTGGAGACCTGCGCTGATGGGGAACCTCTCGCGGCTCGTCGCCGACGTGGATTCGCTTGCTCGACTGGCTCTGGCGGATGCGGAGCTCACGTCGTTCGCGGAGTACGCCGACGTGACGATCGGCATCTCGGATGGCCGACACGCGATCGCCCTGCGCGTGACGGCGGACGGCGTCGTCGCGACGACCACGGACAGGGCCGACGTCGTCATGGTCGCACCCGAGGAAGCATGGGACAGCTGCCTCGAGGCCCGGCCGGCGCCGACGCTGCATCACTTCCTCGCCATGCGCATGCGCGTGGCTGGGACTCACGTCGCGGCGGGAACGGTCCGGTCAGATGGCGATGCGGAGCTCGTCTTCGCGCAGCATGCGCACATCGCGAGACGACTCGTCGAGCTCGCGCGAGCGACGCTGCACGGCGAGCCGGAGCCCACGGCGGACCCGGCGCTCGACCGGAGCGGCATCCGCGGACGCTACGTGCCCGTCGAGATCGAAGGCCGGTCGATCGAGCTCCACGTCGAGGAGGCCGGCAATCCCTCGCGCCCTGCGCTGGTCGTGCTGCACACGGCGGGCGCCGACGCTCGCCAGGGGCATCCGGTGATGTCCGACCCGGCCGTCACGGATCGATTCCACGTCGTCGCGTTCGACCTTCCCGGACATGGCCGGTCGGACCGTCTCCCCCACCCGTTCGGCGCCTGGACGCTGACGACACGGCGCTACACCGACACAGTCCTGGCCGTGATCGACGCGCTCGACCTCGACCGCCCGATCCTCCTCGGAGCGTCCATGGCGGGCGAGGTCTGCCTGGCGATGGCGCACAGATCGCCGCACCGGCTCGGAGGTGTCATCGCCTGCGAGGCGAGTGAGCACGTGCCCGGTCGCACGACGCCCTGGCCGCGCGATCCCCGCGTCAACGCCATGGCCTTCACGCCCGAGTGGATCGACGGGCTGATCGGACCGTTCTCCCCGCGGAGCCGTCGGGAGGAGATCCGCTGGCAGTACGCGCAGGGAGGGTTCGGCGTCTTCCCCGGGGACATCGACTTCTACTCCGGCGACTGGGACGGCCGAGCCATTGTCTCCGAGATCGACACCGCACAGTGCCCGGTCGTGATGATGACCGGCGAGTACGACTACTCCTGCACGCCTGAGATGTCGGAGGCGACCGCCGCGCGGATCCCCGGAGCCGTGTTCTGGACGATGCCGGGCCTCGGGCACTTCCCGACGTGCGAGCATCCAGAGGCGTTCGCGCCGCACCTGCGGCGCGCGCTGTCCGTCATCGAAGGAGGAGTCCATGTCTGAGCGCACGCTCGATACCCGCATGCTCATCGGAGGCGAGCGTCCGCCGCTGGACGAGTCGCGGCTGATCGCCGTCGCGAACCCCGCGGACGGGCGCGAACTCGCCAGGGTCGCCGATGCATCCGCGGCGCAGATCGCCGAAGCGATCGGCGCGGCCGAGCGGACGTTCGAATCGTGGAGGAAGGTGAGCGGCGCCGAGCGCGCCCGCTGCATGCACCGCCTCGCCGATCTGCTCGAGCGCGACGCCGAGACGCTCGGTCGGCTCGAGTCGGCCGACAACGGCAAGCTCGTGCGCGAGACGACGACGCAGGCGCGCTTCGCCGCCCGCAACTATCGCTACTTCGCCGGGATCGCCGACAAGCTGCAGGGCAGCACCGTTCCACTCGACGCGTGGGACACGTTCGACTACACCCGGCGGGAGCCCGTCGGCGTCGCCGTGCTCATCACCGCATGGAACTCGCCGATGCAGCTGCTCGCCAACAAGCTCGCGCCGGCGCTCGCAGCGGGGTGCACCGTCGTCATCAAGCCGAGCGAGCTCGCTCCGCTGAGCACGCTCGCCCTCGCCGACCTCGTCGCCGAGGCCGGATTCCCCGGCGGCGTCGTCAACATCGTCACCGGCGGCAAGGACGCGGGCGTGGCGCTCACCACCGACGAGCGCGTCGGCCTCATCAGCTTCACGGGATCCGTCCCGACCGGCCAGGCGATCGCGCGCGCCGCGGCGGATGTGCTCGTGCCCGTCGTCCTCGAGCTCGGCGGCAAGAGCGCGAACGTCATCTTCGAGGACGCGGATCTCGAGCGCGCGGTTCCCGGGGCGGTCGCCGGCATCTTCGCGGCCGGCGGCCAGACCTGCATCGCGGGGTCACGACTCCTCGTCCATTCCTCCATCGCCGACGAGGTCGAGACCAGGCTCGCCGAGGCGGCTCGCAGCATCGTCCTCGGCGACCCCGCCCAGGAGACCACGCAGATGGGTCCGGTGGCGTCGCCCGCCCAGCGACAGCGCATCCTGGGCATGATCGACGACGCGCATGCCGATGGCGCCCGGCTCATCGCCGGAGGCTCGGCGCCGACGGAAGCCGCACTCGCCGACGGCTGCTTCGTCCAGCCGACGATCTTCGCCGACGTCGACCCTGCCTCTCGCCTCGCCCAGCAGGAGGTGTTCGGTCCGGTGCTCGCGATCACACGCTTCGAGACGGAGGACGAGGCGGTCCGCATCGCCAACGGCACCCCGTACGGCCTGGCGTCCGGCATCTGGACGGCCGACGTGTCGCGGGCTCACCGCGTCGCGCGGGAGCTCGTCGCCGGCACCGTGTGGGTGAACACCTACCGGTACTCAGCGGCGCAGGCGCCGTTCGGCGGCGTCGGCAGATCGGGGCATGGACGAGAGCGCGGAATCGAAGCGATCGACGCGTACCTGCGGACGAAGAACGTGCTCATGGATCTCTCGGACGACGTCCGCGACCCATTCGCGATCAAGGCATGAGAGGTGAGGAGCCCACGATGACAACGCACACCGGAGCCGTCGGTCTCGTCGGACTCGGCCAGATGGGTCTGCCGATCTGCCGACGACTCGCAACCGTCCACGACGTCGTCGCGTTCGACGTCGACGAAGAACGACGTGGTCTCGCGGAGTCGGTCGAGCGCGTGCACACGACCGACTCCCTCTCCGACATCGCGGCGTGCCGTCGCATCGTGCTCTCCTTGCCGGTGCCGACGATCTCGCGCTCGGTGCTCGCCGAACTCGCCCCGGAGCTGGAGCCGGACACGATCGTCGTCGAGACCAGCACCGTGCTGCCGGAGGACGTGCGCGACGAGGCGCGGCTGCTCGAGAGCGCCGGCGCCCGCGTCGTCGACGCCGCTGTGCTCTCGGGCGTCGGGCAGATGGAAGCCGGCAGGGCGACCCTGCTCGTCGGCGGCGATGACGCCGACATCGCAGCGGTGCGCGACGTCCTCGAGGCCGTCGGACCCGCCGGGCAGCGCACGTTCGGCTCGCTCGGTTCGGGGATGGCGGCGAAGGTCGTCAACAACGGCGTCGCCCACGCGACGATGGTCGTCCTCGTGGAGGCCTTCGCACTGGCGAAGGCCCAGGGAGTCGCGCTCGAGGACATCGCCGACATGCTCGGGCAGCCCGATGGCGGACTCATGCGTCCCCTCACCCACCGCGTCATGGAGCGCGTCGCACGAGATGAGTACGACGGCGGGATGCCGCTCGCTGCGGCACGCAAGGATTCGACGCTCGCGCTCGCGATGGCGCAGCGGTCCGGCGTGCCGCTCTTCGCCACGCAGGCCGCGCAGACCGTGTACGACCTGGCGCTCGCGGCCGGGCTCGCGCGCGAGGACTACGCCGCGATCGCCAGGCTCTGGCAGGACTGGACGGGCGACGACCTCGCGTTCGGGGGACCCGCATGAGACGCGCAGCAGACGGCGTCTACGCTCTGCGCTACGCGCACCGCACCGCATCGGTGAAGAACGAGCACTTCTACGAGCACTTCTCCGACTGCATGGGCCCGTGGCCGATCGACTACTTCACCTGGGTCTCGATCCACGATGGCAGGGTCGTCGTGATCGACACCGGATTCACCCCGGAGGAGGCCGCCCGCCGCGGGGACCGCCCGTACACGGCGAGCCCCGTGCAGCTGCTCGCACGCCTCGGCATCTCCGCGGATGAGGTGGACGACGTCGTCCTCACGCACCTCCACTACGACCACACGGGGTTCGTCGACGCGTATCCGCGCGCGACCATCCACGTGCAGCGCGACGAGCTCGACTTCTGGCAGACCCCGATGGCCGTGCGCGGTGCCTACGAGCACCTTCTGAACGGCCGTGACCTGCAGGCGCTCCTCGAGCTGGAGAGCGCAGGACGAGTGGCCGTGGCGGACGGGGTCGTCGAGCTCGACGACCGCACGTCGCTCCACCTCGTCGGAGGGCACACCGCCGGCACTCAGGTCGTCCGCATCGTCGGCTCCGACGGCGCGGTGGTGCTCGCCTCCGACGCGAGTCACTTCTACGCGAACATCGAGGGCGATCATCCGTACGGCGTCGTCCATGAGCTGCCGCGCATGTATCTCGCCTTCGACCGGCTGCACGAGCTCGCGGGCGACGACGGTGTGATCGTGCCCGGCCACGATCCCCGCGTGCGCGCGCGTCACGCGCCGCTGCCGGACGACGATGCCATCGTCCCCCTCTCCCCCGCCACCGCGCGGGACCGGGCGCTCGATGAGACCGCCGACGACCACACCACCCACCAGGAGGAAGCACCATGAGCAGTGACCGCGACGCGGACGTCATCGTCGTCGGGGGCGGAAACGCCGGATTCGCGGCGGCGCACGCCGCAGCGGAGCGGGGCAGGAAGGTGCTGCTGGTCGAGCGCGGCGAGCGCGACATGGCCGGGGGCAACAGCTTCTACACGGCCGGGGCCACCCGCATCGCCCACGACGGACTCGCATCGCTGCTCGATCTCGTCGAGCCGGATGAGAGGCACGCCAGGACAGAGGTGCCGCCGTACTCGCAGGAGGAGTACGCCGCCGATCTCGCGAAGGTCACCGAGGGGCGCGGCGACACCGACATGGCGGCCGTCCTCGTGGCCGAGGCGCACGAGGCGATCCGCTGGCTGCATGGCCTCGGGCTCAAGTACCGGCTCATGTACGAGCGCCAGGCATACGAACGCCCGGACGGCGGCTACCTGTTCTGGGGAGGGCTGCACGTGGGCAACGTGGGTGGGGGCGAAGGGCTCATCGCCGACCACACCGCCGTCGCCGAACGGCTGGGAACCGACGTGCACTACGGGATGCGAGCAACCGGACTCATCGTCGAGGACGGGCGCGTCGTCGGCATCCGTGCCGACGGCCCGGACGGCACGGTGGAGCTCCGGGCCGAATCCGTGATCATCGCGTCCGGCGGCTTCGAGTCGAGCCCGACGTGGCGCGAGGAGCATCTGGGCGAAGGCTGGTCGAACGCCAAGGTGCGCGGCACGCCCTACAACGTCGGCGACATGCTGGCCGCCGCGATCGAGATCGGCGCGGCACGGGGCGGCGATTGGACGACGTGTCACAGCGTGCAGTGGGATGCGGAGACGCCGCACAACGAGTCGAACCGCGAGCTCACCAACCGCCTCACGCGCCAGAGCTATCCGCTCGGCATCCTCGTGAATCGCGAGGGGAAGCGGTTCCTGGACGAGGGCGCCGACTTCCGCAACTACACCTACGCGAAGTACGGCAAGGAGATCCTGAAGCAGCCGGGTTCGGTCGCGTGGCAGCTGTTCGACTCGACGCTGCGGCCGATGCTGAGGGCCGAGGAGTACGAGATGCCCGGCGTCTCCGAGGTCCGCGCGGAGACGATCGCCGACCTGGCCCGACGGATCGGCGTGGACGCAGCCGCCCTGCAGAAGACGATCGACGACTTCAACGCCTCCATCGACCGCTCCCGGCCGTTCGATCCGACGGTGAAGGACGGGCGCGCCGCGGCGGTGGAGCCGCGCAAGAGCAATTGGGCCGCGCCGATCGAGACGGGTCCGTTCTACGCGTATCCCGTCACCTGCGGGATCACCTTCACCTTCGGCGGCGTCCGAGGCGACCTGGACGGACGCGTGCTCGGAGAAGACGGGGAGCCCATCCCCGGACTGTACGCGTGCGGCGAGGCGCTCGGCGGCCTCTTCAGCGTCAACTATCCCGGCGGCTCCGGGCTCGCCGCCGGCATGGTGTTCGGTCGTCGTGCCGGTTCCATCGCCTAGCGCGATGCGGGCGGCCGCGGCGCAGCCCGGTACTGTCTGAGTCGAGGAGGTGCGATGGCAGGCAGTGTCTACGAGCGCATCCGCGATGCGATTCTCACCGGAGAGCTCGAGCCGGGACGCGTGCTCTCGGAGAACCAGCTGGCGCAGACCTACGGCGCGTCGCGGACGCCGGTGCGGGAGGCGCTGCACCGGCTGGAGGTCGAGCTGCTCGTCGAGCGCGCGGGCCGCAGCCTGCGCGTGCGCGAGACGAGCCCCGAGGAGATCCTCGACATCTACGACGTGCGCATCACGCTGGAGGGCGCCGCGGCCCGTGGCGCCGCGCTCCGCGCGACCGAACTCGACCGTGCGCGCCTGACGGTCACCGCCGAGGCGATGCACACGACCGGTCACGATCCGAAGAAGCGTGCGGCGGCGAATCGCGACTTCCACGAGGCGCTGTGGGCGGCGAGCCACAGCCCGACGCTCATCGATCTCCTGCACCGCCTCAGCGTGCACCTCGTGCGCTACCCGACGACGACGCTCGAGAGCGAGGAGCGCTGGCGCGCGGCGCTCGCCGAGCACGCCGAGATGCTCGAGGCGATCGAGCGGCGCGACGCCGACAGGGCACAGCGACTCGCAGAGGTGCACATGACGGGCGCGCGCGAGGTGCGACTGCGCATGATGGCGACGACGCGGAGCTGACCTCTCCGGACCTCGTCTTGGCACGGGCTTCCGCACGGCGACCAGGCGTTCCGCACGGCCGCCATCCGCTATGGCACCGCGTGCCACAACTGTGGGACTCTTATCGGATATGCCGGACAGGCGGCCTCCCCTCGATGACGAGGGAGGGCCTATCTCAAAGAGGAGATGTGATGAAACCGATGACGGTACGTGCGGCCGTGCTCCGTGAGCAACCCGGATCCTGGCGGATCGAGGATCTCGAGCTCAGCGGACCGCAGCGCGGAGAGATGCTCGTCGAGCTCGTGGCGACAGGCCTGTGCCATTCCGACGACCACATGGCGCAGAACGACACTCCTCTGCCCCTCCCGATCGTCGCGGGGCATGAGGGAGCGGGGATCGTGCGCGAGCTCGGCGAGGACGTGACGGGGTTCGAGGTCGGCGACCACGTCGTGACCTCGTTCATCCCCGCGTGCGGCAGGTGCAAATGGTGCTCGATGGGGCTTCAGAACCTCTGCGACTACGGCGGGCTGATCCTCGAGGGCACGCAGCTGGACGGCACGATGCGCATGAAGGACGCGGACGGCCATGACGTCGGCACCGCGGCCATGCTGGGGACGTTCGCCAACTGGCAGGTGCTCGACCAGACGTCCTGCGTCAAGATCGACAAGGACATCCCCCTCGAGGTCGCGGCGCTCGTCGGCTGCGGCGTTCCGACAGGCTTCGGATCGGCGGTCAACGCGGCGGAGGTGGCATCTGGCGACGTCGTCATCGTGATCGGCATCGGAGGGATCGGCACGAACGCCGTGCAGGGCGCCTCGATCGCGGGCGCCCGACGCGTCATCGCCGTGGATCCCGTCGAGTTCAAGCGCGAGAACGCACTGCGGATGGGCGCGACCGACGCCTTCGCGACCGTCGACGAGGCCGACGCCCTCGCGCGTTCCCTCACGAACGGGCAGGGCACCGACTCGACCATCGTGACCGTCGGCGTGACGACCGGCGAGCACGTCCTGCAGGGCTACCGGACGGTCCGCAAGGCCGGCACGCTCGTCGTGACGGGCCAGGGCAACGTGCAGTCGACGATCGACGGCATCCCGCTGTTCGAGATCTCGATGATGCAGAAGCGGATCCAGGGGTGCCTGTACGGCTCCTGGGCGCCTCGCGTCGCGATCCCGCTGCTTCTCGATCTCTACCGACAGGGCAAGCTCAAGCTCGACGAGCTCGTCACGCGCCGGTACCGGCTGGAGGAGATCAACGAGGCCTATCAGGACATGCGCGACGGCAGGAACATCCGCGGCGTGGTCATCCACGAGCACTGATCGGCGCGGGGGCGGGGGGGGTCACAACCCCCCCCCCCCCCGCACCCCCCCCCCCACCAACACCCCGAGCCCCGCGCCCGGACGCACCCACCCCCCCAGCCCCCCCCCCCCCCCC
>JBQDDT010000027.1:0-11326 GCA_052092505.1 Microbacterium sp. | reverse complement strand
GCGGGGGTCGGGGGTGTCTGAAAAAAACTGGCCATCACCGCCCGGGCGCGCCGGCATCACCCGGGGGGGGGTGCACACCCCGTCCCTCTGTGGGGGGGGGGGGGGGGGTAAAGCCCCCGCCCCCCCCCGCCTGCTCCCCGCCTCCGACGATCGCTCGGAGCGCGGCGACGTGACGCACGAACGCGCGATGCCCGCGCGCCGACGCCGTGACCCATGTGCGCGGCCGCTTGCCGACGTAGCCCTTGATGGTCTTCACGTAGCCCGCGGCGTCGAGGAACGAGATCGCCTTGCTCAGCGAGGAGTCGTCCGCCTCCATGACGTCGCGGAGGGTGCCGAAGTCGATCTCCTTGCGACGCCCCAGCGCCGCCATCAGCGACAGCCGCAGCGGCGTCTGGAAGGCGGGGTCGAGGTCGTGCCGGGGATGGCTCATCACTCTCCTCGCCGCCCGCCACGGCGCGGCAGCATCGCCGCTGCGCCCATGACGAGCACGACGAGCACGCCGGCACTCGAGCTCCAGCTCAGGCCGTACCAGGAGGTGAAGGTCGTGAGGACGACCGATGCGAACACGACGACCGCGCCGATGCAGAACGCGCCCCAGTGGATCGGGCCCCACTCGTAGCCGACCCTCGGCAGACCGTACGACGACTCCCAGCTCAGCAGCATGACGATGACCAGGGGCACCATCGCGATCAGTCCGGCGATCATGGCCGCGCTCGGCACCGCGGACGTGGCGATCAGCACCCCGATGACGAGGCCGATGATGCCGGTGACGAGCCGAGCGGGCGAGCTCAGCGGCGCAGCGCGCCAATCCGCGACCGGCCCGCGCGGGGTCGCGAGGAGCCCGCGGATCGGCGCCGCGGCCATCACCGCGAACAGCGCCAGAGGCAGGAGAACGTTGAGCCACCACGGATACGCGATGTCGACGACGCTCAGCGCGCCGAGCACGGCGAACCCCGCAAGGCAGAGGCCGACGAGCACCCAGTGCAGGGGCCCGGACCTGGTGCGGATGCTGAACCGCTCACGCGCGCCGCTGACCAGCGAGTTGAAGGCCAGCACCGGCGCCAGCATCACCCACGTCATCAGGTATCCCTCGCCCTGCTCGGACGCCTCCACTGGCGTGCGGTTGCCGAAGACGAAGAGGTAGGTGCCGAGGTAGAGCGCGAGGAGCGCCGCCGACCCCAGCGTGAGGAGCCAATAGCCGCGTGCCGGCTCCACCGCGGGGGCGGAGCGCTGGACGGGCGCGTCCGGATGGATCCGCGTTCCTTCACTTTCCGACTGGTCCTTACTTTCCATATGTCAAGTATGTGACGAGCGAGAACTCAGCGCAAGGGCCCGCACGTCGCCTCAGCGCGATCCGTCCGCGAATCCCTCGCCGATCTGCCGGTCGAGCGACGAGAGGAGCCGCCGCGCCTCGGTCGCGAAGCGGTCGTGGGCCTCGAGCTGCGCCCAGTGGCCGACGCCCGGCACGAGGACGAGCTGCGCGCCGGGGATCGCCTCGGCCGCGCGCCGCGAGTCGGCAGGGCTCACCATCGGGTCGGCCTCGCCGTGGAACAGGAGGGTCGGGGCGGTGATCTTGTGCACGCGCGGAAGCAGGTTGTTGCGCAGGCGGGTCCGCCCGAGCGTGGCCTGGTTGTACCGCCCGTACGCGATGCCGGCTCGTGGCGCACGCGCCTCGCGCACGAACTCGTCGACGACCTCGGGCGGAAGCGTCGCCGGATCCGCGACGATCGCCTTGAGCACAGATCTCGTGAAGCGGTTCGCGAAGCGGGCCAGAGGAAGGAGGATCCGGTCGGGCAGGCGGGCGCCGAGCCCCGAGCCCGCGCGTCTGCCCGGAGGCTGGGTTCCCGCACGCCGGGCGACCCGCTCACCACGCCGGAGGGAGATTCCGATCCGGCGATGGAGAGCGCGTCTGATCAGGAACGTTCGGTGGCGACTCGGCGTGGTCAATCGCCTACGCTGGCCGGATGCCACTTCTGGATCATCTTGGTGTCACCGTCGACGACCTTGGACGCGGACGCGAGCAGTTCGGCCCCGTTCTGAAGGCGCTCGGCTACGAACAGTTCGACGCTGACGACAGCACAGCGTGGAGTGTGGGAGACGAGTCGGAGTTCATCGTCTTTGGCGCGCGGGAAGGCGGCGCCGGACCGCACGTGCACGGTCGGGTCGGGTGGCAGCACCTTGCGTTCGCCGTCGACTCCCGCGACGAAGTCGATCGCTTGCACAACGTCGCCATGGCCGCAGGGTGGACGGCCGTGCGTGAGCCGAAAGCGTATCCGCGATTCTCCGACCGCTACTATGCGTCATTCGTCGAGGACGACAGCGGCATCCGCATCGAGTTCATGCACAACCCACCCCAGGACGCTGCCAGCGACTAACCCTGCTCCCGGCCGATGGCGTCGATGCGCACTCCGAGACCGTCGAGGATCAGGTCGAGGCCCGATTCGAAGTCGCTGTACCTCTCGCCTGCGGACGACTGCTCCGTGGAAGCCAGCGAGCCCGACGCGAGCATCGCGGATGCATTCGGAAACTCACTCGCGGAGATCAGGGAGCCGAGCGCGAGCGTGTACTCGTCTCCGCTCTCTGCGTGGGAATGATCCGGCGCGAGTCCCGCTTCCAGTTCCAGCGCCAGCAGGGCCGAGTGACGCGCATATCCGCTCAGCAGGGTGACTGCCGACAGTTTGGCATTCCAGGACAACGCCGTGGAGGACAGCTGAGCCAGGCCGCGCTCCATCCACGCGGTCTGGTTGGGGCCTGCCGGAGGTCGGTACACGAGCACGCGTGGGATCCAGGGCCGCTCGAGAGAGAGCTCCCACAGGTCGAGAGCCCAGCGCCGCAACCCGTCGCGCCATCCCGAGACCCCCCAGGTCTCGCTCGGACGGCTAGCGGCATCCAACATCCGTAGGAGCAGTTCCTGTTTGGAGTCGACGTGCCGATACAGCGACATCGGCGTCACACCAAGCCGTTTCGCGATCTTGGGCAGGGTCGCCGACTCCAGTCCTTCGTCGTCGGCGATGTGAACGGCGGTGTCAACCACTGCGCTCACGTCAAGGGTCGACTTGCGTCCCAATCGCGCAATTCACCCTCAACCCCGCGCGCGGCTACCAACGCAAAAACGACTGAACCCCCGAAAACCGGGGGTTCAGTCGTTCACGATGTCCTGGAACATCACATCGGTGGACCCAGGGGGATTCGAACCCCCGACCTTCTCATTGCGAACGAGACGCGCTACCAACTGCGCCATGGGCCCTTGCTCAACCTCGAATACATTACCAGATCACGCCGGCCACGACCGACCGTGCCGGGCTCCCGCTGGCGTCGCGGATCAGCTCGCCACGCGTCCCGCGAGGAGCTTGCGGACGTGCTCCTCGACCGCCGCGTCGTCGACGTATCCCATGCGCGTGTAGTCGGTCTCCGGGCGGTCGGCGCTCGCGCTGCGCGCGGCGGGGGCCGGCTCGGCGGCAGCGGGCACCGGGGCGCTCCGCCTCTCGATCGAGACGGGCGCCGGCCGCATCCGCTCCTCGCGCTCGCGCAGGGCCTCAGCTCGCGCGGCGCTGCGCAGCTCCTCGCGCGCCGCGTGCGCCGCGGCGGCGGATGCCGCGCTCGTGCCCGATGTCGTGGACAGGGGCGCGGGAAGCGTGCGAGGCGTCCAGCCGCGATCGGCCGCGTCGAGGAGCGCGGACGTCGTGCGCACCCCGGACGGGATGCCAGCGACACGCGCAGTCGCACGGGCACTCGCCCGTCGGGCGACCTGCGCCATGCGGCGCAGGGTGAGCGCTCCGCCGGCGAGCAGCGCGAGACCTCCGACGACGCAGGCCACGACGACGGTCGTCTCGGCGCCGGCCGAGGCGATCCATCCGCCCCATCCCGCCAGTGCGACGCCGACGAGCGCGATGAGCGTGGCGACGAGACGCACCCGCCGCCTCGCCCGCGCCCGGCCGTCCGGAACGAGATCGACGACCACAGGATCCTCCTCCCGACGCACCATCGGCGGAGTCGTCTCCTGCCCGGCCGCGTCCGCTCGGTGCCCGAGCCGCGCGCCCGCGGCCCGCGCCTCGGCCCGCCGCCGCGCGTCGTGCTCCCGCTCCGCCGCACGGCGGTCCGCCTCGATCTCGCGCTCGCTCGCTCGGCGCTCGAGCCGGTGCTGCTCGGCCTCGAGGACCTGGCGGCGCTCCTCGATCTCGGCCAGCTCCCGCTCGCGCTCCAGCCGCGCCTGCTCCGCACGGATCTCGTCGCGCTCGCGCTCCAGCCGCTCGACATCGGCACGCGCCCGCCGCGCGGCTCGCTGCTGCGCGAGCGCCTGCCGGGCCGTCAGCTCGACGCGCACCTCCTTCGGCGCCTCGCTCGTCTCGGCGAGGACCCGCAGGGCGCGATTGAGACGCAGCGCGTTGCGCTCCGCCGCGTCGTAGCGCGCACGGTTGTGGATGCTGGGCAGCAGATACAGCAGCCACAGCAGCACGGCCACGAGGACCACCACGCCACCGCCGAGCACCTGACCACCCATGGGAAAACGGTAGGCGACCGCCTCGCGTTCCCCCGTCAGACGCGCGGGACGGATCCGGCATCCGGGGGCACCCTGCCCTCGATCCACCGCGCGAGCACCCCGCCGGGCACGTCCTCCCTCACGAGGGCGAAGGCGTAATGATCGCGCCAGTCCCCGTCGATGTGGATGTACCGCCGGCGGAACCCCTCGTACGAGAACCCGAGCTTCTCGACCACACGCAGGCTCGCGCGGTTCTCGGGACGGATGCAGATCTCCATCCGGTGCAGCCCCATCTCGAAGAAGCACAGGTCGGTCACCAGCGCCACGGCGGTGGGCGTGATGCCCTTCCCGGCGAAGCGCTCGCTCACCCAGTATCCGATCGTGGCCGACTCAAGCGATCCCCTGGCGATCCCCCACACGTTCAGCTGGCCGGCGATCTCGCCGGCGTGCTCCATGACGAACGGCACGCCGCCGCCGTCGCGATACTGCTGCAGGAGGCGCCGGATCGACAGGCGCATGTCGAACGAGAGGCCTCCGCGGGGGCTCGTCGCCTCCCACGGCTGCAGCCACGCGCGGTTCGTCAGCAGCTCGTCCTGCAGGGTCCTGGCATCGCGCGGACGGACGAGCCGGACGGACACCGCCCCGTGAGCTCGCGCGAGCGTCGTGTCCATCCGGTTCCTCGTGAGCGAACGGGGGCTAGAGCTCCGCCGCGAATTCCTTGATCCACGGGCGCAGCTCGGGGCCGAGGTCCTCCCGATCGGCCGCGAGCCGCATGATCGCCTTGATGTAGTCGAGCTTGTCGCCCGTGTCGTACCGGCGCCCGCGGAAGATCACGCCGTAGACGTCGACGTTGTCGGGGTCGGCCGCGACCTCCTTGAGCGCATCGGTGAGCTGGATCTCGTTGCCCTTGCCGGGCTGCGTGTGCTCGAGCACGGGGAAGATCTCGGGGGTGAGCAGGTACCGGCCGATGATCGCGAGATTCGACGGCGCATCCTCCTTCGCCGGCTTCTCGACGAGGTCGACGACCTTGACGACGTCGGGGTCGTCCGTCTCCTCCACCGACGCGCACCCGTACATGCTGATGCTGTCGGGGTCGACCTCCATCAGTGCGATGACCATGGCACCGCGGGCCTCGTTGACCTCGATCATCTTGGGCAGGAGCGGGTCCCGCTCGTCGATCAGGTCGTCGCCGAGCATCACCGCGAACGGCGACTGGCCGACGTGGGCCCGCGCCCGCGAGACCGCGTGGCCGAGGCCCTTCGGCTCGCCCTGGCGCAGCAGGTGCACGTCGGCGAGGTCGCTCGACTGGCGCACGCGCCCCAGCTTGGAGTCGTCGCCCTTCTGCGTGAGCTTCTCCTCGAGCTCCGGCACGGAGTCGAAGTGGTTCGCGATCGCGTTCTTGTTGCGCCCGATGATCATCAGGACGTCCCGGATCCCCGCAGCGACGGCCTCCTCGACCACATACTGGATGGCGGGCTTGTCGACGACGGGAAGCATCTCCTTCGGAGTCGCCTTCGTCGCGGGAAGAAAGCGCGTGCCGAGGCCTGCGACCGGCATCACGGCCTTGATCTGTGCGGGTTCCATGCCCCCAGAGTAGGCGATCGCGCCGCGAAGTCGCCGCTTTGGCGGGCGGTCGTGCGGATCCGCGCCGCGTGCGGCATCGGCCGTAGACTCGGCACATGCCCGACCCCCTCCAGGACGAGAAGCGCGCGCTCCGCGCCGAGCTGAGGGAGCGTCGGCACCATCTCACCCCTGCGCAGCTCGAGGCCGCGGCCGATGGGATCCGCGCCCAGCTCGACGCGCTCCTGGCCGAGCACGAGGCCGCGTCCGTCTCCTGCTACCTGTCGTCGCCGACCGAGCCGAGCACGCGTCCGTTCATCAACGCCGCGATGGAGCGGGGCATCAGGGTGCTCCTGCCGATCTCGCGCGACGACGGCCTGCTCGACTGGACCGTGGCCGATCCGGAGGGCGACGAGATCGATACGGCCCTCGGCGTGCCTGAGGCCGTCGGCGAGGTGCTCGGCCCGATCGCCGTCGGCGAGGTCGACCTCATGATCGTGCCGGCCTCCGCCGTCGACGAGGACGGCTGGCGGATGGGCTGGGGGCGCGGCTACTACGACAGGACGCTCGGCTCGATGGACCGGCGACCGCCCGTGTACGCGGTGATCTATGATTCTGAGGTGGTGGAACGGGTGCCCCGCGAGGTGCACGATCAGCCCGTCACGGGCGCCGTCACCCCCACCCGCACGATCACCTTCGCGCGCTGACGTCTCCGTCACGAATGAGGAAGCCTTGCCCACCTACGCCTACGCCTGCAAGAGCTGCGGGCACGCCTTCGACGCCGTCCAGTCGTTCTCCGATCCGTCCCTGACCGAGTGCCCTGCGTGCCACGGCGCGCTGCGCAAGGTGTACGGCTCGATCGGCGTCACCTTCAACGGGTCCGGCTTCTACCGGACCGACTCGCGCAGCTCGACGCCGTCCTCCGACTCCTCGAGCTCGTCCGGATCCGATGCGGGCGCATCGAAAACTGGCGCGGCATCTGGCGAATCGTCGTCCGCTAAGACATCATCGGGAAACGGGGCGCCTGCCCCCGCGTCGACCTCCTGACGAGTCGGCGCGTGCGTCACCACGGCGCACGTCTTTCGGAGGCCGCTCGGACCCAGTCCGACGGGGGAAAGGAAAACTGATGCTGCAGGGCTTCAAAGACTTCATCTTGCGCGGCAACGTGGTCGAGCTCGCCGTCGCGGTCGTCATCGGCACCGCGTTCACGGCGATCGTCGACGCGATCGTCAGCGCGATCATCAACCCGCTGATCGGCGCGTTCCTCCCCTCGGGAGACCTCGCCAACTGGACCATCGTCATCCCCGGCATCGTCGACGACGCCGAACTGGGCATCGGCGCCATCATCTCGGCGCTGATCAACTTCCTCGCCATCGCGGCCGTGGTGTACTTCGCCCTGGTGTTCCCGATGAACAAGATGGCCGAGCGTCGCGCGGCCCGCAGCCCTGTCGTCCAGGAGGACCCCGCCCCCACGCAGGAGGAGCTGCTCACCGAGATCCGCGACCTGCTGGCGAACAAGCCGCAGCAGCAGTAGTCCTCTCGACCACGACCCGCGTCGCACGGGCCCCTCTCCGTGGGCCAGGGCGGCGCGGGTTCGTCAGTAGTGCGGGGGGACGTCGTCGCGCAGGCGCCGATCGTTCGCGCCGCGCTCCCCCGACGGCGCCGTTCCTCGACGCTCCTCGCCCCGCAGCGTCGCCTCCGCGTCCGAGTCGCCGATGGTGCCCTCGACGCGGGTGAGGCGCGCGCGCCTCGCCCCCGCCACGCGCTCGACGCGCTGGCGACCCTCGGCATCCGGATCCGTCACGGGATCAGCCTAGACGCGCGCCGATGGGCGTCAGTCGAGATCCATCGGCTGGGTGTCGCCGTCGGCGCGATGCGCGTCGCCCGGCACGCCCAGGACCGCGGAGATCCGCTCGGCGACCGCGGCGGGGTCGCTGTAGAGATCGAAGGCGTGCACGCGGACGTAGTGCCAGCCGAGCCGGCGCAGCACGTGCGGGCGGAGGCGCAGCGACTCGCGCAGCGACTCGCCTCGGCCCTCGGGGTCGCTCTCCACCACCACGGCCTTGCCGTCGTGCTGGGCCACGAGCGGGAGCAGGCCGTGATAGTCGACGTCGACCGACACCCCGAGGCGGCGCAGCTCCCGCGCCAGCGCCAGGGTGAGCGGATCGGCCAGGTCCTCGAGACGGGCCTCCCGCCCGTGCGAGGCGATCCCGGCGAGGATGCTCATGAGCGTCGCCGCGCCGTGCTCCAGCCGGCCCTCGTCGAAGGCGGAGGGACGGATCGACGAGACGATCACCATCGAGCGGCGTGCGCGCGTCATCCCGACCGTGAGGAGGCGCTCCCCGTCGGGCTGGGACAGGTCGCCGAAATCGCTCAGCACCCTGCCGTGCTTGGTGAGCCCGAACCCGAGCGTGAAGATCACGCGGTCGCGGCTCTCGGCGACCGCCTGCTCGAGCGTGACCACCGCAAGCGGCTCGCTCGTCTCGCGCGCCACGAAGTCGGCGACGTCGCTGCGCCCGGCGAAGGCCGCGTTGATCGCGGAGCGGACCCTGTCGGCGTGCGTGCGGCTCGCGCTGACGACCATCAGCGACTCGTCCGGTCGGTTCACGGCGTGCTCGAGCACGAGGGAGACGACGCGCGCCACCTCGGGATCGGGGCTCTCGACGCGACCGCTCTCGGGGTCGGGCGTGCCGAACGAGCCCTCGACGTAATCCACGGCGAGGCTGCCGCGCCCGAGATAGGAGCCGGCCCACGGGAGCGAGACGATCTCGCCGCCGTAGAAGGCGTCGTTCACGAGCGCCGCCAGGTCCTCGCCTCCGGCGCGATAGCTTCGCGTGAGGGTCTCGACGGGCAGGATCTCCGCCAGGCTCTCGAACAGGCTCGCGCCGTCGAATGCCTGGTCCTCGTCGGCCGCGATCCCCGGCTGCACGACGAACGGCGTCGGCTTCTGCGTGACCGGGTCGCCGATGGCGACGATCTGCCGGCCGCGACGGATCGACGGCGCCGCCTCGGCGACGCCGATGGCGCCGGCGTCCGCGACGATCACGACGTCGAAGCCGCCGTCGTGCGGCAGGGCGGGGACCTCGTAGGGCGAGGCGATCCAGACGGGAGCCAGCGTGCGCGCGAGCGTCGGCGCCTCGGCCAGCAGACCTCGGGTCTCGATCTCCCCGCGCGTGAGGGCCCTGCGCAGCTTCGCCGCCTCGTCTGGCTCATCGACGATGCCGATCTTCCACTGCGCTGCAAGCTGCCAGGCCAGGAGCGCGCCGGACGCGGAGGCGTGCGCCTCGTCCACGAGCCGGAAGTCGCGCTCGAGCTTGTCGACGATCGACGTGTTGGCGCCCAGCAGCGACCGGTCCGTCTTCAGCAGGTGCTCGAGGGCCGACTGCCACCACGCGAACTCGAGTTCCTCGGCGACCCTGCCTTCGTCGACGTGGCGCACGGCCAGCTCGTTCAGGAGCGGCTCCAGCCCGAGGCGGGCGAGCTTGGTGCGCAGCTCTGCGCGCTCCACGATGTTGTCGAAGACCTCGCTCTGCGCGGCGAGACCGCCGAGGGTGCGCACGAGACGCTCCACCGGCATCGCCGCCAGCCGCGATCCGCGGCCGAGCGCGGAGTCGAGGGTCTCGAGATCCGACTCGACGCGGTCCCACAGCGTCTGCACCTCGGCGAGCCCGATCGGGATCTCCGGCACCGTGCCCACGTCGACCAGGTGCTGCCACTGCGTGCGCTGGTGCTGGATCCGCACGAGCGCCTTGTGCATGTCGCCCACGTGGACGCCGGGGCGGACGTACTCCTTCGCGAGCTTCTTCAGCCGGCGCCGGGCGGGGCCCGACAGGTTCGCCGACTCGCGACGCGGCGCGTGGGCCTTGATGAGATCGGCCAGCGGGCGTTCGAAGACGGTCGGGCTGAAGCGATCGAGGGAGTCGCGGATCCCGTGGAGGAGACGGAGGTACTCCCCCAGCTCGTCGACCGTCGAGAACGGCCGCATCCGCGTCTGCGAGATGAGCTCGTACCCGCGCTCGAGGAGGGCGGGCACGTCGTCGGCCTGCAGCCGGCCCGCCAGCTCGTGGGCGGCGCGCGCCTCCTCCGTCGACGTGAACGAGACGCCGTACCACGGCGACTCGTCTGGGCCGACCCTGAACTCGCCGAGCCTCGCGGCCAGCGTGAGCGTGCGAGCGGCATCCGTCCTGTCGCCCGCGAGCTTCTCGAGGGCGCTGAGCCCGAGCCTGGCCGACGTCGACGGCGGGTTCGCCAGGGACGCGAGCTTCGTGAGGCGGCGCGCGGCATCGAGCGCGGACACCCGCAGCGTGCGGTGCTCGCGCACGAGCGCCCTCCGGTAGTCGCGGAGCACCGTGCGCAGACGCACGAGCGCCTCGTCGATGTCGGCGACGGAGGGCTGGACGGCCTTCTCGTTCCGGCCGATCGCGCGGATCAGATCGCGGCGGAGCGAGCTGGGCGAGACCGCCAGCGCGTCGAGCCCGACCGTCGAGAGGCGGTGGCGGATGCCGTCGAGCGTCGAGCGCCGCGGGCTGACGACGAGCACGCTCTTACCGGCGCGCACGAACGATCCGACCGCGTTGATGATGGTCTGGGTGCCGCCGGTGCCCGGCAGCGTGTGGACGACGATCGACTGGCCGTCCGCGATCCTGGCGAGGACGCGCTCCTGCTCGTCGTCGGCATCGAGAAGGAGCGTGTCGGAGGCGGGCGCCCGCTCGTCGGGATGCGTCGTGTCGGGCACGCCGCGATCACCGCGCAGCGAGGTGAGCGCGTCGTCGTGGCCGGAGAGCGCGTCGATGACCGGGTGGTCGAGCTCGGTGAGGTCGGTCGCCATCGCGCGCCCCACGTCGGCGAAGGTCGACACGATGAGCCGCGGGCGGACCGTGAAGGTCTCGATGTCGCGCGTGACGGCGCGCAGGCGATCGATCACGGGCTGCGGCTTGAAGACGCCGTCGGCGTGCGCCAGCGCGGCGAGCTCCGCGCCGTTCAGCTCGATCCCGTGCTGCTCGCGCAGCGCGCGGACGAGCTCGGGGTTCACGGCGAAGCCGCCGTGCAGCTTCAGCTCGTAGTCGGCGTGGTGCCGGCGGATGCCGAGGGGCCGCAGGAGCACAGGGGCGGTGAACTCCTCGCCGGCCGTGGTCCACGACGCGAGGCCCACGGCGAGACGGACCGCGTCGATCGCGCGGACCGTGCGCAGCTCGACGTTCTTGGCGGTGATCTGCTCGGCGGCCAGCCGCGCGGTGCGCAGCGCGACCTCGTCGGGGAAGTGGTTCGACAGCAGGGGCGACCGGC
>JBQDDT010000026.1:0-22139 GCA_052092505.1 Microbacterium sp. | reverse complement strand
CCTCGCGGAACGCCGGCTGCTCCCCCGCTCCCGTCAGCACGGGCAGGACGAACTTCGTCATCCGGTCGATCGGGTCCGTCCCGATCCGCTCGAGCGTGTCGGCGATCGCCGGGTTCGAGAACCGCTCGGCGAGCGTCGAGACGTAGGCGTCGCCGTCGACCCCGTCCGGCAGCTCGGTCGTGGGAAGCGCCAGCTCCCTCCAGTACCGCTCGAGGCCGCGCCGGACGACCGGGTCGGCCATCGCCTCGTGCGCGTAGGAGCACCCCCGCAGCAGCCCCTCGTATGTGAGCACCTGATGGCCGGCGTTGAGGAGCCGCAGCTTCATGTACTCGTACGTGTCGATCGCGTCGACGAACACGGCCCCGTGATCCTCGAACGCCGGGCGCCCGAGCGGGAAGTCCTCCTCGAGCACCCACTGCTCGAACGGTTCGGCGACGACGGGCGCCGCGTCCTCCGCTCCCCCGAGCCGCTGGGCGACCGCCTCGAGCTGGGCGGGCGCGGGGCGCGGCGTGATCCGGTCGACCATCGTGCTGGGGAACGAGACGCTCTCGGCGATCCA
Organism: Microbacterium sp.; assembly: GCA_052092505.1. Lineage (GTDB taxonomy): Bacteria > Actinomycetota > Actinomycetes > Actinomycetales > Microbacteriaceae > Microbacterium. The sequence continues at coordinate 21,580 of JBQDDT010000026.1, read as the reverse complement.
GTCCGCCAGCTCCTCGTCCGCGAGGCGCGCCGTGGCGATCACGCTGCTGCGGGCGACCCGGCCGTTGCCCTGGATGTTGTCGCAGGACATGACGGTGAAGGGCGCGACGCCGGCCTCCCTGCGAGCGCGCAGCGCCGCGACGATCAGCCCGAAGGCGCTCCGCGGCGCGGCGAAGCCCGACTCGGCGTCGGCGCGCACGAGCGGGTCCTCGCCGGCGGTCCTGCCGTTCTCCGCGTCCTCGACGTAGCCGCTCTCGGTGATCGTCATGCTCACGATCCGGATGTCGGGGTCGGCCAGGCGCGCGACGGCCGCCGCGGGGTCGTCTGGGGCGAGGAGGAGCTCGCTGATGGATCCGATCACCCGCGTGCGGACCGATCCGTCGGTGTCGAACAGGCTCAGGCTGTAGAGACCGTCCTGCGCCCGCATCGCGTCGAAGAGGCGGCGATCCTCCTCGCGCACGCCCACGCCGCAGATCGCCCACGGCGCGTCAGGCTCGGCGTCCAGGACCCGGTCGACGTACATCGCCTGGTGCGAGCGATGGAAGTTGCCCACGCCGATGTGCGCGATGCCGACGCGCGGCGCACCCGCGCGGTAGCCCGGACGGGCGACGTCTTCTGGAAGGTCCGCGAGCGCCGCGGGCGAGAGAGGGGGCATGAGTCTCCAATGCGTCTGGCCGTGGCTCTGTCCGTCGGCGCCGTCCTGGCGTCCGCACATCAGAGCCTAGTGCGGGGCCCCTGTCGCGTTTGCGCGCACTCCCGCGCGCGGCGACGGCGAAGCCCGTGCACGACGCGTCAAGACGGCGTGCACGTTGGCGACAGTCTGCGCGACGGAGCCGCCCTAGGCTCGAGCTCACGCGGCGCGGACATGCCCCGCACAGGAGGGATCGAGGAGGCAGGGATGCCGAAGACACCACCGCAGGACGCGCTCGATGTCGTCATCGTCGGCGGGGGATTCGCCGGGCTGGCGATGCTGCGCCGCGCTCGGGAGGTGGGGCTGCGCGCCATCGTGTACGAGGCGGGGGACGGCATCGGGGGCACATGGCATTGGAACCGCTATCCCGGCGCGAAGTGCGATTTCGAGAGCTTCGACTACAGCTACTTCGACGACGAGCTGCAGAGCGAGTGGGAGTGGTCGGAACGCTACCCGTCGCAGCGCGAGATCGTGCGCTACCTCGAGCACGTCGCCGACCGCGAGGACCTGCACAGGGACATCTGGCTGAGGCACCGCGTGGTCGCCGCGACGTACGACGAGGACTCCGCGCAGTGGGACCTGTCAATCGACGGCCTCTCCGGCGCCTCGACCGCACGCGCACGGCACGTGATCCTCGCGACCGGATCGCTCTCCGCGCCGATCGTCCCGGACGTCCCCGGCATCGACCGGTTCGCCGGCCGCACCCTCATGACCGCCGCGTGGCCGGACGAGCCGGTCGACCTGACCGGGATGCGGGTCGCGCTGATCGGCACCGGTTCCTCCGGCGTGCAGGTGATGCCGGAGCTCGCGAAGCAGGCGGCGCAGCTGCACGTCCTCCAGCGGACCCCCGCGTTCGTCGTCCAGGCGCGCAACCGGACCCTTACGAAAGCGGACCGCAGTGCGTTCGACGCGGACCGCGCCGCATACCGCGACCGGGCGCGTCAGGGCTTCCTCGGCGTCCACTTCCCTCTTGCCGGTCTGTCGGCGAAGTCCGCGGATCCGGACGAGCGACAGGCCGCGTTCGAGGAGGCCTGGGCGGCAGGCGGCGCGGGGATCCTCGCGACGTACGCCGACATCCTCTCTGACGGCGAATCGAACGATCTCCTCGCGGACTTCCTGCGGAGCAGGATCGACGAGGTCGTCGAGGACGACGAGACGGCGGCGGCGCTGAAGCCGACGACCTACCCGGTCGGCGGCAAGCGGATCGTCGTGGGAAACGACTATCACGCGACGTTCAATCGACCGAACGTGCACCTCGTCGACCTCTCGAAGAGACCGCTCGAGCGCTTCACCGAGGGCGGTGTGGTCGCCGGAGGCGAGGAGATCGGCCTCGACGTGCTCGTGTTGGCCACAGGCTTCGACTCCGTCACGGGCGCGTTCCTCGCCATCGACGTCACGGGACGCGACGGACTCACCCTGCGCGATGCGTGGGCCGAGAGCCCTGACGCGTTCCTCGGCGCGCAGGTCGCCGGCTTCCCCAATCTCCATCTGATCACGGGCCCTGGCAGCCCCGGCGTGCTCGCGAACGTCGTGCGCGCCATCGAGCAGCACGTCGACTGGATCGGCGGTGTGATCGCGACCATGGCGCAGCGCGGTGCGACGACGGTCGAGCCGCACGCCGCGGCCCAGGCCGCGTGGGCCGAAACCGTCCGCGACCTCGCCGATGCGACGCTCCTTCCCGGGGTGAACTCGGCATACGTCGGCGCCAACGTGCCGGGCAAGCCGCGAGTGTTCCTGATGTACGCGGGCGGATACCCGGCGTTCCAGGAGGAGCTCGACAGGAGACGATCCGAGGACTACGCCGGGCTGGTGATGAGCGGGAGCGCCGGGGGGTGACACCACGGCGGGTCAGGGCCCGGCCCTCACCTCCCGCGGCGGAGCGCCGAATCGGGCAGAGAAAGCGCGAGAGAAGTGCGCCGCCGACCGGTACCCGACGGCCCGTCCGATGACTGAGATCGGCATCCGGCCGACCGGGTCGACGATCATCCTCCGCGCGGTCGTGAGACGCAGGTCCCTGAGCCACCGCTGCGGGGTGGTGCCGATCCTCTCGAAGAGCCGATAGACGTACCGCTCGGAGACCGACAGAGCCCCGGCGACCTTCGACACCGTCGCCCCGTCCGGATCGGCGATGCGGTCGGCCAGAAGCTGCTGCGCGCGGATCAGCAGCTCCTCCGAGGGATCCGCGTTCCGCTCCGGTTCGGCCTGCTCGCGGATCGCCGCCGCCAGCACCCGCACCGCCGCCGACACGGCGGAGTACGCGATCTCGTCTCCCCGATCGGCGCGATAGTCGGCGACGCCGCAGAGCAGCTGCGCGGCGAGCCGCCCCGTTCCGCTGTCACCGCGGATCGTCGTCGCCGTGCGGCTCGCGAACTCGGGAAGCACTGTCGCCACCTCGTCGCGAGGAATCTGCAGCTGCACCTGGCGCGAAGGCCTCTCGAACTCGAAGATGTAGGGCGCACTGGGGTCGATGAGAACGATCTCGTCCCGGCTGCTCTGCACCGCACAGCGGCCGTCCTGCATGATCAGTGCCTTCCCCGTGCGCATGATCGACACCTGGATGTAGTCGGCGGGGTCACTGCGAGCGAGGACCGCCGTGCGGTTGACCCTGATCGGGTCCGACACGAGGTCGTTGACGCTCCATCCGCCGAAGCCGAAGCCCCTCATCCGCGCACGGAAGCCGCTCCCGCTTCCCGCGCCGAAGGCGACGTCCGTCTGCACGAAGTAGCGAGAGATCGCCTGCTCCGACCAGAACTCCAGCTGGTCCGGTCGGCGCACACCCTCCGTCGTGATCGCGTACCCCATCGGCTCCTCCTCGGTGACGCGCCCGCCGCGGACACCGATGTCGACACGGCGCGAGTCTGCCCCGATCCTGCCTGCGTCGCCGCGGTCGGTCAAGGGCTCCGAGCTCCCGTCCCCGCCGCAGGCAGAGACGCGCAACGAACAGGTCGCTCCCGGGCAACGAACCGGGAGCGACCCCGGCATACGGTGCAGGCACGCGAACGACGAGGACGCCCGCCGAGCGGCGTCCGCGAGGAGAGGTGGACGACATGGGACTCGATTTCGAGGGACGCGCTGCGGTCATCACGGGCGGTGCAGGAGGGATCGCGACAGCGACCGCGGTGCTCCTCCGACGGCGCGGTGCCGATGTCTTCCTCGTCGACCGCGACGAAGCCGCCCTCGCGGAGGCGGCGAACCGGATTCGTGAGGAGGCGCGCGACGCCGAGGGCGACGTGCTCACGCACGTCGCGGACGTCACGAGGGACGACGACGTCAGCGGGTACGTGGCGGCCGCGGAGGAGCGCTTCGGTGGGATCGACGCGTTCTTCAACAACGCGGGGATCGAAGGGCCCACCGTCCTGACCGACGAGTTCCCGATCGCGGAGTTCGATCGGGTGATGCAGGTGAACGCTCGCGGCGTCTTCCTCGGTCTTCGCGCCGTGATCCCCGGGATGATCCGGCGCGGTCGCGGCGCCATCGTGAACACCAGCTCGATCGCCGGCGCCCGCGGGCTCCGTGGCTCGATCGCCTACGTCGCCGCGAAGCACGCCGTGCTCGGGATGACCAAGGCCGCCGCTGCCGACCTCGGCGACGCCGGGGTGCGGGTGAACGCCGTCCTGCCGGGGATGATCGACACCAGGATGCTGCGCTCGATCGTCTCGAACATCGGCGGCGACGTCGAGGCCGGGCTCGAAGGACTCAAGAGCAGCGCCCCGCTCGGACGGCTGGGGCAGGCCTCCGACGTCGGCGAGGTCGTCGCCTTCCTCCTCTCCGACGCCGCGGGCTTCGTCACCGGCGCCGGATACCCCGTCGACGGCGGCGCGCTCGTCCCGGTCGCGAACGGGAAGTGACGCCCTCGCTCCGGGGCCAGCTCCTCCGCCCTCGACACGCGTGATGATCACCTAGCCGGGCGGCGGACCCGTCGACCCGCGCACGATCAGCTCGGGCGGGGGGTCGTCGAGCACCGTCTCGCCCGAGCTCTGCGCGGCGATCTGCTCGATCAGCGCCTCGACGGCGACCCGGCCCACGCCGGCGAGCGGGAGGGCGACGACGGTCAGCGACGGGTTCAGGTGCGGCGCGTACCAGGCATCGTGGACCGCCACGACCGACAGGTCGTCCGGGACGGAGCGCCCGGCGGCGAGCGCTCCCGCCTGGACGCCCATGGCCGTCGTCGGGCTCGCGACGACGAAGCCCGTCGCCGATCCGCCCTCGGCGAGGTAGCGCTCCGTCGCCTCGCGCGCGCCACCGGCGCTCCAGGTGCCGTCGATCATGTCCTTCGGCGTCAGCCCGTGCTCCTCGAGCGTCTCGCGGCAGGCCAGGAGACGACGCTCCGACGAGTCGCCGGACGCGCCGACGAAGACGATGCGCTCGTGACCGAGGTCGATGAGGTGCCGCGTCGCCAGCGCAGCCGCGCCCTCGTCCCTGACGCGCACCGAGCGGATCCCCGATGTCGCACTCGCGTTGAACATCAGGGACGGGACGGCGCGCGCCAGCTCGCCGAGCGCGCGATTGTCCGCTGAGAACCCTCCCTGGATGAGGAGTCCGTCGACACGATGCCCCCGGATGACCTCGCGCAGCGAGTCGACGCGGGCGAGGAGCTCCTCGGCGTTGAGGAGCACGATGAGGTAGCCGCGCTCGGCCGCCGCGCTCTGGGCCGTCTCGACCATCTGCGCGTAGATCGGGTCGTTGACGTGGTAGAGCGCGAAGCCGAGCATCCCCGTCCTGGCGCTGCGCAGCGCACGCGCGGACGCGTGCGGCGCGTATTCGAGTCGCTCGACCGCGGCCCGCACGCGCTCTCGCGTGTCCTCCCGGATCTTGAGGGTCGGGTCCTCGTTCAGGATCCGCGAGACGAGGCCGGGCGAGACGTCGGCGAGCCGCGCGACATCGGCCAGCTTCGCGTTCCCGCTTCGTCTCGCCATCGTCCCTCGCCCCTGCTCGACCTCACCCCTTGAGGTTCACATGCACGAGAATACGGGCAGGACGCTCCGCGCTCGCCCCCTCCACGCGGAGACGGAGCCAGGTGCCGAAGGTCGTCAGCGGCAGCTCGGCGAGCGTCGCGTCCTCTGCCAGCACGATCCCGTCGCCTCGCCGGATCCAGTGGATGCCGTCCGGCGAGACGTCGGCGAGGACGCGCAGCTCGGGGTGCTCCCCCTCCGCCTGGACGAAGAAGACGGCCTCGGAGGCCCATCCGGCCTCGTACGGAAGCGTCGCGTAGTCGGACGCGATGTTCGTGCGGCGCGCGAGCACCGATGTGTTCGTCGTCAGCATGGTGTGTGTGCTCCTTCGGTCGCCGGACGTCACTCGGTCGAGTACACGACGGAGTCGAGGAACAGGTGGACCTGGCGGTCCGAGTCCGCCTCGACGTAGAAGATCGGGTTGATGAGGTTGTCGATCGAGCGGTATCGATCAGCGAGCGTCGGCTGGATGCCGCGCAGGTCGAACACGCGATCCATGCTCTGCAGCTCGATGTACTCGCGCTTCTCGACGTCGACGAGCAGCCGCAGATACAGCCAGTTCAGCTTGTCGGGGCTCTCGTTGTAGAGGAGGTCCTGCTCCCCGCCGGGCACCCACTGGTATCCGTCGGACGAGCCGTCCTCGTGCCGGCGCCCGTACCAGAGGTTGTCGACGCCCGGCGTGCACCATCCCTTCTCCACCCCGAAGTTCCAGTCGGCGTGCGAGACGCCCTCCGTCGCCTTCCAGTACTGCCAGCGCTTGACGAGCCGGCCGTCGAGCGAGTTCACGTACCGCACCCCCGGCATGTAGCGGTGGCCGGAGTCCTGCACGTCGAAGTAGAAGCCGAACGCCCGGATGTCCTCCTCGCCGATGCCGATGCGATCCTGCGTCGGCGTGTACGCGTACCAGGCCTCGATCTGGATCCGCTTCGGGTTCCCGTAGCGGGACAGGCGCTTGACGGCGACACCCATGCTCCCGTCGGCGGGCGGCTCCGTGTGCGGGGCCGCCGCGCGCCCCGTCGAGAGCTTCAGGGAGTACGTGCCCTCCATCGACCCGTGCGACGCGGCGAACCGCATCGGCGCGGAGCTGAGCATCGTGGGTGCCCAGCTCGTCAGATCGACGGCGCTGTCGAAGGACTCGTAGTCGTCATAGACGAAGTTCGGGGTGAGGTCCATCCACCCGTTGAACCCGCGGTCGAAGTCGTCGAACGTCACGACGCGATCCAGTGGATCGAATCGGTCGAGCTGTCGGTCATAAGCCAGGATCTTCTGCATATCGCCTCACGCAATCGCTCTCAAGAGGCCGCGAGCGGCCTCACCGTCGCCGCAGATCATTCATCTGTCGGCACCGTTGCCGTTCCCAAGTATAACGTTATACTTAGCGCCAGGCGATGCGAAGGCGCTCGCCCAGACACGGGAGGTCCTCCGATGCGATCACGCTTTCTGTCCGGTGCCGCCGTCGCGGTTCTCGCCGTCTCCCTCGCCGGATGCTCCGGCGGAGGCGGCGGGTCCGACATCACCCTCCGGATGACGATGTGGACGTCCGATCCCGCTCACCTCGAGCTGTTCGAGTCGATCGCCGACGACTACGTCGCGCAGCAGGACGTCGTCACCGACGTCGAGTTCGAGAGCGTCACGCTCGACCAGCTCGACACGGTCCTCACGACGAGCATCACGGCCGGCGACGCACCGGATCTCACCTGGCTGCCGGTCGAGTCGAGCCGCGAGTACATGGAGGCCAGCGCCCTCCTCGACGTCGCGCCCGTGCTCGAGGAGACCGAGGGCTACGAGGTCGACGACCTCGTGCCCTCTCTGCAGGAGCGGTGGCAGGACGGCGACGCACAGTACGGCGTGCCGTTCTCGACAGGACCCCTCGTCACGTACTACAACAAGGACCTCTATGCGGAAGCCGGCGTGACCTCGCCGGGCGAGCTCATCGCGAAGGACGACTGGACGTGGGAGTCGTTCCGGGAGATCTCGAAGCAGCTGGCGGACGCGACCGGGACCCCTGGGTACGTCGTGAACGACTTCGAGTTCCGCAACTGGACCCGCCTCACCCCGCTCCTCTACGCGTACGGCGCGTCCCCGTGGTCGGAGGATGCCACGAGCTGCACGGCCGACAGCCCCGAGATGCAGGAGGCGCTCGGGCTGTTCCACGGGATGGTGTTCGAGGACGGATCGTCCCCGCGGCCGGGCCAGCAGGTCGACTTCTTCGGCGGCCAGGCCGGAGCCACGACCGCGTTCCTCTCGAGCAACACGCTCCTCGCCGATGCGGACTTCGAGTGGGACATCGTCCCGACGCCATCGGGGCCGGACGGCGACACGCAGGCCGTCGGCCAGTCGTCGATCGTCGCCCTCAACGCGGGGAAGAACCACGACGCCGCGCTCGACTTCCTCTCCTTCCTCACGAACAAGGACAACGCGGCAGAGCTCGCCCAGTTCTTCCCTCCGTCGCGCGAGAGCCTGCTCACCCCGGAGGTGGTCGTCGGCGACTCCCCCGTCCTGACCGACGAGCTCGTCCAGCCGATCATCGACGCGGTGAAGGAGTCCGGCCGGATCTTCCCCGTCGCGACGAACGCGGCGGACACGGCCGAGGCCCTCGACACCTCACTGGACGAGTACGTGTACACCGCCGACGCCGACCTCGGGTCCGGCCTGCCGAAGGTGTGCGACGCGCTCGAGCCGACGCTGTGACGACGACGAGCACCACGCACCGGCGGAACGCGGGGCGCGCGGCGGGCGCCACCGCCCGCCGGCGCAATCCCACGTCGGCCGGGCGGAACCTCTTCGGTCTGTCGCTGCTCGCCCCGCAGATGATCGGGTTCACGGCGGTCGGCGCCGTGGCGATCGTGTGGGTGATCTGGCTCAGCCTCACCGAGGTCAACGTGCTCGCCGGGACCCAGGACTTCGTCGGCCTCGACAACTACGGGAGGATCCTCGGCGATCCGAACATGGCGACGGTCATCCCGAACACGCTGTTCTTCGTGGCGATCCTCAGCGTCGCCAGCACGATCGTCGCGCTCCTGCTGGCGCTCGCCCTGAACCAGCGCCTGCGCGGCATCAACGCCTTCCGCTCGGTCATCTTCATCCCGGCGCTCGTGACGATGGTGGCCTGGACGCTCGTGTGGAGCTTCATCGTCCAGCCGGAGGGGCTGCTCGACGCGATCGTCGGAATGCTCGGCGGCTCGGAGCTGCCCTGGCTGCGCGGCGGATGGCTCACGCTCGGGGTCTTCGCCTTCATCCAGCTGACGAAGAACGTGGGGATCAACGTCATGATCCTCCTGGGCGCGCTGCAGGCCGTCCCGCAGGAGCTCATCGAGGCGGCCCGCATCGACGGCGCCACGCGCTCACGGGTGGTCCGCAGCGTGGTCCTCCCCCAGATCTCGCCGGCGATCCTCATGGTGTTCATGCTGACCGTCGTCGGCTCGTTCAAGGTGTTCGAGATCGTGCTCCTGCTCACCGAGGGCGGGCCGGGCGTGCAGAGCTCCGTCCTCTCATTCGAGATCTACAAGCAGGCGTTCCAGCTGAACGACATCGGCTACGCCAGCGCGCTCGCCGTGCTGCTGTTCGCGCTCATCCTCCTGCTGACGACGGCGATCTGGCAGGTCAGGAAGCGGGTGGTGTTCCATGAGGACGACTAGGACGCCCCGGGCGGTGCGCCGCGGCGGGAGCTACCTGCTCCTCGTCGTCATCTCTCTCGTCGTCATCGCTCCGATCCTCTGGATGGTCAGCGCATCGCTGAAGTCGCCGAGCGAGATCCTCCGCTACCCGCCGACGCTCATCCCCGAGGACGTGCGATGGGACAACTTCGCGCGGATCTTCGAGCTGCAGCCGTTCGCGCAGCAGTTCCTGAACTCGGTCGTGATCATGGTGCTCGTCGCGGCGCTGACGCTCCTGCTCTCGATCCCCGCCGGATACGCGCTCGGGCGGGTGCGGCCGGTCGCGGCGGGGGCGATCTTCCTCGTGCTGCTGAGCGCGATGTTCATCCCGCCGGAGGCGACGATCATCCCGCTGTTCCGCTTCGCCTCTGCGCTCGGCTGGGTCGACACGCACTACCCGCTCGTGATCTTCACGGCCGTCCTCACGACGGCGCCGATCGCGACGTTCGTCATGCGTCAGGCGTTCCTCACGCTCCCCGCGGAGTTCGAGGAGGCCGCGACGATCGACGGGGCGGGGCGCCTGCGCACGATGTGGCAGATCTGCTTCCCCCTCGTGCGACCGTCGATCGCCTCCGTGGTCGTCCTCGCGTGCTGGTACAGCTGGAACCAGTTCCTCGAGCCGCTCGTGTACCTGCGCTCCCCCGGGATGCTCACGGTCCCCGTGGCACTCACGCGCTACGAGGATCCGTTCGCCGGACCGCTGTGGGGCGTGCAGATGGCGGCCACGACGCTGTCGGTGATCCCCGTGCTGCTCGTGTTCTTCTTCGCCCAGCGGCACGTGGTCTCCGGCCTCACCGCCGGCGGCCTCAAGTCGTAGCGGTCACTTCCCGCGCTCGTCGAGGACGCGCTTGGCCTTCATCTCGGTCTTCGGGAGGGTGTCGGGCGCCACGACCTCGACGTCGGCGCGGATCTCGCACCGCGTGCGCACCTCGCCGGCGACCGTGTCCGCGACACCGGGGTCGGCGTGCTCCACGACGACCGTCATCACGTCGAGCCCGTCGGGGCGGGTCGTCAGCCGGATCTGGAACTCGTCTCCCGTGCCGCCGATCGCGCGGACGGCCTCCTCGATCTGCACGGGGAAGAACTTGATCCCTCGCAGGTTGATGAGGTCGTCGGCGCGGCCGGTCATGCAGCCCATCGCCCTGATGTGGTTGCGCCCGCACGCGCAGGCCTCGCGCGAGAGACGCGTGTAGTCGCCCACGACGAAGCGCAGCTGCGCGGAGCTCTCGGAGTTCAGGTTCGTGCACACCGTGATGCCGCGCTCCCCCTCCGGCACGACCTCCTGCGTGTCGGGATCGATGGTCTCCCACACCTGGATGTCCTCCAGCAGATGGATGAACCGCTCCTCCCCCAACTCGTACTCGGGGCACGAGTATCCGCCGCAGTGCGGGGCCGCCTCGGTGCAGCCGTAGAACTCGACCGTCTTCGCGCCCCACAGCTCGTGGATCCGCTCGAGCGTGCCGTCGACCCCGGAGAACGGCTCGCCGCCCTGGAGGATCCAGCGCACGGAGCTCTTCGCCGGGTCAAGCCCCATGTCCTGCATCGTGCGCCCCAGGTACAGCGCGTACGACGGCGTCGTGATGAGCACGCGCGGGCGGAAGCGGTCGATCATCCCCGCACGCGCCTTGCTGTCGAGCCCGCCGGCGGGGATCGTCGGCAGCCGCAGCTTGGTGAAGGCCTGCTGCGCGCCCCACGCGAACACGTGCGGGCCGAAGCCGACCATGCGCAGCGCGGAGTCGCCCTTGCGCAGGCCGCCGGAGTAGAGGGCGCGCGCGTTCGCCTGCTCCCAGAGCGGACGGTCGTCGTGCGTGTAGCGGAACACGCGCGGCACCCCGGTCGAGCCGGAGGAGGAGAAGAGCATCCAGCCTCTGTCGTCCCATTCGGCCTCGCCGCAGGTCGTGTACGTGCCGTACGGCGGGTTCTGCGTCGCGTCGGCCATCATCTCGTCCTTCGTGACGACCGGCCAGCGCTCGACCATCGAGTCGACGGAGTGGATGTCGGTCGGAGCGAGTCCGAGCCGGTCGAAGCGCGCGCGGTAGAAGGCGCTGTTCTCGTAGAGGAACGGCGCGACGGCGGCGATCTTCTCGTCCTGCACCTCGCGGATGCGCTCGCGCGACCAGGTGTCCTTCTCCGACCAGTAGTCCGCGCTGACCGGGGCGTCCCTGTCCTCGTGGTACTTCTCCAGCACGCGCTTCCAGGCACTGCGGGTCTCTTCGGCGCGGTTGGCTGCGGCGATCGTCATCCGGTCCTCCTCGACAGGTGAGCTGCGTCTTCCGGAAGGATGCCACCGCTCCGCAACACCCGCGTGCGTCTTTCCGTTGATCGGCAACCAGGGGCGCGGTCACGCGTCCGCTCCTGGGGCCGAACCTGCCTGCTCGACGCGCCCGAGATCACTTATAGCAGTAGACCTCCATAATAGGTTAGGGTTCCCTTATTCCCCCCGAGAGGACTCCGATGACCACGACCGCAGACGCCCCGCCGAGCGATGCGCGCGCCGAGGCGAAGGCTTCCGCCGCAGCGCTGCGCGACCTGCTCCGCCCCACCAGAGGATCGATCCGCACCGCCGTCGCCCTCCAGGTCCTCGGGTCGATCGCCGCGATCGCCCCGTATGTGGCGATGGCCGAGCTGGCACGCGCCTTCCTCCAGGACGGCGCGGTCGACGACGCCGGCGTCTGGGCGATCGTCGTCGCCGTGGTCGTCGCCCTCGTCGCGCGGACGACGCTCAGCGGCTGCGCGCTGTCGATCACGCACTTCGCCGATGGCCGGATGCAGGGAGTGATCCGGCGGCGCATCGTCACCCACCTCGGCCGCCTCCCGCTCGGGTGGTTCACCCGCAACTCGTCGGGTCGGGTGCGCAAGGCGACCCAGAACGACATCGGCGACGTGCACTACCTCATCGCGCACGGATCCGTCGAGACGACCGCGGCGATCGTCGTCCCCCTGACCGGGTTCGCGTATCTCGTCGTCCTCGACTGGCGCCTGGCGCTGGCCGGCGTCGCGACCATCCCGATCTACGGCATCGCCTACGCGGTCCTCGCGCGCGACATGACCGCGAAGATGGCCGAGATGAACGAGGGCATCGCCCGGATCGGCGAGACGATCGTCGAGTTCGTCTCGGGGATCGCGGTCGTGAAGACATTCGGCGAGGCCGGACGCGCCCACGTCGCCTACCGGCGCGCGGCGCGCGCGTTCGGCGATGCGTACGGCGCATGGGTGCGCCCGATGCTCCGCACGGACGCCCTCGCGTCGATCTCGCTTGCGGCGCCGGTCGTCCTCCTCGTGAACCTCGCGCTCGGCGCCTGGTTCCTCAGCGCCGGCTGGGTCGACGTGGTGTCCCTCGTGACGGCCGCGCTCGTCGCTCTGACCCTGCCCGTGTCGATCATGACCATCAGCTTCAGCATGCAGTCCAGGCGCGAGGCGTCGGCCGCCGCGAAGCGCATCACCGATCTGCTCGCCGTCGAGCCGCTGCCGGAGCCCGTGCACCCCGAGCTCCCCGCGTCATCCGAGGTCGTCTTCGACCACGTCGGGTTCAGCTACGACGGCGCGCACCGCGTGCTCCAGGATGTGACCCTCACGATTCCGTCCGGCACCGTCACGGCGCTCGTCGGACCGTCCGGATCCGGCAAGTCGACGCTCGCCACGCTCCTGCCGCGCTTCGCCGACGTCGACGAGGGCGCGGTGCGGATCGGCGGAGTCGACGTGCGCCGGATCGCCTCCGATGAGCTGTACCGGCACGTCGGCTTCGTCCTCCAGGACGTGCAGCTCCTGCGGCTCTCGATCGCCGACAACATCCGTCTCGGTCGCCCGGAGGCGACGCTCGACGAGGTGAGGGAGGCGGCCAGGACCGCGCAGATCGACGACCGGATCCTCGCCCTCCCCCGCGGGTACGACTCCGTCGTCGGCGAAGACGCCCGCCTGTCGGGCGGTGAGGCGCAGCGGGTCTCGATCGCCAGGGCGCTGCTCGCGGATCCGCCCGTCCTCGTGCTCGATGAGGCGACGGCTTTCGCCGACCCCGAGTCGGAGTCGCGCATCCAGCAGGCGCTCTCGCGGCTCGCCGGCGGCCGCACCCTCCTCGTCATCGCCCATCGTCTGGCGTCGATCGCCTCGGCCGACCAGATCGCGGTGCTCGATGCCGGTCGCATCATCGAGCGGGGCGTCCACGACGAGCTCGTGTCGCGCGGCGGAGCGTACGCCCGCATGTGGGAGGCCCACGTCGATGGATCCCGCAGCATCGAGGGGAGCAGGTCATGATCCGCCAGCTGCGTCTCATCCTCGGCCCGGAGCACCGGGGCGCGTACACGCGGTTCCTCGTCTGGGCCACGCTCTACGGCGTGCTCCAGGGCCTCTCGGTGAGCCTGCTGCTGCCGATCGCCCGCGCCCTGTCGGACGGGGACATGGCCGCCGCCTGGCGATGGATCGGCGCCCTCGCCGTCGCCGCGCTGCTGTGCGCGATCGCGCAGTACGTCCAGGCGATGCGGGGCTTCGCCGTGGCCCTCACGGTGCTGCGCACGATGCACGAGCGGGTCGGCGACCACCTGGTGACCCTCCCCGTCGGCTGGTTCGCGGGGAAGACCGGAAGCGTCGCCCAGGTCGCCTCGAAGGGGACGCTCGCCGTCGGCAGCGCGGCCGCCCACCTCATGACCCCGCTCATCGTCGGCTTCGCCGGGCCGGCCGCGGTCACCGTGTGCATGCTCTTCCTCGACTGGAGGATCGGGCTCGCCCTCGTCGTCGCCGCACCGCTGCTCGCCGCGGCCTCCGCCGCGTCGTCGCGTCTCGTGGCCCGCAGCGACACGGCGATGCACGCCTCAGCCGCCGAAGCGAGCGACCGCGTGATCGAGTTCGCGCGCTGCCAGGGCGTGCTGCGGGCCTTCGGGCGCACGCGGAGCGAGGGCTACGCACCGCTCGAGGACGCGATCGAGGCGCAGCAGCGCGCCACGCGCCGCAACCTCGTCGAGTCGGTCGCCGGCATCACCATCATGGGGGCGTCGATCCAGCTCGTCTTCACGGGGCTCGTCGTGCTGGGCGCCGTGCTCGCCCTCGGCGGAAGCCTCGCGCCGATCGACCTGCTCGCGCTGCTCGGGATCGCATCGCGGTTCATCCAGCCGCTCGCGGAGATCGGCGAGTTCGGCGGCGCCGTCCGGCAGACGCGGGGCGAGCTGACGCGGATCCAGGACATCCTCGAGGTCGCACCGCTGACTGAGCCTCGTGGGGGTGCCGCCGTCGACGCGCCGGGCACGATCTCGTTCGACGACGTCACGTTCGGGTACGAGGCGGAGACCCCCGTGCTCCGCGACGTCGCGTTCTCCGTCCCTCCTCGGTCGATGACGGCGCTCGTCGGCCCGTCTGGGTCGGGCAAGACGACGGCGACGCGGCTCATCGCGCGCTTCTTCGACGTCGACTCCGGCGCGGTCAGCGTCGGGGGCGCTGACGTGCGCGACCAGCGGTCGGAGGACGTGATGGCCCAGCTCGCGCTCGTCTTCCAGGACGTGTACCTCTTCGACGACACCCTCCGCGAGAACATCAGGGTGGGCGACCGCGCGGCCGACGACGAGAGGATCGAGCGAGCCGCGCGGCTCGCGGGCGTCGCCGAGATCGCCGAGCGGCTCCCCGATGGGTGGGACACGCGGGTCGGCGAGGGCGGATCGGCTCTGTCCGGCGGCGAGCGCCAGCGGGTGTCGATCGCCCGCGCGCTCCTGAAGGACGCCCCGATCGTCCTCCTCGACGAGGCGACCGCCGCCCTCGACCCCGAGAGCGAGCGATTCGTGCAGCGCTCGCTCGAGGAGCTGCGGCAGCGCTCGACGCTGCTCGTCATCGCGCACTCGCTCTCCACCGTGGTGAACGCCGATCAGATCGTCGTCCTCGATGAGGACGGACGCGTCGCCGAGATCGGCACGCACGACGAGCTGCTGCGCCTCGCCGGCCGCTACGCGGCCTTCTGGCGGGAGCGCCGCTCCGCCGCCGGATGGCGCCTCGTCCCCTCCGAATCCTGACCTCCCCTTCCGGAAAGGCCCCCATGACCGAGACCGCAGCCGCCCGCACCGGCAGCCGCCCGCAGATCCCCCTGCTCCTGAGCGTCGTGTTCCTCGTCTACCTCGCCCAGATGGCGCTGAACCCGATCATCGCGCCGCTCGCGCGCGAGGTCGGCCTCGCCGAGTGGCAGATCGGCGTCACGATCAGCACCGCGGCGATCATGGTCGTCGTCTCGAGCCAGTTCTGGGGCAGGCGCTCGCAGTCGTGGGGGCGCAAGCCGGTGCTCGTCGCGGCGCTCGTCGTCGCCGTCGTCGCGATGACCGCCTTCGCCGCGGTCGCCGCGGCGGGGATGCGCGGCGTCCTGACCGGAGGGCTGCTGTTCGCCCTGTTCGTGCTGCTGCGCGGGGTCGGATTCGGGAACGCGATCGCGGCGATCCCTCCCACCGCACAGGCGTACATCGCCGACGTGACGGAGGACGAGGCCACGAGGGTGAAGGGCATGTCAGGGATCGGCGCCGTGCAGGGCATCGCGATGGTGGCCGGATCCATCGTCGGCGGCGCGCTGGCCGGGTTCGGACTCCTCGCCCCGCTCGTCGTCATCCCCGTGCTGCTGGCGCTCGGGCTCGTCCTCGTCGCGCTCCGGCTGCGGAGGGAGCAGAGGCACGAGCTCGTCGCCGACCCGGTCCGCGTGCGCCCGACCGACCGGCGCGTCTGGCCGTTCCTCCTCGCCGGGTTCGGGATGCTCACCTCCCTGGGGTTCATTCAGGTCGTCTCCGGCTTCCTCGTGCAGGACCGACTCGGCCTCGGCTCCGAGACGACGGGGCTCGTCACGGGCGGGGTGCTCCTGGCCGCCGGGGCCGGCATGGTGCTCGCGCAGGGGGTCATCGTCCCGCGCAGCGGCTGGTCCTCCCCGACGCTGCTGCGCGTCGGGTGCCCCACCGCCGTCGTCGGATTCATCGCGCTCATCCCCGACGCGGGCGCGGTGCCTCTGTTCATCGCGATCTTCCTCATCGGCATCGGGCTGGGCGTCGCGATGCCCGGCTACACGGCGGGCGCCACGCTCCTGATGCGGCGGGAGGAGCAGGGAGGCGTCGCCGGACTCATCGGCGCGACGAACGGCCTGACCTTCGTCGTCGCACCGACCGCATCGACCGCGCTGTACGGTGTGTGGATGCCGCTTCCCGTCATCGTGGGCGCCGTCGTGATGTCGCTCGTGGCAGCGTTCGTCCTGCTCCATCCGCGCTTCCGGCGCCTGCCGCACGTTCCCGTCTCCGCCGAGGCGTCACCGGACCAGGGCGGCGCATGACGCAGACGAGACCGCGCCGGGGTCGACCGCCCAGGGTGACCCACGACCAGATCGCCGAGGCCGTCATCGCCGTCGGCTTCCCCGAGCTCACGTTCGCCGCCGTGCGGGAGCGCCTCGAGGTGAGCGAGACGACGCTGTACCGCTACGCGCCCGACCGCGACGCGCTCGTGAGGCTCGGCCTCGATCACGCCATCGCACGTGCCGCGTGGCCGAGCCTCGACGGGCCGTGGCGCGAGGTGCTCACGGCCTACGCGATGGCGGCATGGCACCTGTTCGAGTCGTACCCCGGGTCGGCGACGGAGGTGGCCCGCGGGATCGTCCCGACGGGCGTCATGCGCCGCATGGACGACGTGTGCTCCGCGCTCGTGGACAAGGGGTTCACGCCGTCGGA
This sequence comes from Microbacterium sp., assembly GCA_052092505.1. Taxonomy (GTDB): domain Bacteria; phylum Actinomycetota; class Actinomycetes; order Actinomycetales; family Microbacteriaceae; genus Microbacterium. Next base: position 4,615 of record JBQDDT010000026.1, on the reverse strand, counting down.
CGCGGTGCTCGGCTGCGACCTCGTCTTCGATCTCGTCGCGGACAACCGACGCGGGGTCGAGCACTACGATGCGATCGTGCCGGACTCCGGCATCGGGCGCGAGCAGCTCCACCGGGCCTGGGAGCAGGACTCCGCGGCGGTCGCCGGAGGGCGAACCGAGGACCGATCGGCGATCCATCGCGAGATCCACGCCTCGATCGTGACGGATCCGATCGAGTGGTTCTCGCGCAAGCTCACGGTCGTGCTCGACGGGGTCGAGCGGGCGCTCGCGCCCCGAGCCTGACCGCCGGCTGAGACGCCGTGCAGATCGAGCGTGTACCGTCGCCCGGACCGCACCCGTACTTTGGAGGCCCCATGTCGATCTCGCGCTCGCTCCTCGGTGGCTCGATCGTTCTCCTGCTCGCGCTCACCGGCTGCGGAGCCGGCGAACCCGACGAGGGGAAGTCGTCCTCCGGCGACGAATCGACGAGCGCCGAGGCGCCGAAGGCCGATCTCGAGGGCGTGCCCGACGTCGTCGCCGTGGTCAACGACGAGGAGATCACGCTCGAGGAGTACACCTCGGCCTACGAGTCGCAGCTGCAGCAGGCCACGGCCAGCCAGCAGCAGACGGGCCAGGAAGTCGACCAGGATCAGCTCAAGGAGCAGGTCGCCGACATGCTCGTGAACAACCACCTCCTCACGCAGGCGGCGAGTGACGCGGGGATCAAGGCGACCGACGAGGACATCGACACGCTGCTGACGCAGGTCGCCGAGCAGAGCGGGTTCTCGTCGGTCGACGAGGTGCTCGCCGAGTTCGAGAAGCAGGGGCTCGACGAGAAGCAGGTGCGCGAGGACGCCGCAGGGCAGTTCCAGATCGACCAGTACATCGACAAGAAGACCGATGTGAGCGAGCCGACCGACAAGGAGCTGAAGGCGCAGTACGAGGCACTCGTCGAGCAGGCCAAGGCGCAGGGCGGCGACGCCGAGAGCCAGATCCCGGCCTTCGACGAAGTCAAGGAGCAGCTCTCGCAGCAGGCCGTCACGGAGGAGCAGAACGCGGCGACCGACAAGATCCTCGAGAAGCTCCGCTCCGCCGGCGAGGTGAAGATCAACCTGTAGCAGTCGACGGCGCCGGCTCCGTCGGAATCGTCACGGCCGCGGCCGTCAGTTGAGGATCTGGGCGGCCTCGTCGTCGCGGATCGCGGCGAGTCGCTCCCTCCATGCCCGGCGCGCTTCCGGGGTGAGCCTGGTCCAGGCGGTCAGCTCCCGGACGATCCGGAGGGGTGCCGCGCTGCGATAGGAGCGGGTGGGGTTGCCGGGGAACCGCTTGTCGGTCACGTTCGGGTCGTTCTCGAACGGCCCGGTCGGCTCCACCTCGTACACGTGCGGCGTCGCGATCCCGGCGGCGAGTTCCACGGCCACCTCGGCGGCGAGGCCGGCGCCGTCGCTGAGCGCCGTGAAGTAGACGTGATTCATCACGACCTCCGGCCGGTAGTTCGACCGATGGCCCGGCACCAGGAGGTCCCCAGGGAGGAGCTCGGCCTTCGTGCCGTGGAAGAACGGCCCTTGGTCCACCACCTCACTCACCGTCTGCGGGTCTCCCCTCGACGAGGTCGGCGAGCGCGGCGACCACCGAACCCCAGCCGTCGAAGAAGCCGAGCTCCTCGTGACGGTCGCGGTCGGCGGGATCGCCGTGTCGCACGACGATCCGATAGTCGGTGCCCTCCGGATGATCGGCCAGCGTGATCTCTGCCGTGATGGAGACCGGAGCAGGTGCCGCGGGCCGCCACGCGCTGTCGACGGCATTGGTGAAGACGAGGCGGCTCTCCGGCTCCGTGACCAGGAAGATCGAGTCGGTGTGCGGGACAAACGTCTGGCCGTCGTCGCTCATGCTCGAGACGAAGCCGCCTCCCGGCCGGACATCGAGCAGGTCGATGCGGGCCACGGTCGGTGCCGGCACCCACCACCGGCGCAGCAGGTCCGGCTCGGTCCATGCCCGCCAGATCGCGGCTCGTGGTGCGCGAATCACCCGCCCGAGCGTGAGGTCGAGACGGGGGTCTATCGCAGTCATCGGTTCTCCTGTCGATCGGTGACGAACTGGTCGAGGCGGTCGGTGCGCTGCTCCCAGAGCCGACGCTGCTCGGCGAGCCAGTCGTCCACGAGAGAGAGACGATCCCGGTTCAGCACGCAGGTGCGGACCCTTCCGGACTTGCTCGTGCGGATCAGGCCGCTCGTCTCCAGCACGCGCACATGCTTCATGAACGACGGCAGCGTGATCGCGAACGGCTCGGCCAGCTCGCCCACGCTCGCCGCGCCTTCCCCGAGTCGTCGGATCACCGCACGCCTCGTCGGGTCGGCCAGGGCGACGAACACCCCACCCGCATCGTCATACTTTGCCACAAAGCACAGTATTGACCGATGCGATCCTGCGCGCAAGAGGGAAGGCATCTTCCGCAGCCGGAAGTCGCGTGCGCGATCGAGCCGGAGCCGTCGCCGAGCACCGCGCCCGACGGGGTCGCCGTCGACCTCCCCGGTGCGGGCCGCGCGCTCGGCCCGCACCTCCGCTCACCTCACCCTCAGGTGGACCGCTCCGTGGCCGCGCCGGCCTCGGCGCCACGGCCCGGTCGGAGTCCTCGCGAGTTGAGGAACCGGAACGTCAGGACGCCCGTGACGAGTGCGAGCAGCGCGAAGACCACGAGGAGCCACAGCAGACCGTCGCGATGGGAGGCGAGAAGCGTCGGCGTCACGAGCGCGAAGAGCCCGAAGACGAACCGTCCGATGGCGTACGTGAAGCCCTGCACGGACGCACGCACGTTGATCGGCAGGCTCTCCTGCGTCCACACCTTGTAGTTGGCCTCGCCCGAGAGGTTGGATCCCACGTTGAACACCGCGATCGCCAGCACGTAGATCAGCAGGACGCCGTTTCCCGCGCCGGCGATCATCATGCTGACGGCCTGAAGCAGCCCGCCGATGATGAACACGAGATTCCGCCACCGCGTGTCCACGAGACGGACGAAGACGACCATGACGAGCAGGCCGAGCAGCGTGAGCAGCGCGCCGAAGCCCGTGGCGAAGGACTGGCTCGCTCCGCCCGCGTTCACCAGGAAGTACGTCTGGAACTGGCCGAACGTGTTCGCCACCAGGCCCCAGAAGATGTAGAAGACCATCGTCAGGACGGTCGGGACGAGGAAGGCCTTCTGCCTGAGCACATCACGCAGCCGGATCGAGGCGGGCGCGGCGACCGCGGAGATCGCGTTCTCCGCTCGAGCACGCGAGACGTCGCCCTCGAGCGAACGCAGCCAGGGGTGGAACCGTCGGATGGCCCAGGTGACGATCGCCACGACGGCGAGCTGACCGAAGATGATCCGGATCCCCATCATCTCCAGGTCGGCGAGGAGGAACGCGAGTCCCTGCGTGACCGGGATGCCGGCGGCCCACATGACCTGCGTCACGACCACCAGCCTGCCCTGGGCACGGGAGGGCGCGCGCTCGGACACCACCGCCACGGAGGTCGGGAGATCGGCCCCCGCCGCCGCGCCAGCGACGATCACTCCCACGAAGAGCATGATCTGATCGACCGCGGACGCCATGAGCGCCATCCCGACGGCGTAGATGAGGATGTAGATCGTGAAGACGCGCATGCGACCGAAGCGATCGGCGATCCGCCCTCCGAAGAGGGCTCCGATGGCGATGGCGAACGTCAGGCAGGAGCTGAGCGCGCCGACCTCCCACGTGTTCAGCTCGAAGTGCTGCTCGATGAGCACGAGCCCGACGCCGAGGCTGACGATGATGGCGGCGTCGAGGTAGGACGCCATCCCCGCGGAGACGGCGAGGAGCCAGTGCCGACGGTCGGGCCTGCTCCCCTCGAAGAGCGGCTTGACGGATGGCGTCGAGGAATCGTTCATCATTGAGCTTCTCTCTCTCGGACATGTGCGACGACCGGCCCGAAGAGGCCGGACGCCGTCTGGGAAGGCGGCACCCACGTCGTCGCGGTGGACTCGTGGAGAAACGGGCCCAGCGTGTTGTACACGGTGATCCGGATCTCCCGATTCCCCGATCTCCCGGGGATCGCGAATCGGAAGGGAGCGCAGAACGCCGCGCCGATCAGTTCGCCGTCGACCTCGACATCCACGGACCCCCTCAGGTCTCCGAGATCCAGCGTCCAATCGTGCGGGGTGCCCAGATCGATCGTCCGCGTGTACCGGACGCCGCCGCTCCACGCGGCGAGCCCGAGCGAGCGCCAGTCTCCCAGCTCGATCGGCGCGGGGACCTGGTGCACCTCGAGAGGGCCGGAGAGCCCGGCTCCGAGACGATGCGTGCTCGTCGGCGGGCTGTCGACCTCGAGGAGCGTGGGGCGCTGGAGGGGCGGGTCCACCGTCAGCCTCCCATCGCCGCACGTCAGTGCTCGGCCGCCGAGGCGGCAGCGGGCGACGCGCATCACGCCGAGGTCCACGCCTCGGGTCCCGGCCGGCAGGAGGACGCGATAGTGCTGCTCCGCCGGAACCGCGCTGTCGCTCGCGTGGAAGTCGAGTGCCGCGCTGCCCCGTGAGGGATTCCCGCGCAGCCAGTGCGCCTCCGGGAGCAGGTGCGGACGCGACGTCGCGTAGCGCGCCTCGGGCTGGCCGTAGTAGCGGTT
>JBQDDT010000025.1:18281-22284 GCA_052092505.1 Microbacterium sp. | reverse complement strand
CCGTCCAGCGCGTGCCGCCGTCGACGGCCACCGCCTCCTCGAGCTCTCCCGGCAGGTCCTCGATGAACGACCGCAGCATCCACACGAGCATGGGGAGTGTGACGATCTGGTAGGCGAGGATCAGGCCGACGTAGCTGTTGGCGAGGCCGGAGTTCTGGAAGATCAGGTACAGCGGGAGGATGATCAGCAGCTCCGGCGCGAAGCGCAGGGAGAGGATCCCGAACCCGATGTCTTCGCGTCCCCTGAACCGGAAGCGGGCGAGCGCGTAGGCGGTCGGCAGCCCGATCACGAGGGTGACGACGAGCGCGCCGCCCGTGACGATGAGGGAGTTCATGAACGGCTGCAGGAACGCCGAGCCGCTGAACACCTCCAGGTAGTTCTCGAACGTCGGTGCGAAGAAGAACAGCGGAGGGTTCGACACGATCTGATCCGGTGTCTTGAACGACATCAGCAGGATCCACACGATCGGCGCGAGCGTGAACAGCGTCCACGCGCTCAGGCCGATGACGACGAGCGTGTGGCCCGTGGTGCGGCGGGATCGACGCGTGCTCTGACCGCGGAACGGGATCGTGATGGTCCGCGAGGTGACGGCGCTCATGCGGAGATCTCCTTTCGGCGTGCCTTCAGCAGGAGGAACGACATGACGTAGCAGATGACCCAGAGGGCCACGAGGGCGGCCATGGCCGCGCCGAAGTTGAGGTTCCGGATGCCGTCGAGGTAGGCGAGCACGTGCAGGTTCGTCGTGGCGTCGACGGGGCCGCCCTTGGTCGTCGTGTAGATGACGTCGAACATCTTCAGCGAGTCGATCCCACGGAAGGCGATGACGACGACGAGCACGGGGAGCGTGAGCGGGAGCGTGATGGAGAAGAAGTGACGGATGCCGCTGGCGCCGTCGACGGCGGAGGCCTCGCGCATCTCCGGCGGGACGCTGCGCAGTCCGGCCTGCATCAGGAGCACGACGAAGGGCGTGTAGAGCCAGACGTCGATGAGGATGCAGGTGATGAGAGCGGTGTCCGGCCCGTTGAACCACAGCAGCGGATTGCCGCCGAGCGCCTTGATGAGCCAGTTGGTCACGCCGTTCTCCGTGAGCATGACCTTCCACATCAGCGCCGCGATCACGGGCGGCATGAGGAGGGGCAGCACGATCAGGATCCGGAAGTACGCCCCGTAGCGGCCGTGGTTCAGCGCGAGCGCGATGAGCGTGCCGATCACGACCTCGATCACGACGGCGCTGATCGCGTACGTGAGGGTGATGGCGATCGCGTGCCAGCCCTCGCCCGTGGTGAACAGGTTCGCGTAATTGGCGCCCCAGTTGAACTTCGGGCCCCCGCGCGTCAGGCGATAGGACGTGAACGACCAGTACACGCCGGTGAAGAACGGGTACAGGATCGCGATGAGGATCGCGATGCCCGGCAGGGCGAGCAGGTAGGGAAGATACGGCTTGTGTCTCATGTGTGGAGCCTTCGGGTGGAGGGCGGCGGCCGTCGGGCCGCCGCCCTCGTCGTCACTCGTTGATCAGCTGGTCGATCTCGGTCGCGGCGTCGTCCATCGCCTCCTGGGGCGTCTTCTGGTCGAGCACGGCGGCCTGGAGCTGCGTCGTCCAGATGTCGCCGACCTCGGGCCACACGGCGGACGGCGTGTATGCCCACTGGGCGTGATCCGCGAGGATCTCCTGCCAGATCTCGTTGTAGTTCCCCCACTCGGCCGTGGCCTGGGCCATCTTCTCGCCCTCGCCGACCGACACGCGGGTCGGGTTCATGTTGCCCGCCTCGATCGCGGTCGTCAGAGACTCCTCGGAGGAGGCCCACTGGATGAACTGCCACGCCGCGTCCTTGTTGGGCGAGTCGGCGTTCATCCCGAGCGACCAGACCCACATGCTCGAGCCGCGGCCCTCCGGGCCCTCCGGGGGAAGCGCATAGCCGACCTTCCCGCCGATCGCGCTCTTCTCGAAGTCGGGCGCCATGTGATCGGCGTCGATGTAGAACGCGGCGTTGCCGGCGATGAAGTCCTGCTGGGCCTCGTACCAGGTGTAGGTGCTCGCCGCCTTCGGCGCGTACTGCATGAGCTCGACCCAGTCCTCGGCGGCGGCGACGCCCTCGGGGGAGTTCACGGCCGCCTCGCCGTCGACGATGTCCTGCACTCCGTGCCCCAGGACGAAGGTCGAGAACGGGTTGAGCGTGGGGTAGGTCTTGTCGCCGCGGCTCACGAAGCCCGAGATCGTCTTGCCGTCGAACTCCTGGCCGTCGAGCTTCGACGCGGCGTCGATCAGCTCGTCGATCGTGTCGGGCACCTCGACGCCGAACTCGTCGAGGATGTCCTCGCGATAGAAGAGCGAGTAGCCCTCCTCGTTCACGGGCACCGCCCAGAGCTCGCCCTCGCCGGCGCCGCCGAACTCGGTCTTGTCCCACCGCAGCGAGTCGATCAGCGCTGGGTAGAAGTCCTCGAAGTCCCACTCAGGGTCGGTGCGGGTCTCGTCGTCGATCCACGGCTGGAGGTCCTCGATCCAGCCGGCCGCGGCGTACTGGTAGTTCATGGGCTGCGACGTCATGAAGGCGTCGTAGCTTCCCGAGCCCGACTGCAGCTCGGTGAGGAGCTTGACCATGTAGTCGGTCTCGGTGAGCGCCTCGAAGTTGACGGTGATGCCCGTGAGCTCCTCGAACTCGGGGATGCGCTCCTTGATCGCGTTCGAGAACGGGTGCTCGCTCATGAGCAGGTTCAGCTCGGTGCCCTCGAAGTTCTTCCAGTCGAAGCCGTCGAGCTCCTCCTGAGGGCCCTGGCCGCCCCCTCCGCCCGCGCAGCCGGCGACCAGGGCCGCGGAGGCGAGCGCGACGGCGACGGCGGAGAGACGCCGTCGGGTCCTGCTGCGTGTGGTGGCGTTCATTGAGATGTCCTCCTTTGGACCGTCCGATCCGGGGTGCGCGGACAAGACCGGATCGCGCGTCCCGATGCCGAGCCATACGGTAACCAGAAGTCGCACATAGGTGTAATGTCAGTGCACATATGAGCAAGAAGTTGGGTGTCGAGCAGCAGATGATGCATGCGTACGTCGCGTTGCAGAACCTGGGAGCCGGGCGGTCGATCAACGACCTCGCCGACGAGCTCGGGCTCACGCGGTTCACGGTGTCCCGGATGGTCAGGCGGGCGCGCGAGGACGGGCTCATCGAGGTCAGGGCCACGATGGACGTCCCCGTCGACGTCGAGCTGTCCGGCCGTCTGGCGGAGCGCTTCGAACTGCGCACGGCGCTCGTCGTCCGCACGGCCGTCGATGACGGTCCGCAGGTGCTCCAGGCGATCGCGCGGACGACGGCCAGATACCTCTCGGAGAACGTCGAGGAGGATGACGTGCTCGGGATGGCGCCGGGGCGCACCCTCGTCGCGGCCTCGCGCCTCATCGAGAGCATGCCGCACTGCGACGTCGTCCAGCTCACGGGCGTCGGGACGGCGCGCACGGAGGACGGCGGGGAGGCGGTGACGAACGTGGGGAGGATCGCCGGGGGAGGGACGTACCCGCTGTACGCCCCGCTCCTCGCCGAGGGGCGGGCGCACGAGCTCGCGGGGCATCCGGCCGTACGGCAGACGCTCAAGCGCGTCGCGCACGTCACGAAGGCGGTGCTCACGATCGGGGGGTGGCCGGACGGTTCGCTGCTCGCCCAGCAGGTGGCCCAGCTGGGCGAGCTCGACGGGCTGCTGGCGCAGGGCGTCATCGGCGAGCTCGGAGCGGTGCTGCTCGATGCGGAAGGGCGCACCGTGCCGGCGCTGGAGGAGCGGCTGATCGGGATCGACGAGGAGCAGATCCGTCGGGTTCCCCTCTCGGTCGCGGTGGGCGGAGGGGCGGCGAAGCACGTGGCCGTCCTCGCGACCCTCCGCTCTGGGCTCTGCGACGCGATCATCACGGACGTCGGCTCGGCGGAGCACGCGCTGGCGGCCGGCGAGGAGTGACCCGCGGTTCCGTGTGGATTCTCTGGGCGCCGGAGCCCGGGGTGCGCGCGGTCGATTACTATCG
>JBQDDT010000025.1:0-18271 GCA_052092505.1 Microbacterium sp. | reverse complement strand
CGGTGCTTCGCGGCTGACAGTCGGCCGGGGTCCGCTCCGCTCGCCGCAGCAGCGCGATCCACGAAGATGACACGAGAGGACCCACGCCAGTGACGCAGACCAAGATCTTCGAGCCGGAGGGGCGCTCCGTCCCCTACGTCGACGAGGGCGACGGGCCGGCGCTCGTGCTGACCGTCGGAGGGCCGCTGGAGGCGGACTCGCTCGCGGTCGTGTCGCACATCCTCGTCGACCAGGGCTTCCGGATCGTGCGGGTCGGCGCGCGAGCCGATGCGGAGCGCACTCTCGAGTCGGCGTCCGAGCTGGCGAAGGACGCCCTCGCCGTCATCGACCACGTGGGCCTCGGGGACACGTGGGTCGGCGGTCACGGGTTCGGCGGCACGGTCGCGCGGCTCGTCGCAGCCGATCACGGCCACCGGATCGACGGGCTCCTCCTCCTCGGCGTCGAGGACGTCGAGATCGAGCTGCCCCCGGAGCTGCCGGTGCTCATCCTGCAGGGCTCGGAGGACGACGTCACGCCGCCGGAGAACGCGGAGCGACTGCGTCTGACGGCGCCGGAGCGGGCGAGTATCACGACGTTCGACGGCGAGGGGCACGACTTCCCCGTCACCCGCCCCGTCGAGACCTCGGAGGACATCGAGGAGTACCTCGACTGGGACTGATCCGCTGACCCGCTGAGGCGCGGCCGCCCGGTTCACCCCGCCGCGTGCGGGAGGAGCGGGCGGCGGCGACGCCGGCCCGCGAGCCTCAGCGCCTGGTCCATCGCCAGCGCGAAGGCGATCGAGACGAGGGCCCAGGCGAACACCTCGGAGGTCAGCAGCATCGAGCGCGCGTACACGATCCGCGCACCGACGCCCGAGCCGACCGCGATGACCTCGGTCATGAGGACCACGCGCAGCGAGCTCGACGCGACCACGCGGCCGGCGGCGCCGATCTCCGCGGCGACGAGCGGCACCGTGATCCGGCGGAAGACCGTGCGTCGTGGCAGGCCGAAGGCTCTGCCCATCTCGCGCAGCTCCCTGCTCTCGCGGGCGAAGGCGTCCTCGGAGGCCGCGGCGACGGTCGGGAAGAGGACGAGAGCGGCGACCGCGACGGCGACTCGTCCGTCCGCTCCCCACCACAGCATCACCACGACCGCGACGACGACCGGCGGCACCCCGTTGCCGATGCCGCGGAGCACGGTGACGAAGCCGGACGCCATCGGCGATCTGCTCGCGATCCATCCCGCGGCTGTGCCGATCGCGATCGCGAGGGCCGCCGCGACCAGGGCGCGCAGGGTGGTCCACGCGAGCGACTCGAGCAGCTCGCCGCTGCGCGCGAGGGCGATCAGTGTGCGAAGCGTCGCCCCGGGCGACGGGACGAGGGCGGCGGGGAGCGCGGTCGCCGCCGCCTGCCACGCGACGGTCAGCGCCCCGATCGCGAGCGCCGCTCCCGCCGCGCGGCGGGAGCGCACCGAGCGCGTCACGAGCGGGCGTAGAACCCGTCGTCGGGGAGGGAGCCGCCGGCGACGTCGGGGTTCTGCGCGAGGAGTGCCTCCAGGTAGCCAGGCACCGCGGCGCTCGCCTCCTCGGCATCGAGGAAGACCGGGTCGACGCGCGTCGCGACACCGGAGGCGAGCGCCTCGTCGACCTCCGCGAGCCATGCGGCCTCAGCGACGACGTCGTCCGGGGTCTCGCCCGAGAGTGCGGCGGCGAGGTGCTCGGCGAGGGAGTCCGCGGCTCCCGCCTCGTCATCGACGAACGCGCCCGTGGCGACGACGGCGATCTGCGGAGCGGAGGAGAGGCCGGTCGCCGTCATCCACGCGTCCCGCAGATCCGTCACGGCATCGAGCTTCCCTTCCGACTGCGCGATCGCGACCGTCGCGAAGTGCTCGGGGAGCACCGCGGCGGTGATCGACCCCGACGCCAGTCCGGTCAGCACGTCGGGGATCGTCGCGTGGGAGGCCACCTCGGGATCCAGGTCCTCGGCGGCGAGGACCGTCCGCAGGACATTGTCGGCGGTGTCACCGGGGAAGGCGATGTCGACGCGCTCGAGATCCGCGAGCGCGGTGCCGGAGGGCGCCACGACGTGCAGGAGTCGGAGGTCGACGGCGCCGATGAGCCGGATGTCCACGCCGCCGTTGTAGAGCGCGGCCGCCGCCTCGGTGGGCATGATGCCGATGTCGGCCGAGCCGGACGACAGCTGCGCCCGGAGGAAGTCGGGGTCGGCGCCGAGCTCCGCCTCGTATCCGTCGGGATCCGCCGTGGTCAGCGCGGCGACGGGCAGCAGGGGCGGCACGCTCTTCGCCGCGACGACCGAGACGGCGTCGGCGGCCTCGGCCGGGTCGCCGGCCGTCTGCGCGGCGCATCCGGCGAGTGCGAGCACGGCGAGAGCGGGCGCGAGGATGCGCAGTGTGCGGGTCATGGGACTCCCTCGGAGACATCTATAGTTAGTGGAACCTCACACAGACTGTATCCAAAAAATGGATGAGAGAGGATGACGGATGAGCGCTCTGTTCTCGGCCGCGGCGTACGGGCCGATGTCCGCCTACGTGCGCCCGGCATCGGAGCGCCTGCTCCGGGCTCTCGGCGACGCCGCACCCGAGGGCGGGGGTGCGAGGCGCCTCCTGTTCGACATCGGGTGCGGCGACGGGAACCTCGCGGTCGCCGCGGCGGTGAGCGGGTGGGAGACCATCGGCATCGACGTCTCGGAGAGCCAGGTCGTCGAGGCGGGGAGGCGGGCCGCTGTCGCTGGCCTCTCGGGCCGGACGGAGTTCCGCACGGAGTCCGAGGAGGTCTCGAGCCTGCCTCGCGACACGGCGGACGCCGTGGGAAGCGCCTTCGGGATCGTGTTCGCCGCGGACCCTGCCGCGGCGGTCGCGAGGATGGCCGCGCTCGCCCGGCCGGGCGGGAGCGTCGGCCTGACGACGTGGACGACGGATGCCGCATCGTCGGTGCTGCGCCGCGTGCTCCGAGAGCATGCGGGGCCGTCGGGGGACCGAGTCCCCGACCTCCCGGCGCCGTGGGAGGGTGGGCGCGAGCTCGCGCGCGCCCTCCACGATGCGGGCGCCGCGGACATCCGGGTCGTGACCGCGTCGCTCGAGACCACCGCGGCGACGTTCGCCGATGCGCTCGCCGTCATGGGGGAGCGGGCGGCGGTTCTGTCGCCTCTGCTGGAGGCGGCGGGGGAGCGGATCGGGCCGAAGCGGATCGAGAGCGTGTGCCGGGAGGCGCTCGACGCCGCAGGCGTCCTCGCGGTCCGCGGGGGCGAGGTGGTCGTGCGCGACCGCTACCTCGTGGCCGCGGGGCGCCGTCGATGAGTCGGATGCTCGTGGCGCGCGACGTGGAGGTTCCTGGTCGCCTGCGCTCCGAACCCGTCTCGTTCGCGGTGGAGCGCGGAGGCGTCGTCGCGGTGACCGGGCCGTCGGGATCGGGGAAGACGACGCTCCTCCTCTGCGCCGCCGGCGTCTCCTCGCCCCCGCGCGGGAGGATCGCGCGGGGTGCGGAGCGCGTCGGGGTCCACTTCCAGGAGCCGCGGCTGCTGCCATGGCTCGACGTGCTGCGCAACGTCCTCCTCCCCGTCACGGGCGGCCGGTGGCGGAACGTGCCAGGCGAGATCGTCACGCGGGCGGCCGGGGTCCTCCGCTCGCTCGGGATCGACGCCCCGGCCGCCCTTCCCGGCGAGCTCTCCGGCGGTCAGCAGCGGCGCGTGTCGCTCGCGCGGGCGCTGCTCGCCGCGGATGACCTCCTGATCGTCGACGAGCCCTTCGCGCACCTCGATCGGGAGGCGGCCGATGCGGTCCAGCGCGCTGTCCGCGGGCGCGCCGAGTCCGGAGCGGCCGTGCTCCTCGCCGCGCACGAGCCCGACCGGGTGGCAGACTTGGGGGCGTTCGAGATCGTCTTGGGAGGTCGAGGATGACACCGGGCTCCCGGGACGCCGCCGTGCCGCGCATCGCGGCGACGATCATCGACGAGGTGCTCCAGGGTCGGCTCGCGCGCGGCGCGAAGATCAGCACCGCGCGGATCGCCGACGGGGTCGGCGCCTCCCGCATCCCCGTCCGCGAGGCGCTGCGGGAGCTGGCGGCTCTCGGCGTCGTCGAGTACCACCCGAACCGAGGCTTCCGGGTGCCGGCGACGCCCCGCGTCGACGACCTCATCGCCCTGGTGGACGTGCGCATGCTCCTCGAGCCGGAGGCCCACGCGCTGGCGGCCGTGGCGGCCTCCTCCGAGGAGCGGGCGGCGATCGTGACCGCGTTCGAGCGCGCGGACGAGCGGCACGCCGCGGGGGACGGCGGGTCGGCGGCCCGGCTGCACCACGAGGGGAACATGGCGATCGTCGGAGCCGCCCATCACGACGAGCTGCGTCGCGCGCTCGCCCCCGCGATGATCCGCAGCGCGATGCTGTTCTCCGCTGTGCGTTCGCACGAGCGGCACGAGGGACTCGCCGGCCATCTGCGCAGCGCACGCGCGATCGCCGGAGGCGACGCGGACGAGGCGCGCCGGCTGGCGCGGGAGCATCTCGGATTCCTCCGCGAGGCGGCGCAGGCGGCGACGATCGACGATGTGCCGCGCGCCAGGCTTCGCCCGCGCCTGACGGAGCCGGAGGGCTGACCGGGGCCGCATCGGGGTCCGTGATGTTGCCACGCGAGGAAGAGTGAGTGTACAGTCACTCACATGGCACGCGAACAGCTCTCCACCGCCGAATCGCGTCGTCCGGAGATCGTGCGGGCCGGGCTGCGGGAGTTCTCTCGCGGTGGCTACCGGGGCACGACGGTCGCCGACGTCGCTCGTGAGGCCGGCATCTCCAGCGCCTACGTGTTCAAGCTCTTCTCGGGGAAGGAGCAGCTCTTCGTCGCGGCGCTCGAGGACTGCTTCGCGCAGATCGCCGAGACGATCGAGCAGGCCGCGGCCGCGACCGCGGGCGGAGCCGATGCGAAGCTCGATGCGATGGGAGCGGCGTACGCCGGCCTCATCGCCGACCGGTCGCTGCTGCTGATCCAGGTGCACGCGCAGTCGGCGGCCGACGTCCCGGCCATCGGCGACGCGCTCCGAAGCGGGCTGGCGCGCGTGACCCGGCTGGCGAAGGAGACCACCGGAGCCGACGATCCTGCCGTGCAGCGCTTCATCGCGTACGGCCAGCTGTGCCACCTCATCGTCACGACCGATCTGGCCGACGTCCCCGAGGACTGGGCCCGCTCGCTCGTGCTCGGCATGGACCACCCGGACGACAGGAGGACGACATGACTGAAGCCCCCGACATCCTCGTGCTCGGCGCGACCGGCGCCACGGGACGCGCCACAGCGGAGGCGCTCGCGGCACGTGGCGTGGCCTACCGCGCGCTCTCGCGTGATCCGTCGCGCGTGCGCAGCCGGCTCGCGGTCCCCGTCGCCGGCGACCTCGACGACGCGGAGGGCCTGCGCGCCGCGCTCGCCGGGGCGCGCGCGGCCTACGTCGTGACGCCCTCGTCCGAGCGCGCCGAGACCCAGCAGATCCGGTTCCTCGAGCTGGCCGCCGAGGCGGGCGTCACCCGTGTGGTTCTCCTGTCGCAGCTCGGGGCGCGGGCGGATTCTCCCGTGCGCTTCCTCCGGTATCACGCGGCCGTCGACGCGCACGCGGCCTCGCTCGGCCTCGGCGTGACGGCGCTGCGCCCCAACCTGTTCATGCAGGGCCTCCTCGCCTTCGCCGAGGTGATCCGCGCCGGTGCGGTCCTTCCCGCGCCGATCGGCGATGCGCCGGTGAGCCTCGTCGACGTGCGCGACATCGGCGAGGTCGCGGCTCATGCACTCACGGCGGACGAGCCTCTCGGCGTCCAGACGCTCACCGGACCCGAGGCGCTGACGCACGCGCAGCTCGCCGACGAGCTCGCCAGGGCCACCGGCAGGGCGATCCGATTCGAGCAGGTCGCGCCCGAGCGGTTCGCCGAGATGCTCTCCGGCGTGCTGCCACCGTGGCAGGCGGAGGGCATGCTCGAGGACTATGCGCACTACGCCAGGGGAGAGGCGGCCGAGGTCTCGCCGGCGGTGCGGACGCTCATCGGGCGCGAGGCACGAGGCTTCCGCGCCTTCGCGGAGGAGAACGCCGCCGCCTTCGCGCCCGCGCACTGAGGCATCAGCGGGCCCGAGGTCCGCAACCACCGTGTCGTCTGCCGAGCCGGGGCGAGAGCTCCTGGCCGTCAGCGCCTTCCCACACCCCGCTTCCTCACCAGCACGGTGCCGCCGAGGAGCATCAGCAGCACGGCCACGGCGGCGATCCACCAGGCGACACCGCCGCCGGTGACGGGCAGCGCGCCGTCCCCGCCGGGCGCGGCGTCGTCCCCGCCGCCGTCTCCTCCGTCTCCGCCGTCTCCTCCGGGGCCGCCTGCACCGTCCTCGGGGCTGACGGAAGCGGATGCTCCCGTCGACACGTTTCCGGCGACATCGACTGCTCGTGCGTCGACATCAGCCGCATCCGGGCCGATGCGAACGGTGTCATCGTAGGTCCTCCACGCGCCGCCGTTCACCCGATACTGGATCTCGGCGACGCCCGACGTGGCGTCCTCCGCGGTGATCTCCACGGTCCGGGCCTCATCATCCGAGGTCGCGGCGACCTCCGGAGCGGTCGAATCGATCCGCACCTCGATGCCTTCCTCGGCGGAGGCGTTGCCAGCGGCGTCTCGGGCGATGACGGCGACGTCGTGGGTGCCGTCGCCGGAGAGCACCACCGTCTCGTCCCGGATCGCTCTCGTGCTCTCACCGGCCGATCGCGCCTCGTCCGTCGGACCTTCTGCCACCGTCTCGATCTCCATCTCGCCCGGCACGTCGTCGGCGACGGCGACATCCACGGGGACCTCCCGGTCCGTGTGCCAGCCGCCGTCACCGGCCTTCGGGGCGGAGAGCACGACGGCGGGGGCCCCATCGAGCGCGGCGTCGGCGAGAACGCCGCTCGTCGGGGTGAGCCTCAGGTGGTCGAGGTTGATGTTCCCGGAGTCACCGGCTGCGTACCCGAGCTCGAGATCTCTCGCGTCGGGCGTGAGCGTCACCTGCGTCGAGGGGGAGTAGTCCCACCGCTTCCAGCGTTCCGGGTCCTGCCCGAGATTCGGGAACGCGATCCGCTCCGCCTCTGTGCCGGGGCCCGCGAGCGTGAGCTGCCGGTCCAGCGGTGCGGCGGTCATGCCGTTCGCGTACCGGAACGACGCGTCGTACACCGTCTCCTCGGTCACGTCCTCGGGGGTGAAGGTCGCCGAGGCGCCCACGGTCGTCAGGTCTCGAACGAATCCGGTGCCCGTGTACCCGTCGTGCTCGGCGTTCGTCCGTGCCCCTCCCGCCAGGTCGGCGTCCTCGGCCTCGAGGATGAGCGGCTCGGAGTTCTGGATCCGGACCGTCTCGAGGAGCTCACGAGCGTCGTCGCGTCCGACCGCTGCGAGACGTCGCTCCAGTTCGTCGAGGGTGGTGCCCGCGCCCTCAGGGTCGTCGACGATCGCCTCTGCTGCGGCCGTCGCCCCGAGATCGCGCAGCTGCACGGCCGTCTCGTCGTCGAGCGCACCGGTGGCGTCGCGCAGGCGCTCCATGATGCGGATCATTCCCGTGGCATCGCCGAGGTACGCGGCGGCGATCGCATCGATGCTCTCGCCCACGGAGCCGGAGAGATCCTCCTGACCCGACCCGACTGCGATGTAGCGCACCGCCTGGACGAGCTGTCGGACCCGGGTGAAGTCGCCGTCGTCGGCGGCGGCGAGCAGCCGGTCCGCCCGATCCGTGAGCAGCGCGCGCAGCGCGGGGGCGAGCTCGGCCGCGGGCTGGTCGAGCGCTTCGTGCAGCTCGTCACCGGGGTAGGGCAGCAGGTCGAGCGCGAAGCTCTGGGAATCCGCATCGGCGAAGGACACGTCCACGACATTCTGCTCCCCATACGTGAGCTCCGTCGCGGGAACCGAGGCGGAGACCTCGGATGTGGCGCCGCGCTCGATCCGGATCGGCACGGTCGTCAGCTCCGTGCCGTCAGCCGAGAGCGTGAGCGTGTCGCCGCCGAGCTGTCCCTCATTGCGCACGGCGACCGTGAGCTCGACGGTGTCGGTCTCCGGGTCGTAGCTCGACGTCGGCTCGTCCGCGATGACGAAGGCAGGCGCCGTGTACTCGGGGAGCTCCTCGAGCTCCGACGCCGTCGCGGGCTGCAGGCGGGCCGCGTAGCCCCCCGCGTCCACCATCGACGCCGCGAGCGTGTCGTTCGAATCCACGAGCACCCTGGTGTGGGAGATCGACGTGGGCGCACCGTGCCAGGAGGCGTCGGCGCCGTCCGTGAGGACGTCGGCGGCGTAGGTGACACCCGGCTCGAGGAAGTCGAGATCGACCGGCACCGACCGGCGGTTCTCGTCCGTCACCGCGCCGAGGTACCAGGTGTCGCCGCTGCGGCGTGCCGTCGCCGTGTAGTCGCCGATCCGCGCATCCACGACGACGCTCTCGTCCCACGACGCCGGCATGTCCGTGAGATAGTCCACGGCCTCAGGGAACTGCGCGTAGTTCTCCGGAGTGTCCGCGAGCATCTGCAGCGGGCTCGGGAACACCGAGTACAGCGCGAGCTGATGCGCGGACGTCGACTGCACGCGCGTTCCGAGATTCGCTGGATCCCAGGTGACGTCGAGCACCCCCGGCGTGTAGTCGGCCGGTCCGCCGATCCACCGGGTGAAGGGCAGGATCGACGCCTGCTCCGGGGGATTGCCCTTCGCGCCCATGTAGTTGTGCTGCTCCATTCCCGCGACGCCCTCGCCGGTCATCATGTTCGGGTAGGTGCGGGACAGACCGGTCGGCTTGATGGACTCGTGCGCGTTGATGGTGATCCCGTATCGCGCAGCGGTCTCGACCACGCGCTGATAGTGACGCACCGCCTCCTGGTCGTAGTGGCTCCGCTGGACGCCCCCGAGCTCGTATCGCGTGGCGTACCCGGTCTTGATCGCGTGGATTCCCCACTCCTGGTACTGCGAGAAGATCTCCTCCAGGTGGGCGTCGTAGTAGTCGACGTAGCCGCGCGTCTCGTTGTGGGCGATGAAGCCGACGTCCTTCGACTCCGCATAGGCGAGCACGGCCTCGATGTCGACGTCCGGCTGCGGCGTCACAAAGTCCTGGTTCGTCCAGCTGCCGCCGGCGTTGGCGTTCCACCCCTCGGCCAGCACGTACTTCGATCCGACGCGCTCCGCGAGGTCGATGTACTCCTTGATCCGCTCCGTGGTGGCACCGTGCCTCGGGCCTGCGTCCCACGTGGTGTGACGACGCTGCAGCTCCCACCACACGCCCACGTATGTGCCGGGGTCGATCCAGTCGGTGGTGTCCGCGACGTCGTCGCCGTCCGAGTCGACGTCGCAGATCGCGCAGGGCGGGTTGAGATTCTCGATGAGGTGCGACTCGGCGAGGTCGCCGGGGTCGCGTCCGATCGTCAGCGTGCGCCAGGGAGTGTCGAACCCCTCCGCTCCGATCTCGAGGACGGCCTTGTCGCCCCCTGGCAGGGCGATCAGCTCGGATGTGAGGGCGCCGGGGCGATCATCGTCGCGCGCCAGGGTCATGCTGGGGTAGTCGACGAGGGCCGCCTCGTGCACGGCGACGAAGAGCCCGTCGCTCTCCCTCGCGAGGGTCATCGGGGTCTGCGCCGTCTCGACCTCGGGGAGCGGCTGGGTCGCGTAGTGCTTCTCGTCCGCGGCCTGCGTGGTGCCCGCTTTGATCGAGTACGCCGTCATGTCGGCCGGGAACGCGAACTCGGTGGTCTCCGCGGCGACGACGACCTCGCCGTCCAGTGCTTCCTGCTCCGGAAGGTGGTAGCGGAAGCCGACTCCGTCGTCGAAGACGCGCACGACGACGTCGAGTTCGACCCCAGACTCGGCGTGTCTCGTGTGCACGGTGAGCTCGTTCGCCTGATTGCGGATCCGGTCGTCGGTGCCCCAGGCGGGTGTCCATTCCTCGTCGATGTCCGTCTCGTCGGCTGAGACGATCTCGAAGCCCTCGGTGAGGTCGAGCTCGGGCTGGCGGAGGACGAACCCGAGCGTCGACGGCGCGACGACCGCGACGTCATCGCGCATCACGTCGTAGCTGAGCCTGCCGTCGTCGATGCCGACGGAGGCCGAGACGGATCCGTCGGGCGAGGCGACCGACTCGCTTCCCGGGAGCTCGGCGACGTCTGAGACGGCACGTGCGGCTGAGGCGGACGACGCCGGGGCGGTGAGGAGCGGGACGGCGAGGGCCGCTGCGGTGAGAAGCGCCGTGGAATGGGCGATGATGCGCCGGTGCATAGGGAAAAGGGCCTTCGGTCTCGGACCGGGTCCTGCTCTGGCGGCATCGCCTGGGCAATGTTCATACGCGCCATCGCGTAGAACCAGTCAGCGGCGGACTGCGAACGGGGGCACGCTAGCAGAACGTGTCGGTTGCCCGCCAGGCCGACGGACGAGGCGGATCGCGTCTGCGCGGCTCCCCGTGGCTCGGCCGGTGCTACGCTCGCGCCCATGAGCCGGATCTTCACGATGCCCGTCTCGTCCGTCTACCCCCACTACGTCACGAAGGTGCAGAAGAAGGGGCGCTCGATCGACGAGCTCCGCACGGTGATCGAGTGGCTGACCGGCTACGACGACGCCGAGCTGGATGCGCACCTGGAGGCGGAGACGACCTTCGAGGACTTCTTCGCCCAGGCGCGAGTGCATCCCGCGGCCTCCGAGATCACCGGTGTCGTCTGCGGGATCCGCGTCGAGAGCATCGAGGATCCGCTCATGCAGCAGATCCGCTGGCTCGACAAGCTCGTCGACGAGCTCGCGCGAGGGAAGGCGCTCGAGAAGGTCCTGCGCGCCTGACGGCCGACGCGGGCGAGACCCGCGCCGGCTCCGATCGGACCCTGCGGCATCCTGGTCCAGGATGGACGGTATGACGGATTCACGCGATCAGGAGCCGCGCGTCGACGCGGAGGAATGGGACGTCATCGACGCCGAGGGAGCGCCGACCGGGCGCACGCACCGGCGTGGTGATGCCGGCTGGCCGGAGGGCGGGTACCACCTCATCGCGGCGGTGTGCGTCGCCCGCGACGACGGCCGGGTGCTCCTGACGCAGCGCGCGGAGGGGAAGGACTTCGGACTCGACTGGGAGTTCCCCGGCGGCAGCGCGTTCTCCGGAGAGACGAGCGCCGGAGCGGCCAGCCGTGAGCTGCGCGAGGAGACCGGCATCGCCGTCGGGCCGGACCGCCTCGCGCACGTCGGGCGGTTCACCGAGGCGAGCGCCCTGCTCGACCTCTATGCGGCTCGCGTCGCGGACGACGTGGTGGTCGTCCCCGATCCCTCCGAGGTCGCCGACGCCGCGTGGGTCGCCCTCGCGGACGTCTCTCGACGGATCGGCGACGGCTCCATGGCGCAGCCGTGGATCGCTCGCCTCGCCGAGCTGTGGGAGCCCCTCGCCGCGGAGCTCGCACGGGGGAGGACCCCGGACGATGGCCCGCGTGTCAGAGAGTCTGGCCGGAGTGAGGCCCCTCGGCGATCTCCTCGACCGTCTTCGCGTTGAACGCCGGCAGGTCGTCCGGCGTCCGGCTGGAGACGAGAGCCTGATCGACGACGACCTCCTCGTCGACCCAGGTCGCGCCGGCGTTCGTCAGATCGGTGCGCAGGCTCGGGTAGCTCGTGATCCTGCGCCCGTGGAGCACATCGGCGTCCGCCAGGATCCACGCGCCGTGGCAGATGACGGAGACGGGCTTGTGCGCCGCGAAGAAGGCGCGGGCGAAGGCGATGGCGTCGGCGTCCATCCGGATCGCGTCGGCGTTGCCCACGCCGCCGGGGAGGACGAGCGCGTCGTAGTCGTCGGCCTCGGCCGTGGAGACGTCGAGGTCGACCCGCTGCTCGTGTCCGTTCTTGCCCGTCACCTGAGCGCGCGCCGGCGAGACGAGCTCGGCGCGCGCCCCTGCCTCGCTCACGGCCTGCCACGGGCTCGTCAGCTCGCTGTCCTCGAACCCGTCGGTCAGGAGGAAGGCGACTCGCTTGCCGCTGAGATCGGTCATGATCGCACCCTTCGTCGATGTGAGAGGACGCGGCCACCGTACGTGCCCACCGGGTGTGAGGACAAGGGCCCGACCGGCGCCGGTCAGTGCGCCGCGGCCGGCGCCTCCTCGTCCTCCTCCGGCTTGCGGATGAAGAACGCGAGGACGACGGGCACGAGCGCGATGAACCCCGCCACGAGGAATGCCGCGCGCGTGCCGGGCTCACCCGCCGCGGCCGAGGCGATGCCGGCCTCCTCGCCCGCGTGCAGGATCGACGAGTAGATCGAGATCAGCAGAGCGGTGCCCGCCGCGCCCGCCACCTGCTGCAGCGTGTTCAGCGCCGCGGAGCCGTGCGAGTACAGGTGCCGCTTGAGCGAGCCGAGCGATGCCGAGAACAGCGGGGTGAACGACCCGGCGAGCCCCAGCGACATCGCGATCTGGACCACGACGAGGAGGGCGACGGGGGTGTCCTGGCCGGCCGTCGAGTACACGAACATGGCCGCGGCGATCAGGATCGCGCCGGGCACCATCAGCGTGCGAGGCCCGCGGGCGTCGTAGATCCGCCCCATGACCGGCCCGAGAAGGCCCATGAGCACGGCGCCGGGAAGCAGCACGAGACCCGACTCGAACGAGTTGAGCCCCGCGACGTCCTGCAGATACAGCGGCAGCAGCGAGAAGGTCCCGAACATCGCGAACCCGACGACTGCCATGATCAGCACGGAGAGCGAGAAGTTCCGCGACCGGAAGACGCGCAGGTCGAGCAGGGCGTCGTCCTTGCGCTGCAGGACGAGCTGGCGCCAGGCGAACAGCGCGAGGGAGACGACGCCGACCGCGATGATGACCCAGGGCAGCGCGGACGAGCCCGCCGTCGGGTCCGCCGTCTCGCCGCCGTGACCCGCACCGAACTGGCTCAGGCCGAGGACGAGACCGCCGAACCCGGCGGCCGACAGGATGATCGAGAGCACGTCGAGCGGCGCGTGGGTCGTCTCGCCGAGGTTGAGCATCCACTTCGCCCCGAGCAGGAGCGCGATCACGGCGATCGGGAGGATGATCCCGAAGATCCAGCGCCAGTTCAGCGACTCGAGGATCGCGCCGGACAGCGTGGGCCCGAGTGCGGGTGCGAGTGAGATGACGAGTCCGACCCTGCCCATCAGCCGCCCGCGCGAGTGCGCCGGCACGACGTTCATCACCGTCGTCATCAGCAGGGGGATCATGATGCCCGTGCCCGCCGCCTGCACGATGCGGCCGGCCAGCAGCAGCTCGAACCCCGGTGCGACGAGGCACAGAGCGGTTCCCACGACGAACGCCGAGATCGCCGTGAGGAACACCTGCCTGGTCGTGAAGCGGAGCAGGAGGAACCCGGTCGTCGGGATGACCACGGCCATGGTCAGCATGAAGCCGCTCGTCATCCACTGCCCGAGCTCGGGCGGCAGGTGGAGGTCTTCGTTGAGGTGGGGGATCGCGATCGCCATCGTCGTCTCGTTCAGGATGGCGACGAACGCGGCGACGAGCAGCAGCCAGATCACGCGCATGCCGCGCGGATCGATGCCGTCGTCGCGAGTGGGTGGGAGGGTGACGGAGCCGGTGGTGGTGGCCATGGGGTCCTCGTGTGCTGAAGGGCGTAGCCGCTCGCAGAGACGAACACGGCTGGTCACGGCACGGGCGCGGCGTGGATCACGAGGCGCGACGTGAACGGCTGCGGATCGAGGTCCGCAGCCCTCCATCGTAACCTCGCTCGCGGCCGGCGCATTCCCGTTCGGCGAGAATTCACCTGGCGGATCCGCGTCGGTCCCCCTCACTAGGCTGAGCGCGTGAGCATGGGTCGGGGCGTTCCGGGCGCGGGCGGGCTGCGCGGCGTCGACGAGCGCGCGCAGCGGGAGCAGAACGCGCTGGCGCCCCGGATCGACGGCCTCGGCCGGCGCGTGGCCGCCCTCTTCCGTCCGTACCGCGGCCGGATCGCGACGATGGCGGCGCTCGTCATCCTCGGCGCCGCGGTCGGCGTGATCCCGCCGCTCGTCATCGAGCGCATCTTCGATGACGCGCTGTTCCCCGCGGACGGTGAGGTCAGGGTCGGCCTCCTCGTCTGGCTCGTGGCGGGGATGATCGCGCTCTATGTGCTCGGGGCGGGGCTGGGCGCGATCCAGACCTGGTTCACCTCGAACGTCGGCAACCGCGTCACCGGCGACCTGCGCGTGCGCATGTTCGAGCACCTTCAGTCGATGGAGCTCGGCTTCTTCACGCGCACGAGGACGGGCGTGATCCAGTCGCGCCTGCAGAACGACGTCGGCGGGGTCTCCGGCGTGCTCACGAGCACGGTCACGAGCATCCTCGGAAACGCGGTCACGGTGATCGCCTCGCTCGTCGCGATGCTGCTGATCGACTGGCGCCTCACGCTCATCTCCCTGGTCGTCATGCCGCCCCTCGTCCTCGTGCAGCGTCGCGTCGGCCAGGTGAGGGCGCGCATCGCCGCCGAGACGCAGCGCTCGCTGAGCGAGCTGACGTCGATCACCCAGGAGACCCTGAGCGTCTCGGGGATCATGCTGTCGAAGGCATTCAACCGCCAGCGGGCCGAGTCGGAGCGATACGCGCAGGAGAACCGGAACCAGATCCGCCTCCAGGTCAGGCAGGCCATGAGCGGCCAGGTCTTCTTCGCTCTCGTGGGGGTGCTCATCTCGAGCGTGCCCGCCGTGATCTACCTGGTGGCCGGCCTGCTCCTGGCGGGGGGCGCCGGCGCGATCACGGCGGGGGCGATCGTGGCGTTCACGACCGTCCAGGCCCGGCTCCTCCAGCCGCTGACGAGCCTCATGCGGGTCGCGCTGGAGATCCAGACGTCGGCCGCGCTGTTCGCGCGCATCTTCGAGTACCTCGATCTGGCGCCGGCGATCGTCGACCGCGACGACGCCGGGCGCGTGGAGGATGCCCCAGGCCCGCTCGGGCGCGTCGAGTTCCGAGACGTGACCTTCCGCTATCCCGACGCCTCCGACGCGTCGGAGCCGACGCTCGACGGCGTCTCCTTCGTCGCCAGGCCCGGCGAGCGCATCGCCTTCGTCGGACCGAGCGGCGCCGGCAAGACGACGGTGCTCTATCTCGCGCCGCGGATGCATGAGGCGTCGGGTGGCACGGTGCTGTTCGCGGGGAGAGATGTGCGCGAGCTGCAGCAGGCGTCGATCATCGACCACGTGGGCATCGTGTCGCAGGAGACGTACCTGTTCCACGCGACGGTGCGCGAGAACCTCCTCTACGCACGACCGGAGGCGACGGACGCCGAGCTCGAGGAGGCGTGCCGGCAGGCGAACATCCACCACGTCATCGCGGCGTTCGACGACGGCTACGACACACTGGTCGGCGAGCGAGGCTATCGCCTCTCCGGAGGGGAGAAGCAGCGGATCGCGATCGCGCGGGTGCTGCTGAAGGACCCGCCCGTCCTCCTGCTCGACGAGGCGACGAGTGCTCTCGACACCGTCTCCGAGCGGATCGTCCAGGCCGCGCTGGAGACCGCCGCGCGGGGGCGGACGACCATCTCGGTCGCGCATCGGCTCTCGACGGTCATCGATACTGACGCCATCCACGTGGTCGACGGCGGGCGGATCGTCGAGTCCGGCACGCACGCCGAGCTGCTGCGTGCCGGGGGCCTCTACGCCGAGCTGGCCGCCGAGCAGGTGGCGTCCACCCGCGCCCTCGACGCCGAGTGACCGCCCCGATCAGACGGCGGAGCGGTCGGCGGTGTCGAGCTCGAGGCTGTAGCGGTACAGGCGCGCGGGGCGGTGGCTGCCCGTGCGGAACTCCTCCGTGGGGATGAGCGCCTCGCTCGTCTCGATCAGCCGGCGGAAGTTCGACGGGTCCAGGCGGCGACCGAGCACGATCTCGTACACCTCGCGCAGCTCCGTCAGCGTGAAGCGGTCGGGGAGGAGCCCCGCGGCGATCCGGCTGTAGCCGACCTTGTTGCGCAGGCGCCAGACGGCGTAGTCCACGATCCGATTGTGATCGAACGCGAGGGCGGGAAGGTCGTCGACGTCGAACCACTCGACGTTCTCGGGCGCATCGGCGGCGGCGCGCTGGGCCTCGACGTGGTCCTGCCGCAGCAGCGCCCAGTACACGACGGACACGACCCGATGGGGGGAGCGGTCGACGTCGCCGAACGCGTACAGCTGCTCGAGGTAGCTGGGTGCGAGGGCGGTCGTCTCCGACAGGGTGCGCGCGGCCGCGGCGTCGAGACCCTCCTCCGCGCCGAGCCACCCGCCGGGGAGCGCCCAGCGCCCGCGGAACGGCTCCCGCGTGCGGCGCACGAGAGGAAGCATCAGGACGTCCGCGCCGTCGTCTCCCGTCCGCAGCGAGAAGATCGCGGCCGACACGGCCACCCGGATCCCGTCGTCACTCACGTCATCGAGCGTACCGAGCGTCGAGGGCGCATCGCGTCGCCCTGCCGCAGAAGGCGCGCTCAGCGCGCGGCACGCAGGGCGGGGATGATCTGGTCGACCATGAGCGGGGCGAGGTCGTCGGCGAGGGGAGCGTCGATGTCGACCCACCGCAGCTCCTCGATCTCGGCCGCCGGCCGGGTCACCTCGACGGGCGGATGCACGAACACGGTGCCGCGGACGTCGTATCCGTTCTCATTCGCGGCCGGCGCGTCGAACACGCCGAGCAGGGTCATCCGCTCCGGGTCGAGCGCGACCGTCAGCTCCTCGGCGATCTCGCGGACAGCCGCCTCCCTCGCCGTCTCGCCGGGTTCCGGCTTCCCTCCCGGCTGCATGAACATGCGGGTGCCGCGCTTGCGGACGGCGAGGACGTGCCCGCTCTCTCTGTGGCGCAGGACGACGGCGCTCACGTGGATCACGCGGCCTTCGTGGTCGATCACGATCCGGGAGCCTCTCCGCCGGCGAACAGCGCGGGACCGGAGTGATCCAGAGCGGCGTGCACGCGCGTGAGCATCTCGTCCTCCAGACCGGCGTCGTCGAGCGCGGCGACGGGGCACCACCAGGCCCGTGCGTTCTCGCCGTCCGCCGGGAACGGCTCTCCGGCGACGTAACGGCAGCGGAAGACGATGTCGAGGTACTGCGCGCGGTCTCCGTTCGCGTGCTCCATGGGCGGGAGCGCGTTCACGCGCACGAGCGCCTCGGCGGACGCCGTGATCGCCGTCTCCTCGAGGACCTCGCGGACGGCGGCGACGGCCGGCTGCTCACCCGGATCCACGATGCCGGTGACGGGAGTGATCCGCCCGTTGTCCGCCCGCTCGACGAGCAGGACGGCGTCGTCGTGCACGACGACGGCGGTGACGGCCGAGAGCCAGAGGAGCTCCTGCCCGATCTTCTCGCGCAGACGCAGGATGAACTCTGGCGTGGGCATGGGGCCACCCTACGCGCGCCGGGCATCGCCGCTCGTCAGGGCAGGAGCGGCGCGGCGAGCG
Organism: Microbacterium sp.; assembly: GCA_052092505.1. Lineage (GTDB taxonomy): Bacteria > Actinomycetota > Actinomycetes > Actinomycetales > Microbacteriaceae > Microbacterium. Next base: position 925 of record JBQDDT010000025.1, on the reverse strand, counting down.
GGTAGCCCACGAAGGCGATCGTGTCGATCAGCGCGTGGGCGATGACGAGCGGCATCACCCGTCGCCACCGGAGGTAGCACCACCCGAACACGAGCCCCATCGCGACGTTGCCCAGCGCCATCGCCGGTCCCTGGTACAGGTGATAGGCGCCGCGCAGCAGGGCGACGGCGAGGAGCACGACCCACGGCCTCCGCCAGAGCGAACCGAGTCGGGTGACGAGATAGCCGTTCAGGATGACCTCCTCGAGCAGCCCGGCGCGCACGGCCGAGAGGACGAGGAGCGGGATCGTCCACCAGGCGGCGTCGAGGGTCGCGGCCTGGACCTCGACCGTGATCCCGAGCATGCGACTCGCGGCATACAGGGCGAGGCCGGGGATGCCGATCGCCGCGACGAGGCCGAGGGCGAGCCCGACATCGCGCCACCACCGCGAGAGAGTGAGCCCGACGCGGGAGAAGGCGCTCCTGGCGGGCTCCCAGAGCAGGTAGAGCACGAGGGCGACGAGGCAGAGGTCGAAGAAGACGTCGAGGATCCGATAGACCGCGTCCCACACCGGCTCCGGGGCGCGCGAGGGGTTGAGCGAGGCCTGCTGGTCCGAGATCGGGCCGCGGGTGAGGGCCTGCAGGAGGGAGAGGAGCGAGTACAGCGCCGACTGGCCGAGCGTCAGCGCGACGACGATCCCGAGCTCCCACCAGAGCCGCGCTCGCGAGGGCCCCTCCGCCGGCGCGGGCGCACCCGAGGCGCTCGAGGGACGGCCGTCTGCGTCGGGCTGCGTGCTCACTCCGTCAGCGTGCCACAGCGACCCCGTGCCGTCGCCGAGCACGCGAGATGCACGGGAGCCAGCGGGATGCGTCGGAATTTCGGTGCATCTCGCGAGTTTCGGTGCATCTCGCGGGTGAGGGTGGGGTGCAGTCGGGGCGCCGGATAG
>JBQDDT010000024.1:0-22323 GCA_052092505.1 Microbacterium sp. | reverse complement strand
GGAGTGGCTCGGCGCGACCGTCACCCGCGCCGGCGAGGACGCGATCGGCCTCGCGCGCACGACCGAGGGCTAGCTGCTGCGCGACCTCGTCGCGGCTGACCCCGCCGCGTGGATCGGGCCGGACCACGCCGCCGCCTCCCGCCCCGGCGACACCGGGGTGCTCGTGAAGCTCCTCGACGCCCGCCAGCGCCTCCCCGTCCACGTCCACCCGCAGCGCGGGTTCGCCCGCTCCCACCTCGACTGCCCCTACGGCAAGACCGAGTCGTGGCTCGTGCTCGACGCCGAGCCGGGATCGGCGCTGCACCTCGGCTGGAGCGAGGCGGTCGACCCCGACGAGCTCGACCGCCGCCGCGACGCGCAGGACGCCGAGTGGATGCTCTCGCGCATGAACCGGATCGAAGCGTCCCGCGGGATGGGCGTGCTCGTGCCCGCCGGCACCGTGCACGCGATCGACTCGGGGATCTTCGTCGCCGAGGTGCAGGAGCCGACCGACTTCTCGCTCCTGCTCGAGTGGTCGATCACGACGTCGACCCGCGAGGAGTCCCACCTCGACCTCGGGTTCGACACGGCGATGCGCTCCGTCTCGACGGAGCCCCTCACCGACGTCGACGCCCTCGTCCGGCGCAGCGACCTCGACGCCCCGGCGTCGGGGGTCAGGCGCCTCCTCCCCCCGGCCGCCGACCCGTACTTCCGGCTCGACCGCGCGGGCTCCGGAGCGGAGCTCTCCGCGGGCTTCGCCATCGTGCTCGCGCTCGCGGAGACCGAGCTGCGCGGGGCCGGCGGGGCGACTGCCCGCCTCGCCAGCGGCGACGTCCGCGCCGTGCCATCGGCCTTCGGCCCGTGGCGGGTCGAGGGCGAGGGCGCCGACCTGATCGTCCACCGGCCGGGAGCCGGCTGGCCACGCACCCTCGGCGACACCGACGTCGCCTGATCGGAAGGAACCCATGACCACCCCCGTTCTGAAGGCGCGCGGACTGAACCGCCAGTTCGGCCACGTGCGCGCTCTCGACGATGTCGACTTCGAGGTGCATCCCGGAGAGGTGACCGCGCTGATCGGTGACAACGGCGCCGGCAAGTCGACGCTCGTGAAGGCCCTCAGCGGAAACCTCGCCGTCGACTCCGGCACGATCGAGTTCGAGGGCCGCCAAGTGGATCTCTCGACGCCCGCCGCGGCGAGCGCGCTCGGCATCGAGACGGTCCACCAGGACCTCGCCCTCGCCCCGCACCTCAACCCCGTGCAGAACATGTACCTCGGCCGCGAGATCATGCGCGGCGGCCTCGCCGGCGGCCTCGGGTTCATGAACCACGCCGAGATGCGGCGCCAGTCGCGGGAGGCCTTCGACGTCCTCGGGGCGACGGTGCGCTCGCTGACGAACCCGGTCGGCGCGATGTCGGGCGGCCAGCGCCAGGCGGTCGCGATCGCCCGCGCGGTGCACTGGGCGAAGAAGCTCGTCTTCCTCGACGAACCGACCGCGGCTCTCGGCGTCCGCCAGACGAAGAACGTGCTCGACCTCATCCGCCGTGTGAGCGAGACGGGGATCGCCGTCGTGTTCATCAGCCACTCGATGCCGCACGTGATGGAGGTCTCCGACCGGATCCAGGTGCTGCGCCTCGGTCATCGCGTCGCGACGGTCGACGCGAAGCAGACCAGCATGGAGGAGCTCGTCGGGCTCATGACCGGCGCGAACGCGGGAGGAGCCGCAGCATGAGCGTGAACACCGCCGGCATGGGTCCGGAGACCACCGCGATCGCGGGTGTCGACGCCAAGGAGACCCTCCTCGCCCGCCTCGCCCGCACGCAGTGGCTGCAGATCCTGATCGTGCTCATCGCGATCATCGTCATCTTCTCGCTGCTCGCGCCCAGCACGTTCCCGCACTGGGGCAACGTGCGCCTCATCATCCAGAACGCGTCGATCCTCGCCGTCCTCGCCGTCGGCATGACGTTCGTGATCATCACGGCGGGCATCGACCTGTCGATCGGATCGGTCCTCGTCTTCTCGGGGGTGATGGCCGCGATCGTCATGCGCACGATCGGCGGCGACGGCTGGGGCACGGCGTTCGCCGGCATCGTCGTCGCGATCGCGTCCGGCCTGTTCTGGGGCTTCTTCAACGGCTTCGTGATCGCCAAGCTCAAGGTGCCGCCGCTCATCGTCACCCTCGGCACGATGGGGATCGCGCTCGGCCTCGCCCAGATCCTCACGGGCGGCGTCGACATCCGCGAGGTCCCGACCGTGCTGACGACCTCGATCGGCTACGGCAACATCTTCGGCACCATCCCGATCATCTCCGTCATCGCGCTCGTCGTGATCCTCGTCGGCGCGGTCGTGCTGCACCGCACCCGCTTCGGCCTGCACACGTACGCCGTCGGCTCGAACGAGGAGTCGGCCAGGCGCGTGGGCGTCAAGGTCGACCGGCGCCTCATCGCCGTCTACGCCCTCACGGGCGGGCTGGCGGGGCTCGCGGGGATCATGTCGCTCGCGCAGTTCTCGACGACGGCGATCGCCGGCCAGACGGAGACGAACCTCAACGTCATCACGGCCGTCGTGATCGGCGGCACCTCGCTGTTCGGCGGGATCGGGACGATCGTCGGCTCGATCGTCGGCCTGTTCATCCCCGCCGTGCTGCAGAACGGCTTCGTGATCCTCGGCGTGCAGCCCTTCTGGCAGCAGGTCGCCGTCGGAGCGGTCCTCATCGCCGCGGTCTACGTCGACCAGGTGCGCCGGGCGCAGGCCTCCCGCGGCGGCGACACCAGCGTCTGGAAGCACCTGTTCGCCAGACGACGCGGCTGACCCCACGGACGCCCCTCGGGGCGCCCACCTTCCCGAGTGCAGTCCCCCAACACCAGGAGAACACGATGAAGTGGTCCAGAGCAGTTTCCCTCACCGCGATCGGCGCCGTCGGCGCCCTCGCCCTCGCCGGATGCGCCGCAGGAGACGACGGCGGAGGGGGCGGAGGCGACGGCGACTACAACCTGGCCTTCGTCCAGGGCGTCGCCGGCGACGAGTTCTACATCTCCATGCAGTGCGGGATGGAGGCGAAGGCCGAGGAGCTCGGCGTCACGGTCAAGACCCAGGGCGCCAAGCAGTTCGACCCCGCCCTGCAGCGCCCGCTGATCGACTCGGTCGTCGCGTCGCAGCCGGACGCGCTGATGGTCGCCGCGACCGATGCGTCGGCCATGCAGGCGCCGATCCAGGCGGCCGCCGACTCCGGCATGGAGGTCGTCCTCGTCGACACGACGGTGGAGGACCCCTCCTTCGCCGCCTCGGCGATCGCGTCCGACAACATCGGGGGCGGCGAGGCGGCCTTCGCGGCGATCGAGGAGGCGCACCCCGAGGGCGGCAAGGTCCTCGTCGTCTCGATCGATCCCGGCATCACGACGTCCGACCAGCGCGCCCAGGGCTTCGAGGAGGCCGCGGCGAAGAACGACAAGTTCGAGTTCGTCGGGATCGAGTACAGCCACAACCAGCCAGACGAGGCCGCGCGCATCGTCACGGCGGCGCTGCAGCGCGACAAGGACCTCGTCGGCATCTTCGCCGCGAACCTCTTCGCCGCCGAGGGCACGGCCACTGGCGTGCAGCAGTCGGGCAGCGAGGACGTGACCGTCGTCGGCTTCGACGCCGGTCCCGCCCAGGTCGAGCAGCTGCGAGGCGGCGTCGTCCAGGCGCTCGTCGCGCAGGAGCCGGCCTCGATCGGCGAGCAGGCCGTCGAGCAGGCCGTCGCCGCGCTGAAGGGCGAGGAGACGACCAAGGAGATCGAGACCGGCTTCACGGTCATCACGCAGGACAACATCGACGGCGACGCCGCCGACGCGGTGTACCAGTCGTCCTGCTGACACCAGACCCCGGTGGGCGTCGTCCGTCTCGCACGCGGCGCCCACCGGGCCCCCTCCCCGAACCGACGAAAGGCCCCTCATGACGCTCGAGCGACACGTCGCCCTCATCACCGGAGCGAGCTCCGGCATCGGCCGCGCCTCCGCGCGAGCGCTGTCGGCGCAGGGGGTGCGGACCGTGCTCGTCGGGCGATCCGCCGAGCGCCTCGAGCCGGTCGCCGCCTCCCTGGAGGCGGAGTGCGCCGTCGTCGCCGGCGACGTGGCCGACCCGGGGACGATCGAGCGCGCCGTGCGCACGGCGACGGAGCGCTTCGGCCGGCTGGACATCGTGCTCGCCAACGCCGGCCTCTACCTCGGAGGGAGCTTCCTCGACGCGAGCTTCGAGGACATCGAGCGCACGGTCAGCGCCAACGTCACCGGCGCGATGGTCACCGTGCGCGGTGTGCTCCCCCACCTCGTCGCGCAGGGCGAGGGCGACATCGTGGTGACGAGCTCGGTCGCCGGCCACGCCGACATCCCCTGGGAGCCCGTCTACTCCCCGACCAAGCACGCGATGCAGGCGTTCACCCACTCCGTCCGGCGCCAGCTCGTCGGCACGGGAGTGCGGATGGGCGCGATCGCGCCCGGCGTCGTCCTCAACGAGCTGTGGGGCTACGCGGAGGGCGAGGACCGCGTGGCGGAGAAGGTCGCCGATCGCACCGGCGTCACGTCGGAGGACGTCGCCGAGACGATCGCGTTCATGCTCACCCGCCCGCGCCACGTCACGCTCCGCGACGTCGTGATCCTCCCCACGGATCAGGAGATCTGAGCCCGTGCGCCCCGCTTCCCCTCGCCCGTCGGTCGCCATGACATCGATGACATGGCACGACGGCTCGGTGCCGACATGACGCTCGTCGCCGGGATCGACGTCGGCAGCACCGGGATCAAGGTGCTCGTCGCCCGCGCCGACGACCCGGAGCGCGAGGTGCTGCGCGAGCAGGTCCCGACCCCGTGGACGACCTCCGGGGACGCGACCGACCTCGACTCGTCCGCCCCCCGCGCCGCGCTCGAGCGCCTCCTCGTCCGCGCGGACGAGCGGCTGCGCGAGCGCGGCGAGCGCGTGTCCGCGATCGCGACGACGGGCATGGGAGAGTCCGGGTTCCTCGTCGGTCCGTCCGGGGCGCCCCTCGCCCCGGCCCCGGCGTGGTTCGACCCGCGCGGGCGGGAGGAGCTCGCGCTGGTCCCCGCCGGGATCGCCGACGAGTTCGCCGGGAGGACGGGCATCCCGCTCGGCGTGCAGGTCACGACGACGAAGATCGCCCTCCGCCGCGCCGAGGGCGTCCCCCTCGCCGGCGCGCGCTTCTCGAGCGTCCCCGAATGGGCCGCGCGCCTCCTGGGCGCCGACCTCGTCGCCGAGCGCTCCCTGCTCGGGCGGACCGGGCTGATCGACCAGGACACGGGCGCCGCCTGGCCCGAGATGCTCGAGCACCTCGGCGCCGACGAGACGCTCCTCCCGCCCGTCGTCGCGGCCGGCGTCCCGGCCGGCAGGGCCGACGCGGCATGGGTCCCCGACGCGTTCCGCGGCGCGGTCGTCACGGTCGCCGGCCACGACCACCTCGTCGCCGCGGCGAGCGCCGGCCTCGCCGCCGATCGCTACGACGTCTCCTTCGGGACGGCCGAGGTGCTCCTCCGTGTGCTCGAGACCCCGCTCGATCGACCGGCCCGCGCGCGGCTCGCCGCGCACCTGATCGACGTCGTCCCCCACGTCGTCCCCGGCCGCTGGGCGCTCGTCGCCGGCGTGAAGACGGGTCTGCTGCTGCGCCGCGCGCTGCGGATGTTCGGGATCGCCGACGCGGCGGCGCGCGACGCGCTCGATGCCGAGGTGATGGCCCTGCCGGATGAGCTCCCCGCCGTCGAGACCTCGGGCGCCCGCAACGACGACGGGAGCCTGCGGCTCGCGATCCTCTCCGACGGCGTCTCCCCCGCCGCCGTGTTCGAGTCGATCCTGCGCCACAGCAACGACGAGATCCGCCTCCTCGTCCAGGCGATCGACCGCGAGCTGCCCTCGGCGACCTCCTCGCGGCTGACCGGAGGGTGGTCGTCGCTGCGCAGCGTCCGCCGCGCCAGGTCCGCCGTCCTCCCCGACCTCCGGGTGAGCGATCGCGAGCAGGACACGGCTTACGGCGCCGTGCTCCTCGCGCGCGACGCGCTCGCCCCGACCGCGCCCCCGACGTCCCACAGAAGGAGACAGATGAACACCCTCACCACCCTCGAGCGCCGCGCGCTCTCGCGCCTGACGACGCCGGCCGGCGGCATGCTGATCGTCGCGGCCGATCAGCGCAACAGCATGAAGAAGGTCATGACCGACGACCCGCAGTCCGTCGATCGCGCCGGCCTCGCCGCGGCGAAGGCCGACCTCGTGCGCCACCTCGGCAACCGCGCGCCGGCGATCCTGCTGGATCCGGAGACGGCGCTGCCCGACATCGTCGACGACGCCGTCCTGGCGCCGGAGACCGGCCTCGTCGTCGCGCTCGACCAGAGCGGGTACGCCGAGACCGAGGACGGGCTGCGGCGCACCCGGTTCATCGACGGGATGTCGCCCCGGCGCGTGCGCGATCTCGGCGGCGACGCGGCGAAGATGCTCTTCTACCTCCGGCCCGACCGCGGCGCCGCCGAGGACGAGGTGGTCGCGGCGATCGGGGACCTCGCGCGCGCGGCCGACGCGGAGGGCGTGCTCCTGATCGTCGAGATCCTCACGTACCGTCTCCCCGGCGAGAGCGACGAGGAGTACGCCGCGGCGTTCCCCGGCCTCATCGAGGAGGCGACCCGCCTGTGCGTCGCGCAGGGGGTGAAGGTCCTGAAGATCCCGTACCCCGGATCGGCCGACGCGTCGCGCGCCGTGCACCGTGCCGCGGAGGGCGTGCCGTGGGCCGTGCTGTCGGCCGGCGTCGACCACGCGACGTTCGTCGAGCAGGTGCGCACCGCCGTCCGCCACGGCAGCGCGGGCGCGATGGCCGGCCGCTCGCTGTGGAAGGACTGCCTCTCGACATCCTCCGAGGAGCGCGAACGGCGGCTCACCGAGGTCGCCGCGGTGCGCGCCGCGGAGCTCGCGTCCGTCATCGACGAGGAGCTCGCCGCGCGGGATCGCTCCGCCGCCCCGCGATAAGGTGTGCGTCGATGCCGACCATGCAGGATGTCGCCGAGCGAGCGGGCGTGAGCGCCAAGACCGTCTCTCGCGTCTTCAACGCGGATCCGCACGTCCGCGATGAGACGCGCGAGCGCGTCGAGGACGCGATGCGCGAGGTCGGCTACGTCCCGAACGTGCTCGCGCGGACCTTCCGCCACGGCCGCTCCCGCACGGTCGGCGTCGCCGTCCCCGACCTGGGGGACCCGTTCTTCTCCGCGATCGTGCGCGCCGTCGACACCGTGTGCGCCGCCGCGGGCGTGACCACGCTCGTCACGAGCATCGGCGTCGATCCCGCGCGCGAGCGGGAGGGGATCGAGGCGCTGCTGAAGGCCCAGCTGATGGGGCTCATCGTGGCGCCGGCGTCGTCGGACCAGTCGTGGATGGCGCCCTGGCTCGAGCACACGCCGATCGTGATCGTCGACCGCACGGCCGTCGGCGTCTCGGCCGACGAGCTGCGCGAGGACGACGTCGCCGGGACGCGCGAGGCCGTTGCGCATCTCGTCTCACGGGGGCACCGGCGGATCGCGTTCCTCGCCGACCGCGTGCACCCGCCGAGCACGGCGAGGCGGACGGAGGGGTGGGAGCTCGGCCTGCGCGATGCGGGGATCACCCCGGACCCCGCGCTCGTCTCGGGAGATGCCGGGAGTCCGGAGAGCGCTGCGGGGGCGATCCGGTCGCTCCTCGTGGCGGCCGACCCGCCGACGGCCGCCGTGATCGCGAACGCCCGCGTCACGATGGCCGCGTTCGACGCGCTCCAGACTGCCGGGCTCGCGTTCGTGGGCATCGGCGACTTCCCGATGGCGCACGCGCTCACCCCTGCCGTCACGGTGATGGCCCAGGACCCCGATCAGCTCGGCCGGCTGGCCGCCGCGCGCGCCCTGGAGCGCTTCGAGGCCCCGGACGATCCGGTCCGCGCGCACGAGCTGCTCCCCATGCGCCTGATCGATCGCGCGAGCACTCCGCCGCCCCCCTGACCACCGGGGAACGACCCGTTCCGGTGCGACAAAGTGTCCCAGATCCGGCTTCTCAGAGCAGTTTCCCGCACCGGAACGGGTCGTCCGCGAGGAGGGGTGCTCAGGGGGCGGGGTCGGCGAGGGGGGTCGCCGGATCGGGGTCCTCGACGACCTCGGCAGGCGGCGCCTGGTCCAGGTCGCGCAGGAGGGTGCCGGGCTGCGAGACGGAGAGCGCCCCGTACGACGCGGCGCCCGCGATCGCCGCGGCCACGTCGTCCGCCCCTCCGGAGACGAGGAACCCCGCGAGCGAGGCATCCCCCGCCCCGGTCGCGTTCAGGACAGCGGGAGCCGCGGCACGCGCCCACCACGATCCGTCGCGCGTCACGGCGAGCGCGCCGTCCTCCCCCATCGAGACGTACACGGTCTCGCAGCCGCGCCCGACGAGCTCCCGTGCGGCCGCCACGACCTCGCCGATCGTCGTGAGCGGCGCGCCCGTCGCGGCGGCGAGCTCGTGCGTGTTCGGCTTGACGAGCGCCACGTCGGCGAGGCCGTCCGCGACCACCCGCTCCAGCGCCGCCCCGCTCGTGTCGACGGCGATCCGCGCATCGGTCGCGGCGCGCAGCTCGGCGAGCACGTCGAGGAGGTCGACCGGCCCGCCCCGAGCGAGCGGAGGGACGGAGCCGGCGACGACGATCCATCCCGCGCCGATCGCGCGCGTCTCCGAGACCGCGGCCTCGATCACCTGCGCGACCTCGCCCCGCGTGAGCGGGCTCGTCGGCGCGTTGAGCTTGGTGGTCACGCCGTCGGCCGTCGCCATCGTAACGTTCACCCGCGTCCGCGCGTGCGCCGCCACGGGCCGCAGCCACTCCTCGCCGGCCTCCCCCGCGTCGGCCTCGCCCATCGGCAGCACCGCGCGCGTGCGCACGCCGGAGGCCGCCACGGCGTGCGAGACGTTCACGCCCTTCCCGCTCAGCTCCCGCGTCGCCGATGACGCGCGGTTCACGGCGCCGGGGACGACCGCGTCGATCCGGTACGTCAGGTCGATCGCCGGGGCGAGCGTCACGGTCACGATCGGCACGGGAGCCTCCTGCGAGCTCATGTCGCCGGCTCCGGGACGATCACGCGGACTCCGCCCTCGTCGGCTCGAGCGGCGACGATACCCGGCAGTCCCTCGCGCGCGACGACGATGTCGAAGTCGGCAACGTTCGCGGCGGCGACGAGACCGTCGTCGCACAGCGAGCCCGTCACGACGAGGACGAGGCGATCGGCGGTCTGCAGGACGAGACGGATCTGCTCCGCCAGCTGCGGGGTCTCGGCGATGACCGCCCCGTCTGACCCCAGCGCGCCCGTCTCGACGACGGCGGAGTCGACCCGCAGATCGGCCATCAGCTCGTTCGTCCATGGCCCGAACTGGGCGTCGCCGCCGCGCACGCTCCGCCGCACCGATCCGCCGAGGTTGTAGACGATCGTGCGTGCCTTCACGGCCGCGAGCTGCGCGATGTCGACGGAGGACGTGATGATCGTGCGGTCGGCGCGATCGGGCAGCGCCTCGGCGAGCGCGCGCGAGACCGGTCCCGACCCGATCAGGACGCTCCCCGCCTCCGGCAGCTCGCTCAGTGCCGCCTCGACGAGCACGTCGCCCGGCGAGACGCGCGCCGGGTCGGCCTCGACCGTCGCCGCCGGCGCGATGGCGCCCCCGTGCACCCGCACGGCCGCGCCCTCCCGCTCGAGGGCGAGGAGGTCGCGGCGGATCGTCTCCTCCGACACCTCGAACCGGGCGGCGAGATCGGCCACGTGCACGCGCTGCGCCCTGCCCAGACGCTCGCGGATGTCGTCGTGGCGCGCGGTGGTCGTGGCCCTCGTCGTCATGATGCGCGCGCCTCCCACCACGGGCCCAGGCTGTCGGCGAGCGCGTCGAGGCGCGCGATCCTCTCGTCCCAGTGGGCGCGCAGGTCGGGCCTCGGCGCGACGGGGTCCGCCAGCTCCACGAGCTCCTGCGCCTCGTCGATCGACGAGAAGCGCCCCGTGCCGAGCGCCGCGACCGCCGCGGCGCCGAACGCCCCGACCTCGTCGCCGCGCACGACGCTGATCGGCTCGCCCATCGCGTCGGCGACCATCTGCACGTACAGGGGCGAGCGGGAGATGCCCCCGCCGAGCCGGATCGGCCCCTCCCACGCGTAGCGCGACGCCAGGGCACGCGTGTGCCACACGTGCATGTACACGATCCCCTCGAGCACGCCGCGGAAGACGTGGGCGCGCTCGTGGGCCCCGCGCACGCCGGCGAGGGCCGCAGTCGGGGCCTCGCCCAGCGGCGAGCCGAGCACGTACGGCAGGAGGGCGGGCACGTCGGCGCGCGGGTCGAGCGCCGCGGCCTCGGCGAAGAGCGCGTCGCGCGCGCCCGGACCGCCGCCGAGGAGCCGCACGGCCCACTCGAGGGCGGGCGATGCCGTCGGCGACGTCGACATCGCGACCCGCAGATCGGGCCGGATCGAGACGCGGCACTGCCAGCGCGGATCGACCGCGTCCCCCGTCGTCGTGACCCCGTTCGTGCTGAACGAGCCGGCGACGAGCGAGAGCCTGCCCGGCACGAGAGCCGCCGATCCGATGGCCGATGCCTGCACGTCGTGCAGACCGACGACGACGGGCGTGCCCTCCGCCAGCCCCGTCTCGGCGGCCGCCTCCGCCGTGACCGTGCCGGCGATGTCGGCGGATCGGCGCAGCCGCGGGAGGAGACGCTCCGCCCAGCCGAGGTCGTACGCGTCGAGGACCTCGCGGCTCCACTCGCCCGTGCGCATGTCGAGGAACGACGCCGTCGCGTCCGACAGGTCGGTCTCGGCGGAGCCGCCGACGAGGCGCAGCCGCAGGACGTCCTTGCACCACAGCAGGTGCGACGCTCGATCGATCGTCTCCGGCTCGTGCGCGCGCAGCCAGGCGAGGAGGGGGCCGGCGCCACCCACCGGGGCCTGCTGGCCCGAGACCTCCAGGATCGTCTCCGCGCCGCCGGCGTCGCCCGTGATCCGCTGCCACTCCCGGTGCGCTCGCCCGTCCATCGCCGTGATCGCCGGGGAAGCGGCCCTCCCCTCGGCGTCGACGAGGTGCAGCCCGTCGCCGTGACCGCTGATCCCCACTGCCGCGATCCGCGACGCGTCGACCTGAGCCGCGGCGTCCGCGATCGCGCCGGCGGCGCTCGCCCAGAGCTCGTCCTGGCTCCTCTCGGCGAACCGCGGCGCCGGCTGGTGCACCGGGCTCGCGCGGCGGCCGATCGCGACGGGCCGGAGCCGGTCGTCGTGGACGACGGCCTTCACCGTCGTCTGACCGGCGTCGACGCCGACGAAGAGGGACCCGGCCATGTCTACTTGATCGCTCCCATCGCGAGGCCGCGGACGAGGCGCTTCTGGGCGACCCAGCCCGCGATGATCACGGGCAGCACCGCGAGCGTCGCCGCTGCGCTGAGAATCGCGAGGAACTGTCCGCGGCCGTCGACGAAGCTGCCGAGCGCCGGCGGCGCCGTGCGGGCGACGGTCGAGGTGAGCAGATTCGCGAGGAAGTACTCGTTCCAGGCGAAGATGAAGCAGATCAGCGCGGCCGCCGCCATGCCTGGCGCGACGAGCGGCAGGACGATCCGAAGCATCTCCGTGGAGAACTTCGCCCCGTCGACCTGCGCCGCTTCGATGATCTCGCGCGGCACCTCCATGAGGAACGAGCGCATCATCCACACCGCCAGCGGGAGGTTCATCCCGAGGTAGAGGATGGTCAGCGCGCTGACGTTGTCAAGCAGCCCGAGGTTCTGCAGGAGCAGGTAGAGCGGGATGCTCGCGGCGGCCAGGGGCAGGAACTTCGTCGAGATGAAGAAGAACAGCGCGTCGGTGGAGCGCACGATCGGGCGGATCGACAGACCGTACGCTGCGGGGAACGCCAGCAGCATGACGATGATCGTGGACATCACCGAAGCGGAGAGCGAGTTGATGAGGAAGTTCGTGAACCCCGTGTTGAAGACGCGCGCGAAGTTGTCGAGCGTGAAGTCGGTCAGGAACGTGGGCGGGTTGGTCGACGCATCGCGCTCCGGCTTGAATGCGGTGAACACCATCCACGCGATCGGGAAGAAGAACGCGAGCGTGACGATCCAGGTGATGATCGTCAGGATGCTCCCGACGACGCGCTTGCGGGTGCGGCCCCCGCGAGGGACGACTGCCGTGCTCATCGCAGGTCTCCTTCCACCTTGAACATCTTGAACAGCGTGCGCAGCGCGATCGTGGCGACGATGATCGTGATGATCACGGTCAGCACGCCGTACGCCGCGGCCTCGCCGATATTGAGACCGATGAACGCCCGCTCGTACAGCAGGTAGGCCATCGTCTTGGTTCCCCCGGTGCCGCGGGTCATGATCGCGACGGGGTCGAACACCTGGAGCATGAGGATCACGCCGAGCAACACGGCCAGCTCGACGTACTGCCGCAGGTGCGGGAGCGTCATCGCGAAGAAGGTGCGCACCGATCCCGCCCCGTCGACCGATGCGGCCTCGAGGACGTCCTGCTGCTGGCTCTGGAGGCCGGCCAGGAGGATGAGCATCATGAACGGCGTGTACTGCCACGCCAGCGTGATGATCACGGTGAGGATCGGAAGCTGAGTGTTCCACGAGATCGGATCGATCCCGAGGAAGCCGAGTGCCCAGTTGACCATGCCCGCATCGTTGTCGAGCATCGACCACTTCCAGATGAGCGCCGACGCGGCCGGCATCATGAGGAACGGCGTGATCAGCAGGGTGCGCGCCAGGCCCCGCCCGAAGAACTTCCGGTCCAGCAGCATCGCCAGCAGCAGACCCCCCACCAGCGAGATCACGGCGCTGACGCCGACGATGAGCACGGTCGCCCACAGGGAACTGAAGAACTCGCCGCTCGTCAGGACCGTGACGTAGTTGTCGAACCCCGCGAAGCCCTGGTCGTTCGGCCGCTGGAGGTTCCACGTCTGGAATGAGTAGTAGATCGTGACAAGGAACGGGACTTGGGTGATGACGATGGCGACGATCAGGGCTGGCCAGAGCAGGGCACGCGCAAGACGGAGACTGGTTCGCTCACGCGGTGTCAACGGCACCTTCGGCGCCTTCTTCCTGCGACGAGCCCCGGACTCTGGTGCCGTGACCAGGAGCCGGGTCGACGAATCGGCGATGGCCATCAGGCCTCCTCGGAAGGATCAGAACGGATGTCGGGGATGGGGCGGGCCCGAGTTGAGCGGGCCCGCCCCAGGTGGGTGAGCGCTACTCCTTCTGCGCGTCGCCCGCCTTCTGCGCGATCTTCTGACCGGCCGCGAGCGCCTCATCGACGCTGGCGCGGCCCGCGAGGACCTCCGCGATCTCCTGCGACACCTGGTTCCCGACGTCCTGGAACTCCGGGATCGTCACGTACTGGATGCCGGTCCAGGGCTGCGGGTCGACCCCGGGCTGCTCCGGATCGACCGCCATCATGATGTCGTGCGTGAGGCCGGCGAAGGATCCGGCTTCATCCTGGTACTCGGGGATCTCGTACGTCGACTCTCGGGAACCCGGCGGAACACGACTCCAGCCGAGCTCGTTGCCCACGAGCTCGATGTACTCCTTGCTCGTGGCCCACTGGATGAACTCCCACGCGGCGTCCTTCTTCTCGGACGACTCGGGGATCGCGAGGTTCCACGCCCACAGCCAGCCCGACTCCTCGGTCTCGACCGTCGGGGCGTGCACGTAGCCGACCTTGCCGGCGACGTCGCTGAGGTCGGGCGACTCGACCGATCCGGCCGCGCTCGTCGCGTCATACCAGAACGCCGTCTTGCCCTGGGTGAACTGGTTCAGGCACTCGGTGAATCCGAACGAGACGGGGTCGCTCTGACCGGCGTCGGAGACGAGGTCTGTGTAGAACTGGATGGCCTTAGAGAAACCCTCAGCATCGACCTGGGCGTTCCAGTCCTCGTCGTACCAGTTGCCGCCGAACGTCTGGACGATCGTCGTCAGCGGGCCGAACATCTCGCCCCAGCCCGGCTTGCCGCGCAGGCAGATGCCCGTCGTATCGCCGTCGTCGACCTCGCGGGCCATGTCGGCGACCTGCTCCCATGTCGGGTTCTCCGGGACCTCGAGCCCCGCCTTCTCGATGATCTCCTTGTTGTACATGAGGAAGGAGGACTCGGCGTAGAAGGGAACCGCGTAGAGGCTGTCATCGACGGTAAGCAGCTCGCGCACCGGCGGCATCAGGTCATCGACGTCGTAGTCTTCGGCCGAGTTCGCGTACTCGGTGAGGTCGGTCAGCCATCCGTTCGCTCCCCAGATCGGCGCCTCGTAGGATCCGATCGTCATGATGTCGTACTGGCCGCCGCCCGTCGAGATGTCGGTCGTGACCTTGTCGCGCAGGTCGTTCTCCTCCATCTGGACGAACTTGACCTTGATGTCCTCGTGCTCCTCGTGGAACTTGTCGGCCAGCTCCTGCATGTCAGCCATCTGCGGGTTGTTCACGGTGGCGAGAGTCAGCGTCGTCGTGCCTCCCTCGCCCCCACCCCCGCCTCCGCCCGCGCCGGCGCAGCTGGCCAGGAGCGTGCCGACGCCGAGGACGGCGACTCCCGCGCCGATCCGGCGGCGGTTCGCGTGCTGTGTCATGGTGTGCCCTTTCGTCTTCGTTGACCTGTTGGCATGACCGGATGTGCGACTCCGGCATCCGAGCGGTCAACACGATGCCCGAATCTGACGCGATTCACAAGAGTCGCTGTGGCTTTGTGACCGAAACGGGCTGAATTTATGTGTGTTCGTGTTGCGACGGGATTCCGCGCGGGCCACAATTCAAGGGATGCCGGACCGCCGGCCGCGCCCGACAGACCGATCGCGAAGGAGCGACGTGTACCCCGCCGAACGCCAGAGCGAGATCGTCCGCCTCGCGCGCGACGGCGACGGCACGGTCACGATCGCCGACCTGTCGGAGCGGCTCGAGGTGGCGACCGAGACCATCCGCCGCGATCTCTCGGTGCTCGAGCGGCAGGGACTCGTCGCGCGGCACAGGGGCGGCGCGCAGCTGCTCGACCCCGAGCCGTTCGAGACGGCGCTCGGGCCTCGCAACGAGCGCGAGCGCGAGGAGAAGCTCGCGATCGCCCGACGCGTGATCGATCTGCTCCCCGCCGACGGCGTCGTCATGCTCGACTCCGGTTCGACGACGCACGTGCTCGCCGAGTCGTTCCCCGACCGCGAGCTGACCGTGGTGACCAACAACGTCCCTGCCCTCCCCCTGCTCGTCGCGCGCGAGCGCCTGTCGGTGTTCGCGCTGCCCGGCCGCGTGCGCCACGTCACGCACGGCGTCGTGGACCTGTGGGCGTGGCAGCGGCTGACGCGGCTCGGCGCCGACGTCGCCGTGATCGGCGCGAACGGCGTCTCCGCGCGGGGCGCCTCGACGACCGTGCCGGAGGAGGCCGCGCTCAAATCGGCCCTCGTGAATGCGTCGCGCTTCCGCGTCCTCGCCGTGACATCCACCAAACTGGGACGCGAATCGTTCTGTCACTACGCCGGGCTCGAGGAGTTCGACGTGGTCGTCACGGATCGGGGGGCGCCCGAGGAGATCGCCGAGGAGATCCGCGCCGCCGGCCCCGAGCTCATCATCGCCTGACCGTCATCCCCGGAGGAACATGCCACTCGTCACCACGGACCGGATCCTCGACGCGCGCCGCGTCGTGCCGGCCTTCAACGTGATCCAGCTCGAGCACGCCGAGGCGATCGCCGCGGGCGCCGAGCGGGCGGGGTCTCCCGTCGTCCTGCAGATCTCCGAGAACGCCGCGAGGTACCACGGCGGCCTCGCCCCCGTCGCGCTCGCGACCCGGCGCATCGCCGAGGACGCGGACGTCGACGTCGCCCTGCACCTCGACCACGCCGAGAGCGAGGAGCTCGTGCGGGAGGCGCTCGGGCTCGGCTTCACGTCGGTGATGTTCGACGCGGCCACCTCGCCGTACGACGAGAACGTCGCCCGCACCGTGCGGATGGTGGTCGAGGCGCACGAGCGCGGCGTGTGGGTCGAGGCCGAGCTGGGCGAGATCGGAGGCAAGGACGGCGCGCACGCACCGGGCGTCCGCACCGATCCGGCCGAGGCCGCCGCGTTCGTCCAGGCGACCGGGGTCGACGGGCTCGCCGTGGCGGTCGGCAGCTCGCACGCGATGATCTCGCGCGACGCGGCGATCGACATCGAGCTGATCGCGCTGCTGCGCGACGCCGTGCCGGTGCCGCTCGTGCTGCACGGCTCCAGCGGAGTCGCCGACGCCGACATCCGCAGCGCGATCGACGCCGGCATGCGCAAGGTCAACGTCTCCACCCACCTGAACGGCATCCTCACCGGCGCCGTCCGCGAGACGCTCGCCGGCGACGAGCGGATGGTCGACCCGCGCAGGTACCTGGCGCCGGCGCGCGATGCCGTCGCGGACGAGGTCGCCCGCCTGTGCGAGGTGATCTCGTGAGCGCCGCGGAGGAGGGTGTGACGGCACGGCCCGTGACCATCAACGAGCTGCGCGATCGGGTGCGCCGGCTCGCGGCGAGCGGCGAGCGGCACGTGATCGGGATCACCGGAGCCCCCGGAGCCGGCAAGACCACGGTGGCGGAGGCACTCGTCGAGGAGGGCGTCGCGGTGCTCGTCGGGATGGACGGGTTCCACTTCGCCGATCGGCTGCTGCACGAGCGGGGATGGCACCCGCGCAAGGGCGCGCCGCACACGTTCGACGTCGACGGCTTCGTCGCGCTACTGGAGAGGATCCGCGCCCAGGGGCCGGAGGACGGCGAGCTGTACGCGCCGTACTTCGACCGGGCGCTCGACGAGCCGATCGGAAGCTGCATCCCCGTCGACGGAGCCGTGCCCGTCGTGCTCGTCGAGGGGAACTACCTCCTCCACGACCTCGATGGCTGGGAGCGCGTGCGCGATCTCCTCGACGAGGCCTGGTTCCTCGACCCGGGAGACGCCACGAGGCTCGAGCGCCTCATCGCGCGCCACGAGCGCTTCGGCCGCGACGCCGACGCGGCCCGCGCGCACGCGACGGGCAGCGACGAGCTCAACGCGAAGGTCGTCCACGCGTCCCGGGCGCGCGCCGACCTCATCCTCACCGTCCGCTGACCCGCCGCGGCGGGCCCCGCCGCCGACCGACGACCCGTTCCGGTGCGACAAAGTGTCCTCGGGGCGGGGTTTTAGAGCAGTTTCTCGCACCGGAACGGGTCGTTCGCGTCAGGTGAGGAGGCGGGCGATGCCGTGGGACTCGGCAGCCCTGGCCAGGCGCACGTCGAATGTGGCGACGGCCGCGCCCGAGCGCAGCGCTGCGGCGAGCACGCACGCGTCGGGCATCCGGATGCGCGCGCCGGCACGAACCCTGGCGATGCGGATCGGCTCATCGCGTTCGACGGGCAGCTGCTCGATGCCGAGCCGCCCCAGCGCCGCCGCGACGTCCTCCTCTGCACCGTCCTGTGCTGGTCGGACCAGCACCTCGGCGACGGTCAGCGGGTGCATCCCGAGCTCCTCTTCGGTGTCGAGGATCTCCATCGCCCGCTCGGCGCGCGAATCACCGGGCGAGAGGTGCGCGATGACGACACTGGCGTCGAGGACGATCACTCGTCCCACTCCGCGCGGAGCTCGTCAAGGGAGCCAGCCGGGTACGCGTAGAGCCCTCGCGTCTCCGCGAGCGCACGTCGACGCCCCGCCGTGGACTCGTCACGTCGATGCTCGATCGCGGCCGCTCCCTCCTGGAGAAGACGGGTGACGAGCTCCGGTCGATTCGCGTCGGGCCATTCGTTCGCGGCGACGTCCAGCGCCCGTGCGACGTCATCGGTCTGAGTGACCTGGAACCGCGGAAGAAGCGTGGGCATGATGGAAGTGTACCACCGAGCCAGATCAGTGTCACACCGGTCATTCGCGCGAGATCAGGGCGCCGACAGTCTCGCCCCGTTCACGCATAGGACGCGTTCGAGGTCGGTGTGAACACGAGCTCATTCACGCAGATCCGCGCAGGAAGACCGGCGACCCAGCGGATCGCGTCGCCGACGTCGTCCGCCGTGAGCATCAGGTCCCGCTCCGCCCGGCTGGGCGGGTTCGGCCGCGTGTCCAGGATGTCGGTGGCGACCTCCCCGGGGCAGAAGTGCGTCGCCCTGATCCCGTTCAGTCGCTCCTGGGCGTTGACGGTCTCGGCGAGCGGCCCGAGCGCGGTCTTGCTCGTCGAATAGCCGGCGCCGGCCCCCGGTGCGAACCGCCACCCCGCCCACGACGACACGAGCACGACGAGGCCGTCCCCGCGCGAGCGCATCCCGGGGAGCACGGCATGGATCGCGCGCATCGCGCCGGTGAGGTTGATGTCGACCACGCGAGCGTAGTCCTCGGGAGTGACGTCGGCCCACTGCCGGTTCGGCACGTTCGTGCCCGCGCTGTAGACCAGCGTGCGCACGGCCCCGTGATCCTCCGCGATCCGCCGCTGGACGGCTGCGACCGCGTCGGCGTCGCCGACGTCGAGCGGCATCGCCGACGCGCGCCCGCCCGCGGCGCGGATCGCGTCCACGGTCTCCGCGAGCTCGCTCTCGCGCCGCCCGGAGACGATCATGTGCTCCGCGGAGGAGGCGAGCGCGATCGCGGCGCCCCTCCCGATCCCTGAGCCGCCCCCGATGACCCACGTCACGTCCGCCGACACTCCCGCGCCCGTCATCTCCGACCCCTTCTCCTCGGTCATCCCTTCGTCGCCCCCGCGGTCAGCCCGCTCACGACGTACTTCTGCGCGATCAGCGCGATCGCCATGACCGGCACCGTGATCACGACCGCCGCCGCCATCAGCCCGCCCCAGTCGACGGACGCGTAGCTCGTGAAGTTCACGATCGCCACGGGCAGCGTGCGGGTGTCCTGGTTCGACAGGACGAGCGCGAACAGGAAGTTGTTCCAGCTGAAGATGAGCGCCAGGATCGTCGCCGTCGCGATGCCGGGGACCGACAGCGGCAGGACGACGCGCAGGAACGCCCCGATCCTGCTCGAACCGTCGATCTGGGCGGCCTCCTCGAGCTCCTCGGGGATGCCCTCGAAGAAGCTCGACATGATCGCGACCACCAGCGGCATCGTCACGAAGATGTGGGTGAGGATGAGGACCGTGTAGGTGCCGACCATCTGGATCTGCGAGAACAGGAAGTACCACGGCACCAGCAGGCTCACTCCGGGGATGATGCGGGCCAGCAGCAGGAAGGTCGTCGCGCTCTTCACGCGGAACCGCGCGATGCCGTACGCGGCGGGGATCCCCAGCACCAGGGCGATCAGCGTCGAGCCGACGCCCACGATGACGCTGTTGAGGATGAAGGATCCGAACGCCTGCGCGCCGAACACGGTGCCGAAGTTGTCGAGCGTCGGCGTGAAGCTGAACGTCTTGCTCGGATCGACGATCTCGAGGTTCGTCTTCAGGCTCGCCATGAGCATCCACAGCAGGGGGGCGATGAACGCGAGCACGACGAGGGCGATGCCGATCGCGCGCGCCGCTCCCCCGATGACCTGGGACGGGCGGCGACGCCGACGCACGGGCGATGCGGTGGCGCTCATGAGGCGACCTCCTTCTTGCGCATGATGGCCAGCACGGACAGGACGATGATGATGAGCATGAAGAACAGCATCAGCAGCGCCGACGCCCTCCCGTAGTTGGAGTACTCGAACGCGTCGCTGTAGGCGAGGATGTTCAGCGTCTCCGCCTCGTGACTGGACCCGCCGCCTCTCCCCTTCGTCGCGTAGATGATGTCGAAGGTCTTCAGTGCGTCGATCGCGCGCAGCAGCGCGGCCGCGGCGATGACGGGGGTCAGCAGCGGCAGCGTGATGTGCCAGAACCGCTGCCAGGCGTTGGCGCCGTCGACCCTGGCCGCCTCGTCCGGCTCATCGGGAAGCGTGGACAGACCGGCGAGCAGGATCAGCACGATCATCGGCGTCCACTGCCACACCTCGACGAAGAGCACCGTGTTCAGCGCCATGTCCTTGTCGGAGAGCCATCCCTGACGAGGAAGTCCGATCCCGTCCATCAGCACGTTGACGAATCCGATGGTCGGCTCGAACAGCAGCAACCACATCATGCCGACCGCCACCGGCGTCGCGACGAGCGGCAGCAGAATGAAGACGCGCACGAGTCCCTGCCCTCGGAAGGTCTTGCGCAGCAGCATCGCGATGGCCAGCCCGATCACCAGCTCGAGCAGGAGCGCCATCCCGGTGAAGTAGACGGTGCGCCACACCGCCGGCCAGAACCGGGACATGTCCTTCAGCCAGTACGCGTAGTTCTCGAACCACACGAACTCGAACGGTCGCGTGACCGCTCCCTGCGCGTCCGTCAGCGACAGGAAGATCGTGTACCCGATCGGGAACGCGATCAGCACGGCGATGAACACGACCGGCGGCGCGATCAGGATCCACTTCAGATTCGCGTCGACCCAGTCCACCGGCCTGCGCCGGAACGGACGGGGCGCCGTGCGGTCGGCGATCGTACGAGACATCATCGTCCTCCTCGATGCGGTGCCCCGGAGCGATCGCGGGGCACCGCATGCGTCACTCCTCGGCGTCCAGGAGTCCCTGGAACTCTTCGTTGGCCTGCGTCACGGCCGACTCGACGTCGCCGCCCTCGATCGCCGTGATCGCCGGGCCGCCGACGATCTCGCGCGCGGCCGCGACCTGCTCGAGGGACGGGCGGTCGTGACCTACGGCCCCGTCGTCGAGATTGCGGACGATGTCCACGAGCCCCTCGGGGAAGCCCGCGGAGGCCTCGTCATCCGCCCAGGCGGACTCGCGCGCGACGGGCACGGTCTCCTCGGACAGCAGCCACTTCGAGTTCTCCTCGTTCGAGGCCCACTTGATGAACTCCCATGCCTCGTCCTTGTTGTCGGAGAACTCGTTGATGCCGGCCGTCTGCGGGACGATGTTGTAGAAGTTCGAGCCGGCGGGACCCTCGGGGAAGCGGGCGAAGTCGACCGTGTCGACCACGGCGGAGTTCTCCTCGTCGAGGAACGTGTACGCCTGGCTGTCGGCGTCGAGGTAGAACGCGGCGTTGCCCTGGGCGAAGATGGCGGAGGCCTCGACCCACCCCATGTTCGTCGAGCCGGGAGGGCCGGACTCGCGCAGCAGATCGCCGTAGAGCTCGTAGCCGGCGAGCGCCTCCGGGCTGTCGATCGCGGCGTCCCCGTTCTCGTCCTGGAAGTCGCCGCCGAAGCTGTAGATGAACGACGACAGCTGCGTCACCATCGGAACGCGTGCCCCGCGCATCGCGATGCCGTAGAAGCCGGCGTCTGGATCGTTCAGCTCCGCCGCCGCCTGCTCGAGTTCATCGAGCGTCTGCGGCACCTCGATGCCCGCCTCTTCGAGGACGTCCGCGCGGTAGTACATGATGTGGCGCTCCGTCATGACGGGCACGCCGTACACGGCGCCGTCGAGCTGGACCGCCTCACGGGCGGCGGGTTGGAAGTCCTCCCAGCCCCACTCGGGGTCCTCCTCGACGTACTCGGTCATGTCCGCGAGCCAGCCGTTCCGAGAGAACTCGCGCATCACGTCCTGGACCTGGTACGCCATGATGTCGAAGTCCGCCGACTGGGCGTTCAGCTTCACCTTGAGGGTGTCGTTGAGCTGCTCGTTGCCGTACGCCTCGATGTTGACCGTGACGCCGGTCTCCTCCTCGTAGGTCGACGCGAGCTCCGTGAGGCCCTCGACCCACGGGCTGTTCGCCGCGATGATCGTGAGCTCGTCGGACGCGCTGTCGCCGCCTCCGCCGCCGCAGGCGGTCAGGCCGATGACGAGCCCGCCGAGGACGGGGGCGACGACCGCGAGGCGCCGCCGGGGTGTGCTGATGAACATCGTTGTCCTATCTCTCTGCTGATCGGAAGGGGATTCAGTTGGCGATGTCGTCTGGCCGCCTGCCCGAGAACACGTCGACGATCGCCCGAGCCGTGGCCCAGCCGATCCGCTCGTACGCTTCGCGTGTGTCTGCCGCCGCGTGCGGCGACGTGACGACCGACTCGTGTGCGAACAGGGGGTTGCGCGGGTCCGACGGCTCCGTCTCGAACACGTCGAGACCCGCGCCGGCGATCCGGCCGGACTCGAGGCCGCGCAGCAGCGCCGCCTCGTCGACCGTCCCGCCGCGACTGGTGTTGATGAGCACCACGCCGTCGCGCATGCGCGCGATCAGCGCGTCGTCGACCAGGTGGTGCGTCGCCGGAAGATGCGGGACGTGGACGCTGACGATGTCGGCGTCCCTCACCGCGTCGTCGAGCGTCACAAGCTCGACGCCGAGGGACGCCGCGTCGCGCTCGTCGCCGTACGGGTCGGAGGCCCGGTTGGCCACGTCGAAGCCGGAGAGCCGGCGCGCCACGTGCTGCGCGATGGCGCCGAACCCCTGGAGGCCGATGGTCTTGCC
>JBQDDT010000023.1:0-22340 GCA_052092505.1 Microbacterium sp. | reverse complement strand
CTCTGTCGGGAGGCACGCGAGCAGGGCGCGCCCCGCCGCGGTGGCGTGCGCGGCGAGCGTCCGCCCGAGCGGTGCGGCGACGCGGATGAGCCCGTCGCCCTCGAGGGTCTCGACGAACCGGACCGCCCGGCCCTCGAGCACGACGACGCTGACCGTCTCACCGAGCTCCTTGTGGACGCGGGCGAGCGTGGCCGCTCCGGTCTCGCGCAGCGTCGCCGCCCCCGAGGGGCCGAGGGAGATCTCCTGCAGCGCCGGACCCGCCGTGTAGGCACCGCTCGGCGCGTCCTGCCGGGCGAACCCGGTCGCGCAGCAGGTGGCCAGGAGGCGATGCGCCATGGACGGGCTGATGTCGAGTTCGCGCGCCACCTCGGTCAGCGACAGCGCCCCGCGCTGGACGAGGAGCTGCACGACCTTGAGGGTGCGCTCGGCCGACTGCAGCACCGGTCGATCGTATTTCCTCACAAAGGAAACCTGGCCTTCCGAATCGTCGGGATCGCGAGGACCTCACAGGGCCGAGGTGCGGCCTGCGAAGCCTCTTTTCCTCAGAGAGGAAAGGCGAGCGACGCCGTTGCCGAGCCGGATCTCCCCGTGGTGTGATCAGCGTACCGAGCCTCGATCGGGTGCCACGACGGCGTCTCCCGAATGGGACGAGGCCGTGCATCGACAGGACAAGGGAGTTCAACGATGAGCGTTGTGACGGATTCCGACCTCGCGCAGACGGTCGAGCAGCTCGCCAGCCGGGTGGCCACTCTGGAGGCGCAGCAGGCGGTGAGGACCCTGCAGCACCAGTACGGGTACTACCTCGACAAGTGCCTCTACGCGGAGGTCGTCGACCTGTTCGCCGACGATGGGGAGGTGCTGTTCTGCGGCGGGCGCTACGCGGGCAAGGAGGGGGTGCGGCGGCTCTACCTCGGTCGCTTCCGCAAGCGCTTCACGGCCGACCTGAACGGACCGCGCTTCGGATTCCTCCTCGATCACCCGCAGCACCAGGACGTCGTGACGGTCGCGCCGGACGGGAAGTCGGCGCACGGCCGGTTCCGGTCGATGATGCAGGCGGGGCTCCACGACGCGGCGAAGGAGACCTTCCCTGGGACGGTCTCGATGGACCAGTGGTGGGAAGGGGGAATCTACGAGAACGAGTACGTCGACGACGGCGGCGTGTGGAAGATCAAGCAGCTCAACTACCGCCCGGTCTGGCACGGGGCGTTCGACGAGGGCTGGGCGCACAAGGAGCCGGCCCAGATGTTCTCCTCGGAGCTCTTCCCGGAGGATCCCCTCGGCCCGGACGAGCTCGTCGACGGGGCGTACGAGTTCTTCCCGAACACCGAGGTGTTCCCGTTCCACTATCCGCACCCCGTCACCGGGGCGCGCGTGGTCTCCGAAGACGACGACGCCGCACGCCATGCGTGACCCGCTCTGGCCCGAGCACGACGGCCTCCCTGCCGCGATCGCGAGCGAGGGCACGGGAGACGCCGCCGAGTGGCTCCCCGTCGACGATCCGGCGACGCGCGAGGTGATCGGCTGGTGCGCGAGCACCGACTCCGCCGGCATCGACCGGGCGGTGGCGGCCGCCGAGTCCGCGTTCGACTCCTGGGCCCGCGACGCCGTGATGCGCGAGCAGGCCATGCTCCGCGGGGCGGACGCGATCGCGGCACGCGGGGATGAGCTCGCCGCGATGATCGTCCGCGAGGTCGGCAAGGCGCGCTTCGATGCCGACGGCGACATCGGAGGGGGAGTGCACCTGCTGCGCACGTTCGCCGGCCTCGCCGCGGCCGCGACGGAGGTCTCCGACCTCACCGGCAGGCCTGGCACCGGAGCCGCCGACGAGGTGCTCGTGCACCGCGTTCCCGTCGGCCCCGTCGCCGTGATCACGCCGTGGAACACCCCCGTCTACCACACGCTGAACTGCGTCGGGCCCGCGCTCGCCGCGGGGTGCACGGTCGTCGTGAAACCGGCGGAGGCGGCCCCGCTCGCGGTCACCGCCGCGCTGCGGCTGCTCGCGGAGCAGCTCCCGGAAGGCGTGCTCCAGATCGTGCAGGGCACGGGCGCCGGCGCCGGCGCGGAGCTGACGTCGCATCCGCGGATCCGGGGCGTGCTGTTCGTCGGGGGCGTCGTCGCGGGCCGCCGGGTGCTCGCTCAGGCCGCGCCGACCGTCAAGAAGGTGTCGCTCGAACTCGGCGGCAACGATCCCGCCCTGGTCCTCGAGGACGCGCTGATCGACGACGCCCTGGTCACCGAGATCGTCGCCGGCGCCTTCGGCGTGACCGGGCAGGTGTGCTTCGCGATCAAGCGCGTGTACGTCCACGAGTCGCGCCATGACGAGCTGGTGCAGGCCCTCGAGCGCGTGCTCGACCGCCTCGTCGTCGGGCCGGGGGATCATGAGGGGGTCGTCATCGGGCCGCTGACGACGGAGGCCGGCTACCGCAACGCGCTGCGGCTGCGGGAGAGCGCCATCGGCGAGGGAGCGGCGGTCCGAGAAGGGGCGGGAGCGGTCCCCGGCCTCGATCTCGCGGCCGGCCGGTACGTGCGGCCCGCCATCGTGACGGGGCTGCGGCGCGACCACGAGCTCGTGATCGAGGAGCAGTTCGCACCGCTCCTGCCGATCATCCCGGTCTCCTCCGACGACGACGCCGTCGCCGAGGCGAATCGGACGGAGTTCGGCCTCGCCTCCTCCGTCTGGTCGGGCGATCCTGACCACGCGCGCGCCGTCGCGCTGCGCGTGCAGGCGGGGAACACCTTCGTCAACGCGCACCGGGTGGGAGCGAGCGTGCCGCTCGTCCCCTTCGGTGGGGTCAAGCAGTCCGGCCTCGGCCGCAACCACCTCATGCACGCCATCGCCGAGTGCACCGAGGAGCACGCCATCGTCGGGTACACCGACGCCGCGCGCCAGATCCCCGGCATCGGACCGTGGGCAGCGGCGGTGAGCGCCGACACCGCGTCGGTCTGAGCTCGCCGACGCGAACACGAGACACGGGAGTCTCCGGTGAACATCGAAACGCGGATCCGCGAAGGGCGGATGAGCGCCTACCAGGTGTCGACGATCGTCATCTGCATGATCGCCATCGTCTCGGACGGCTACGACATCCTCGCGACGGCGCTGACGATGCCGGCGATGACGCAGGAATGGGCGATCGACCCTCTGCTGCAGGGGTACGTGATCTCCGGGTCGACGGCGGGGATGGTGATCGGCTCGGTCGGGCTGGCGCCCCTCGGCGACCGGTTCGGCCGTCGTCCCCTCTCGGTGGTCGGGCAGGCGCTGATCACCGTCGGCATGGTCGGGGCATGGCTCGCGCCCTCGTACGAGGTGATGCTCGCGGCCCGGGTCCTCACGGGGGTCGGGATCGGCGTCGTCACGGCCGTGATGGCGGTGATCGCCGCCGAGTACGCCACGCGGCGCGCCCTGGGGTTCACCATGGCGCTGTACTCGGCCGGCACGGGGCTGGGCGGGTTCCTCGCGGGCCTCATCGCCGGACAGGCCATCGGCGCGTACGGCTGGAAGAGCATGTTCCTCATCGGGGCCGTCGTCAACGCGGTGATCCTCGTGCTCTGCGCGACGTCGCTTCCCGAGTCGGTCCAGTACCTCGCGAAGGGGACGAGGACCGACAGCCTCGACCGGCTGAACCGCCTCATGCGGCGCATGCGCCGGGACCCGCTCGAGACGCTGCCGCGGAGGGCGGAGGGCGAGCGGGAGGAGTCGCTGTGGGGCACGCTCCGGCAGCTGATGTCGAAGCGGCTCCTGACGATGTCCGTGTTCCTCGCCGTCGGCTACTGCTGCCTGATGTTCACGATGTACGTCAATCTCGGGTGGACTCCGCAGCTGATCACGTCGGCGACCGGGGACGAGGCGCTCGGTCTCACGTTCGGCACGCTCGCACCGTTCGGCGGCATGATCGGCGGGCTCCTGTACGGCGTCGTGTCCCTCCGCGTCGGCAACCGCGTGCTGACGATCGCGGCCCTCGGGCTCGGCGTCGTCGGGTCGGCGATGCTGGGTCTCACGCTCATCGGGAACGACACGATGCTGTGGGTCCCGCTCGTGATGTCGGTCGGGTTCGGCGCGGCGATCGGCGGCTTCTATGCCCTCATCCCCGCCTGCTACGACGCGCGGATCCGGTCTTCGGCGGTCGGGGTGCAGATGGGCCTGGGGCGCCTCGCGGCCGTGTTCGGCCCGATCGTCGTCGGCTCGATCATGGTGGGCGGGCTGCCGGAGGGGACCGTGTTCCTCGGGATCGCCGGGCTGCTGCTCGTCGCGCTCGTCGCCACGGCCGCCCTCCGGATCGCGACCACGGCAGCCGATCCGACGCTGCCGGAGGCGACGACCGTGCCCGCGCGCGGCTGAGCGCGCAGACCGATGGGAGGACGACGATGACGCACCAGGACAGGCCGCAGGATGACGCGGCGGCGGAGAGGATCCGGTGGTCCAGGTTCGCACCGAAGGAGCCGATCGAACCGCCGGACGTCTGGCCGGCGGTGAGGTTCCCGCCGGCGCGCGATCCGTTCGACGCTCCGATGCGGGTCGAGGCGGATATCCGGGGCCTCGAGTGCATCCAGGGCGAGATCCCCGCGCACCTCGACGGCACCTATTTCAAGGTGGTGTGCGACCGGCAGTTCCCGAAGTTCGTCGACGAGGGGCCGCTCGGGAACTTCAACGACGACGGCATGGCGATCTCGTTCCGGTTCCACAGGGGACGCGTCGACTACAAGAGTCGGTACATCCGCACCCCGCGCTTCGACGCGGAGCGCCAGGCCGGACGGTCGCTGTTCGGCCTGTACCGAAACCCGCTGAGCGACCGTCCCGAGGTGGAGGGCATGGTCCGGGGGCTCGCGAACACGAACGTGTTCTACCACGCGGGCAGGCTGTACGCCTCGAAGGAGGATTCGCCGCCGATCATCATCGATCCGGAGACGCTCGAGACCGTCGGCCATGACGACTTCGAGGGCTCGCTGACGTCGCAGACGTCGACGGCGCATCCGAAGATGGACCCGCGCACGGGCGAGATGGTCTTCTTCGGGTACTCGGCCCAGGGCGAGACAACCCGCGACGTCGCCTACTACGAGGCGGATGCGAGCGGCCAGATCATCCACGAGACGTGGTTCAAGGCGCCGTACTCGTCGATGATCCACGACTTCTGCGTGACCCAGAACTACGTCATCTTCCCGATCATCCCGATCCGCACGGAGCTCCAGTGGCTCGAGCAGGGCGACTCGGTCTTCCAGTGGGATCCGGAGGAGCGGACGTACCTCGGAGTGATTCCGCGCAAGGGCCAGGGCGAGGACATCGCCTGGTACTCGGGCCCGAACCGGTTCGCCAGCCACATGATGGGCGCGTACGACGACGGGCGCCGGATCTACATCGACACACCGGTGGGCGAGTCGTCGTACTTCCCCTGGTTCCCGATCGTCGACGGGCGGGATCACGACCCGGAGAAGTCGAAGGGGTTCCTGTCCCGCTGGACGATCGACCTCGCGGACGAGTCACGGACGTTCACGGAGAGGCGGATCTCGGACATTCCATCGGAGTTCCCTCGCATGGACGACCGCTTCGAGACGCTGCAGTACGGCTATGGGCTGATGGGTCTGACGGAGCTGCCGGGGCACGAGGCGCCGGGCGGAGGGTTCCGGTGGGTCTCGTCCGTCGACCTGTCGACGGGGAAGCAGAAGGTGTACTACCCCGGCGACCACGCCTCGGTCGGGGAGCCGATCTTCGTCCAGGGCAGCGAGGACGCTCCCGAGGGACACGGGTACGTGTTCGTCGTCGTGTCCCGGCGCGACATGATGCATTCCGAGCTCGTCCTGCTCGACGCACAGAACGTCGACGCCGAGCCGGTGTGCACGCTGAAGATCCCGCTGCGCATCCCCCGTGGTCTGCACGGCAACTGGGTGACCGCCGAGGAACTGGCCGGACGCGCGTCCTGACCGCGCAGGAACAAGGGAGAAGAGACATGACAATGGAGTTCTCGCCGGACTACCGGCGCATCGCCACCGAGGAGGCGTGGGCGTCGCCGCGGATGCTCGACGTGTACCGACGGGAGCTCGAGGCCGGGCGCATCGATGATCCGGGCTTCCAGAGCCTCTGGGGCTACTACCTCGGCTCGACGGAACGCGCGTCCGCGCTCGCCGAGCGCATCGTCGACACGGGCGCGTCCCGTCTCGCCGCCATGGACGAGGCGGGGGTCGACGCGATGATCCTCGCGACGACGGCGCCCGGCGTCCAGGCGCTGCGCACCGAGGTCGCCGTGCCGCTGGCGAGGGAGATCAACGACGAGCTCGCCGACGCCGTCGCCGCGAATCCCGAACGATACGACGGCCTCACCGCCATCGCACCGCAGGATCCGGACGCCGCGGCCGAGGAGATCCGTCGCGGGCACGACGTGCTGGGATTCAAGGGCGTCATCCTCAACTCCCACGCGCAGGGCGAGTACCTGGACCACCCACGGTTCGACCCGATCTTCGCCGCCGCCGAGGAACGGGACACCCCCATCTACCTGCACCCGACCACGCCGATCCCCCGGCTCGCGGAGCCCTTCATCGAGGCGGGCCTCGACGGGGCGATCTACGGGTTCTCCGTCGAGGCGGGTCTCCACCTGCTGCGCCTGATCACCTCCGGCGTCTTCGATCGGCATCCGAAGCTCAAGCTGGTGGTGGGTCACCTGGGGGAGGCGCTGCCCTTCTGGATGTGGCGCCTCGACTTCATGCACGCCGCGTCCGTGCGCTCGCAGCGCTATGAGGCGCTCCGACCGCTGGAGCTGCCGATCAGCGGCTACCTCAAGCGGAACATCTGGATCACGACGAGCGGCATGCCGTGGCATCCGGCGATCGAGTTCGTCCGTGAGGCCGTCGGCATCGAGCGGCTCATGTTCGCGTGGGACTACCCGTACCAGTGGCAGCCGGAGGAGGTCGCCGTGTACGACGGCATCGACTGGGCGGTGGACGACAAGCGGCGCTTCTTCCAGACGACGGCCGAGGAGGTGTTCGGGCTGGAACGCCGCGCTCCGCGCGGCTGAGCGCCGTTCGCACGGGCGACCCGCGCCGCTACCATTCGACGGATGGGAGAGGAACCCGCGGGTCCCCGCTATCTCGTCGGCTCGGTCGACCTCGCGCTGCGGCTCATGCTGCTACTCGAGGAGCGGCCGGCGATCCGCGTCACGGCCGCGGCGAAGGAGCTGGGGATCGCGGCGTCGACGGCGCATCGCCTCCTGACCACGCTCGCGCATCGGGGCTTCCTGACGCAGGACCGCGTGTCGAAGGAGTACCGCCTGGGGCCCGTCGTCTTCGAGCTCGGGGTGCAGAGCACGAGCGACGTCGACCTGCGCGAGGTGAGCGAGCCCCATCTGAAGGAGCTGACGATCCGGATCGGCGAGACGGTGAACCTCCTCATGCTGCAGGAGAGGTCGGTGAGATTCGTCGCCGGGTTCGAGAGCGACCAGCGGGTGCGGACCCACGTGCTCACGGGGACGCTCCTGCCCGCCTACGCGACGTCCGGGGGAAAGGTCCTGCTGGCGGAGCGCTCCAGGGAGAGCCTCAGGGAGATGTACCCGCGGGGCCTGCGCAAGCTCACGCCGCGCACCAAGACCTTCACGCAGCTCATCGACGAGCTGGCCCTCGTCATGATGCGCGGCTATGCCGTCAACGATCAGGAGAGCGATCCCGGCCTGACGGCCGTCGCGGTCCCGCTGCGCGACCGGAGCGGGCGGACCATCGCCGCCGTCGCGATGTCGGCGCCCAGTGTGCGGATGCCGCGCACGCGCGTGCGCGAGATCGTCATCAAGCTCCGAGAGTGCGCGGCGGCCATCCGAGCCGACCTCACCCGCTGAGACGGACGGGTGCTCGGATTCCGCAATGCAGAATCCGACGTGGCGCGCCCTTGCCGCGCCGGGGGCGCCGGGCTTGTCTGGGCGGACACACCACGGGGCCGGCATCCCGGTCACCGGAAAGGACGCCCTCCATGAAGATCGACGCCTTCTGCCATCTCCTGCCGAAGGAGTACGCCGACCGGCTGTTCGCCATCGACGACAGCCCGGTGGCGCGGAACATCCAGAAGCGGGTGAGCGGGATCCCCGCCCTCGTCGACATGGACGTGCGGTTCGGCTTCATGGACGAGTTCGGCCCCGACTACCGCCAGATCATCAACACGGCAGCCCCGCCGCTGGAGGACCTGGGTCCGGCGAAGCGGACGACCGAGCTGGCGCGCATCGCGAACGACGGGATGGCGGAGCTGGTCCGCGATCACCCCGATCGCTTCGCCGGCTTCTGCGCGGCGGTGTCGCTCGATGACGTGGACGCCGCCATCGCCGAGGCGGAGCGCGCCTTCGACGAGCTCGGCGCGGTCGGGGTGCAGATCTACACCCACTTCCATGGCGGTCCGATGGACCAGGAGCGGTTCTTCCCCTTCTACGAGGCGGTCGCCCGGCGCGGCGACAAGATGATCCAGGTCCACCCGTGCCGCGACTCGAGCTGGTCGGACTACAAGACCGAGGAGCGCTCGAAGTTCGAGATCTGGTGGACGCTCGGGTGGGAGTACGACCTCGCGGCCTTCATGTCGCGCCTCGTGTTCGCCGGGATCTTCGAGCGACTTCCCGACATCAAGATCCTCATCCATCACGGCGGTGCGATGATCCCGCACTTCGCGGGGCGCGTCGGGCCGGGTTGGGACCAGCTGGGGGCCCGCACGCCCGCCGACCAGCAGGGCGACATCACCGGGTATCCGCTGACCAGGCGCCCGATCGAGTACTTCAAGGAGTTCTACGTCGA
The DNA here is from genome assembly GCA_052092505.1 of Microbacterium sp. GTDB lineage: Bacteria > Actinomycetota > Actinomycetes > Actinomycetales > Microbacteriaceae > Microbacterium. The sequence continues at coordinate 13,592 of JBQDDT010000023.1, read as the reverse complement.
CACCGCGTACTTCGGTGCGGGGGACCCGATGCGCACGGCGCTGAAGTTCTTTGGGACCGATCACACGCTGTTCGCATCGGATTCGCCTTTCGACCCGGAGAAGGGCCCGGGCTACACGCGCTCGACCATCGCCAACCTGGAGGAGATGGACATCCTCACGGACGCCGATCGCGACGCGATCTACCAGGGCAACGTCCGCTTCCTGCTGGGGATCTGATCGACAGGAGTCCCGGCGCCCACCACAGCAGCACCGACCGAAAGGACGAGAGACGATGACGTTCCTCTCCACACTTCGAACGACAGGCCTCGCCGTCACCGCGGCGGCGGCCCTGGCCCTGACCGGATGCGCCGGAGGCGGTGGCTCGGGCGGCTCCGAGGCCGACGGCGGCGCGCCGGAGAAGGGCAAGATCACGGTCGCGATCAACCCGTCGACCCAGTTCGCCCCGATGTACTACGGCCTCGAGACGGGCGTGTTCGAGGATCACGGCCTCGAGCTCGAGATCGTGCCGCAGACCGACATCGCCGCGATCATCTCCGGCATCGCCAGCGGGCAGTACGACATCGGGTTCGCGACGATCGTCCACGTGCTCACGGCGAACGCCAACGACATCCCGATCCGCTCCGTCGCGACGCTCGAGGGCCAGATCCAGGAGGACGACGCCGGCACGCTCACGATCGCCGGCGCCGACACCGGCATCACGAGCTTCGGCGACCTCGAGGGCAAGACGGTCGCGACGGTCGGACTCTCGTCCCACAACACCCTGACGCTGTGGGAGCTGGCCGAGCGCGACGGGGTCGACCCGAAGTCGATCGAGCTCGTGCAGCTGCCGTTCGGCCAGATGGCGGCCGCGCTCGACAGCGGGGAGGTCGACGCCGCCGTGATGCAGTGGCCGTTCGCCGACGACGCGCTCGATGCCGGCGGCGTGGAGCTCGGGTACAACAACCGCGAGCTCTTCGAGGGGACGGCGACGACGTACTTCAATACGTCCCAGCAGTTCATCGACGCGAACCCGAACACCGTGCAGGCCTTCTCGGACGCGATGATCGAGTCGATCGAGGCGGCGAACGCCGACCCGGACGCGGCGCGCGAGAGCCTTGTCACCGGGATGGACATGACCGAGGAGCAGGCCGAGGTCGCGCGCTGGAACATCGGCGGCGATCCCCACGCCAACATCGACGGGTTCGAGACCGCGCGCGACCTCATCGTGAAGTTCAGCGACGATGCCGCCGTGAAGTCGGCCCTCGAGGATCTCGACGTCTCGACGCTCGTGTGGCCGGGCGCGCTCGACGAATGATGTCGACGACCGCGGGGAAGGCGGGCACGATGAGCCGTTCCGGGAGGTTCGCACCGGGCAGCGCCCTGGCGTGGCTGCTTCCCTCGCTCACCGTGCTCGCCGTCCTGCTCGTGTGGCAGCTGGTCACGGCGACCGGCGTCGTCAGCCCGGCGCAGTTCCCGACCATGACCGACTCCCTGGCCTCCCTGTTCGCCGAGCTCGCGTCGTCTCGGCTCTGGAGCGCGGTCGGTGCCACGCTGCTCGGCTGGCTCATCGGGATGGTCATCACGATCGCGCTCGGGCTGGTGGTCGGCACGGCGCTGGCGTTCAACGACTTCGCCCAGCGCAGCGCGGCGCCCGTGATCGAGATCTTCAAGGCCATCCCCGCGATCGCGATCCTGCCGCTGGTGATCCTCGTGGTCGGCTCCACCCTGCCGATGAAGGTGTTCCTGATCTGCTTCGCGGCGTTCTGGCCGTTCGTGATCCAGGTGATCTACGGGGTGCGCTCGATGGACCCCGTCGTCCTTGACACGGCGAGGGCTCTCGGCGTGCGCGGGATGCGCCGGTTCCTCACGGTGAGCATCCCCAGCGCGTCGCCGTACCTCGTGACGGGGATGCGCATCGCGTCGGCGCAGGCGCTCATCCTCGCCGTCGTGGCTGAAATCGTCGGCGGGGCGGAGGGGATCGGGCGCAGCATCCTGCTCGCCCAGAACACCGGCACGTCGGCCTACCCCCTGATGTACGCGTACATCATCGTGGCCGGGCTGCTCGGCATCGCGCTGACCGGCGCCTTCTTCCTGATCGAGCGCCGGGTGATGCACTGGCACGAGTCGCAGCGGAACATCCGCGCGTCGAGCGGGGTGGGGCGATCGTGAGCCGGATGACCACGAGTGCGGTCCCGACCGCACGCCGCACACGCGCCGCCGGCCCCCTCCGGCGGATCGGCCGTATCGCGACCGTCCTCTGGCTGCCGGTGCTGCTCATCGCGCTGTGGTGGATCCTGTCGGCCTCGAGCACATCGCCGTTCTTCCCACCCCTGCAGGACATCCTCGTCGAGACGTGGAACCAGTGGGTCGTGTTCGGTGCGTGGACGAACGCGATCACGAGCCTGCAGAACCTCGCGATCGGGTACCTCGCCGGTGTCCTCATCGGGATCGCCGGGGGCTCGCTCCTCTGGCGGTGGCGGGCGGTGAGGACGGCGACCAACCCGATCGTCTACTTCCTCTACGTGCTGCCGTCACCCGCCCTGCTACCCGCGATGATCGCGATCTTCGGGATCGGCGACATGCGGCAGATCGCCCTCATCGCGCTCGGATCGATCTGGCCGACTCTGCTGAACACCCTCGACGGGATGCGCGGCATCGACACGGTGAAGTTCGACACCGCGAAGGCGCTGCGTCTCGGAGGCTGGCGCACCTACCGCCGTCTCGTCCTTCCCGGGGCGGGGCCGCAGATCGCGGCGGGGATGCGCGCGAGCCTGACGGTGGCGATCGTGCTGATGGTGGTCAGCGAGATGGTCGCCGCGCAGTCCGGCATCGGCTACTTCATCCTGCAGGCGCAGGCGGAGTTCGCCATCAAGAAGATGTGGACCGGCATCCTCGTGCTCGCGCTGATCGGCACCGCGCTCAACTACCTGTTCGTCTTCGTCGAGCGCCTGGCGCTGCGCTGGTACTACCGGTCGCGCGCGCTGGGCGGATCCTAAGGAGCTCATCATGACCGTCACCGCCACCGAGACCGTGCTCGACGTCTCCGGTCTCCGCAAGATCTACAACGAGGGCACCGACCAGGCCAACATGGCCATCGACGAGGTGAGCTTCACCGTCCGCAAGGGCGAGTTCGTGTGCATCGTCGGGCCGTCAGGGGCCGGGAAGACGACCCTCCTGCGCTGCATCTCCGGTCTCGCCTCGCCGAGCGCCGGCTCCGTGTCCTTCGAGGGGCGCACCCTCGATCGGGTGCCGGAGGAGCTCGGCCTGGTCTTCCAGGACTACGGGCGCTCGCTGTACCCGTGGCTCACGAACGGGCGGAACGTCGCCCTGCCGCTGGCGGCCAGGGGCTTCCCCAAGGCGCGCCGGGCCGAGCGCGTGAGCGAGTCGCTCGCGAGCGTCGGCCTCGGGCACGTCGAGAGGAAGTATCCGTGGGAGCTCTCCGGCGGCATGCAGCAGCGCGTCGCGATCGCGCGGGCGCTGTCGTACCAGCCCGAGCTGCTGCTCATGGACGAGCCGTTCGCGTCGGTCGACGCCCAGACGCGCTTCGACCTCGAGGACCTCACCCTCCGGGTGCGGCGGGAGCTCGGGATCACCGTCGTCCTCGTGACCCACGACATCGACGAGGCGATCTACCTGAGCGACCGGATCGTGGTCCTCTCGAAGAACCCCAGTGTCGTGAAGGAGATCGTCGAGGTGCCGTTGGGGGAGGAGCGATCGCAGGTGCAGACGCGCTCGAGCGACGAGTTCCTCGCCCTGCGGGGCCGGCTCATGTCGCTGGTGATGCCGCATGAGTAGCGCGGGGGCGGGCGAGGTGGTGTCGGCGGCGACGCTCCTCATCGAGGCGCTGCGCGATGCCGGCGTGCGGTATCTGTTCGCGAACTTCGGCAGCGATCACCCGGCGATCATCGAGGCGCTCGCCGCCGACAGGGAGCGGGGCGTCGACGGGCCGACGGTGATCCTCTGCCCGCACGAGTACAGCGCGCTCAGTGCCGCGCACGGTTACGCCGCGGCCACCGGCGAGGCGCAGGCGGTGTTCGTGCACACCGACGTGGGCACCGCCAATCTCGGGGGTGCGGTTCACAACGCCGCCCGTTCGCGCGTGCCGGTGTTCGTCTTCGCCGGGCTCACCCCGTACACGCTCGAGGGGGAGCTGCCGGGGTCGCGCAACACCCACATCAACCATCTCCAGGACGCGCCGGACCAGCACGCGCTGGTCCGGCAGTACGTGAAGTGGAGCTACGACATCCGGACGGCCGCGAACGTGCCCCAGGTGGTCGCGCGCGGGCTGCAGCTCGCCCGCAGCGCGCCAGCGGGGCCGGTGTACCTCACCGGCGCGCGCGAGGTCCTGGCCGAGACGGCCGCGCGGCCGGACGTCGCGCACGAGCGCTGGGGCGCCGTGGAGCGCGTGCCCGCTCCGGACGCCGTCGCGGACGAGCTGGTCGAGGCACTGCTGGATGCGGCGCGCCCGGTGATCGTGACGACCTACCTCGGCCGCGATCAGGCCGCGGTCGGGGTGCTCGTGGAGGTCGCGGAGCGGCTCGGCGTCCCCGTGGTCGAGTACAACGCCGAGGTGCTGAGCTTCCCCCACGACCATCCGCTGCACCTCGGAGACGATCCGCATCCGCTCGTCGCGGATGCCGACGTCGTGGTCGCGATCGACACGGACGTCCCCTGGCTCGGCGGCTCGTCGGGATCACCGCCGCGGGGAGCGCGCGTCTTCGTCGTCAACGAGGATCCGCTGCAGGAGCGCATCCCGCTGTGGTACCTGCCCGCCGAGCGGATCGTGCGCGCCGACGGCCGGACGGTCCTGGAGCAGGTGCTCGCGCGCAGCCCGGAGCGGGGGGACCCTCGCGCGGTCGCGCGCATCCACACCGCCGGAGCCCGAAGCGCCGAGCTGCGAGCCGCATGGCGCGCCGAGGAGGAGGCGGATCTGGCGGCGAGACGCCTGACGCCGACCAGCGTCTCCCGGGTGCTCGGCGGGCTCATCGACGAAGACACGGTGGTGATCAACGAGACCATCTCCGAGGCGCCCACCGTGTGGAAGCACGTGCCGCGGCGGCGGCCCGGCACCCTGTACGGCAACCGCGGCACCTCGCTCGGATGGTCGGGCGGCGGGGCTCTCGGGGTCAAGCTCGCCTCCGGCGACCGAACGGTGGTGAGTCTGGTCGGCGACGGGACCTTCTTCTTCACCGTGCCGTCGTCGACCTACTGGATCGCCGATCGCTACGGGATCCCCGTCCTGACCGTCGTGTACGACAACGGCGGATGGAACGCGACCAAGCGCAATCTCGTCCGCCAGCACGGCGGAGGCGCGGCCGACGCGTCCGACCGATACTGGGTCAACCTGCAGCAGAGCGCCGACTTCGGCGGGATCGCCGCGGCGGCCGGCGGTGCGTGGCACGCCACGGTGACGGAGTTCGCTCAGCTGGAGCCCGTGTTGCGCGACGGTCTGGAGGCGGTGGCGGCCGGGCGTCCGGCCATCGTGACCGTCCGGCTCGAGCCCATCTCCGCGCAGCCGGAGGAGTCGATCGGCCGCTGACGGTTCAACTGTTCGCGTCGATGAAGCGCCTCAGCAAGGGCCCGAAATTGTCCCACGGGGAGCCGATGCCGTACACGGGGGTGAGGTGGTTCTGGCCGTACAGACGATGCATCGGCGGGTACGTTCGGCGCTGCGCCTGCCACTCCGCCACGAGTTGGGCCGCGTGCGCTTGGAACTCCGGCACATCGAACTCAGATACGGTGAGCAGCAGCGGAAGATCGGTGTCGATCAGGCCCTGGAGCGTGCCGTAGTCCGCCCATGCCGCCGGGTCATCTCCCCAGTACGCGATGTGCATGTCGTTGCTGCTGGCCCTGGCGACGTCATACAGACACGAGGCGAGCACAGCACCCGCCAGGGCTCGCCCGTGCGTCCCGAACCCGCCGTGGCCCACGATGTAGTCGGCGACGTGCATCGATCCTGCCGATTGTCCGCTGAGGAAGATGCGCGTGGGGTCGCCGCCGTGCGTGCTGATGTTCTCGACCGCCCACGTCACGGACGCCGCGACGTCCCGTGCCCCGCTCGGATACCGGTGCTCGGGGGCGAGGCGATAGTTGATGACGACTGCGACCCAGCCTTGCTGGACGGCCCATGACCCGATGTTGCCGAAGAACGGACCAGACTCGGAGTCCTTCGCGCCGCGGACGAAGCCACCCCCGTGCACGAAGATGAGCACAGGGCGATCCGCTTCGAAGGTACCTGCCGGCCGGTAGACGTCGAGGACGTGCCGCTCGTGTGGGCCGTAGGTCACGTCCTTGATGACCTCCACTCCCTCGAAGATCGCCGGATCGATATCCTGTGCGGCGATCTCCAGCGTCCCCGCGACCATGCCGGGCGTCAGATCCTCCCCGAGCGCCTTCAGCGCGCGGCGGCGCTCCCAGAACGACTGTGCCATCCGTATCTCCATCGCCTCGACCGGGCCACCGCCACGGCAGACGGATCGGCTCCGACGATACGCGGACGGACGCACGTGAGTGCTGTCGTGCGCACCAGAGCCCCGGATGACTCCTGGCGTGCGCGCCGTGTCTCGGTCGCCGCCCTCGGGCTTGGATGAACTCGAACGATCACCCACAGGGGTGAGGGAGTGAGGTTCACATGCTCAATGACGAGCGACAGCCGGTGTACGCGCAACCGAGATTCCACACGATCCCGTCCTTCTACGGCCGGCAGTTCGAGCCCGTTCGCCTCGAGGCCGACCTCTTCGATTGCGAGGTTGAGGGCCTTTTCCCGGAGGAGCTCAGCGGAACGTTCTTCGGGCTCGGCCCCGACAACCAGTATCCGACGCATGAGGAGGACATCATCCTCAACGGCGACGGCAACATGCTGTCGTGGCGGATCGAGGGCGGCCATGTCGACTTCAAGTCGCGCTACATCCGCACCGAGCGGTTCGAGGCGGAACGGGCGGCACGCAAGAAGCTGTTCAACATGTACCGCAACCCACTGCGAGACGAGCCGGACGCGCCTTCCCTGATGCAGCGCGACAACACCGGGAACACCTATGCCTGGTACTTCAATGGGCGTCTCTTCGCGCTGCGCGAGGACTCGCATCCGAACGAGATCGACCCGATCACGCTCGAGACCAAGGAGACCTTCGACTTCGACGGCGAGCTCAAGTCGACCGCGTTGTCGGCGCACGGCAAGGTCGATCCCGATACCGGCGAGTGGTGGGCGTTCGGGATGTACGCCGAGCGGCAGTGGGCGGGCGAATGCGCACTGATCGTTGCCGACAAGGACGCCAAGCTCATCCGCGAAGAGTACTTCTTCGCCCCGTACCCCGGGATGATGCACGACTTCGCGGTGACGAAGGAGCACGTCATCTTCGACATCCAGCCGTTCAGGGTGGACGAGCAGCGGATGCGCAAGGGCGGCCAGTTCTACGCGTTCGATCCCGACCAGCCGTCCCTGTGGGGCATCATGCCGCGCGACGGGAACACGTCGGACATCCGCTGGTTCCGGGCGCCGAACGTCGTGTGCGGGCACATCATGAACGCCTACACCGAGGGCAAGACCGTGGTGGTGGACGCGCCGGCCGCCCCCGGCAACTCCTTCCCGTTCTTCAAGGACGTCGACGGCAACCCGACCGACATCGAGCTCGGCAACGCGACGATCACGCGCCTCGAGTTCGACCTGGTCGGCGAGTCCGATCAGCCGAAGGTCACCCGCGTCCCCGGAGCGGTGGGCGAGATGCCGAAGATCGACGACCGCTTCGCGATGCGGCGTTACAAGTACGGCTTCTTCCGTGGATTCGGCGGCCTCTACCGCCTCGACTGGGACACGCTCGAGCTGCGCAACTACCCGATGGTCGCGCCCGACATCATGCATGAGTGCACGTTCGTTCCACGGCACGACGAGGCCCCGGAAGGCGACGGCTGGCTGCTGGCGGTCGTCAACCACGCCGCGACCAACCGCGGCTCGCTCGTCGTCTTCGACGCCCTGCGCATCGAGGACGGACCGGTCGCCCGTGCGAAGATCCCGTACTCGACGCACATGACCTTCCACGGCAGCTTCGCTGCCGGCGTCCTCTGACATGGTCACGATGACCGCCGCGGTCGCGCGGACTCCCGGCGAGGAGTTCGACCTCCTCGAGGTCGAACTCGAGGAGCCGCGCGCCGACGAGATCCTGGTGCGCATCCGCGCCGCCGGCGTCTGCCATACCGATATGAACGCGCTGAGCGGTCGTCTGCCGGTGCGCATGCCGATCATCCTGGGCCACGAGGGCGCCGGCGTCGTGGAGCGGGTCGGCGCACAGGTGACCGCCGTCGTTCCGGGGGATTGTGTCGTGATCGCGCCGGACTTCTGCGGAACCTGCACGCAGTGCCGACAGGGGCACACCGCCTACTGTGAGCAGTCGGGGCAGCTCGTGTTCGGCGGCACGCGGCGCGACGGATCGACCCGCGCGAGCCACGGCGGAGAGCCGGTGCGCGCGGCGTTCTTCGGGCAGTCCTCGTTCGCGCCGTTCGCTCTGGTGACCGAGCGCAACATCATCCGGGTCGGCGCCGACGCCCCACTGGAGTACCTGTGTGCGCTCACGTGCGGCACCCAGGCGGGGGTGGGAGCCGTGCTGAACACGCTCCGGCCGGAGCCGCACCACTCGATCGCCGTGTTCGGGGTCGGAACGGTGGGCCTGGCCGCGATCGCCGCGGCCAGGATGCGCGGTGCCCGCACGATCATCGCCGTCGACGTGCACGAGGCCAGGCTGAAGATCGCGTGCGAGTTCGGTGCGACGCACACGATCCGCGCCGTCGCCGGCGCTGACACGGTCGCCGAGATCGGTGAGATCTCGCCGGGCGGCGTCGACCGCGCCTTCGACTCCACAGGCGTCAAAGACGTCATCCTCGACGCGATCTACTCGCTCGCCACGCACGGCGTCTTCGGGTACGTCACGGGAACGGGGGGCGTCCCGCTCGACCTCGATCTGAATCGGATCCTGACGAAGGGCGTCACGATCCGCGGGATCATGGGCGGCGACGGCACGGGGCTGGTCTTCCTGCGCGAGCTCGTCCGCCTCTTCGACGAGGGCAGGCTCCCGATCGATCGGCTCGTGACGACCTATCGGCTCGAGCAGATCAACGACGCGCTTGCCGACATGCGCTCAGGAACCACGATCAAGCCCGTGCTCGTCGTCGAGTGAGCGCTCCGACATGCATCACGACAGGGAGGTGACCGAGATGACGAGCGGCGACGCCGCGAACGCGCACACGGCCCCGCCGCGTCCGAGCCTCACCACGAGGCTGCGGAGGCAGTGGTCGCTGCGGCCCGAGCGCAATATCCAGATCCTCATCGGGATCGTCGCGGCGCTGCTGTTCGTCTCCCCGGTCGTCTCCGTCATCATCGGCGCCTTCCGCACGTCGCCGTTCGCGGACGGGCCTCAGGCCGGGGTCTGGTCGCTGCAGCCCGTCATCGACGTCTTCAGCGCCCCTGGCACGTGGGAGACGCTGTGGAACACCGCGCTGCTCACCGTCGCTTCCGTCGTGCCGGGGATCGTGCTGGCGATCTTCTTCGCCACCCTCGTCACCCGCACCAATGCCTTCGCGAAGTGGCTGATCACGGGCACGATGGCCGTGCTCGTAGCGGTGCCGCCGCTGTTCTATGCGCTCACGTGGTCGATGCTCGGCAATGAGACCAGCGGCCTGCTCAACGTCTGGATCCGCGGCCTCACGACGGGGTTCGCCGACGGCTACCTGTGGGGTGAGGGCCCGTTCGACGTCGAGTCGTGGACCGGACTGATCATCGTGTCGGTCTTCCGTGCGACGGCGTTCATGTTCGTCATCCTGATCGGGCCGTTCTCATCCATGGACCGGTCGCTCGAGGAGGCCGCACGGGTGTCTGGCGCGAGCGGCGTCCGGACCTTCCTCGGCACGCAGATCCCGGTGCTCCTGCCGGCGATCACGGCGGTGCTGGTGATCTCGACGGTCGCAGCGATGGAGGCCTTCGACGTCCCGGTCGTCCTGGGGGTCCCAGCCGACATCTACGTGCTGCCGACGGAGGTGTACCGCTACCTCAACGACGCGCGTACGCCCTTCTACGGGCATGCCAGTGCCGTGTCGATCCTGCTGCTCGTGATCCTGATCGCGCTGCTCGTGATCGAGCGTCGCATCCAGGGGCGGCGTCGCTTCACCACCGTGACCGGCAAGGGCGCGCGGCAGGGGGAGTGGTCGTTGGGCGCGTGGCGCATCCCGGCGCTGCTGTTCACGCTCCTCTACGTGATCATCGCGCTCGGGCTGCCGCTGTTCCAGCTGCTGATGGTGTCCTTCTCCCCCTACTTCGGGTGGACCCCGACCGACTGGTCGCTGATCTTCGATCCCGAGCAGGGGCTGACCACGAAGTGGTTCGCGGCCGTGCTGGGCAACCCGCAGTACGTCGCCATGTTCCTGCAGTCCGCCGGGATCGCCGCCATCGCAGCGGCCCTCGGCATCATCGCGGTGATCCTCGTGCTGTGGGCCGTGCGGCTGAAGCCCGGCCCGCTGGCCCGCGTGCTCGATGCCGGCCAGATGCTGCCGATGGTCATCCCCGGCCTGCTGCTCGCACTCGGCATCATCACGGTCGTGCTGCTCGGCCCGTGGCGCACGTTGTACGGGTCGCCGATCCTGCTGATGGCGGCGCTGTTCATCTCGGTCGTCCCGCTTGCCAGCCGCACGATCTCAGGGGCGATCGTGCAGATCCCCGCCGAGCTCGAAGAGGCCACTCGCGTGGCCGGGGGAAATCGTGCTCGCGCGCTGTTCGCCGTCGTCGTGCGTCTCGTGCTGCCCAGTGCACTCAACGGCTGGCTGCTGTGCTTCGTCGTCGCCTCCGGGACGCTCGCCATCCCGATGCTCCTCGGCGAGCGCCGCGCTCCGATGCTGGCGATCAAGGTCTATGACGACTACCTCGCCGGAAACTTCACGCTCGCCGCCGCCTCCTTCGTCCTCTTCGTCGGGGAGATCCTCCTGGTGGCGATCACCATCGAGGTGATCAAGCGCCTCATCGCGCGGCGCACCCGCGCGACCCGCCGCGCCCCTGCTCCCACAATCGCCTCAGCGGCGGAGCCCGTCGTCGCCGGCGCGCGTGAATGACCTGCACATACGAATGAACAAAGGAGTTCACATGAAAGCGAACAAACTCGCACCGGTCGCGCTGGTGGCGACCGTGCTGCTGCTCGGCGGGTGCGCCGGCTCGGCGGATCCGGCGGCACCCGGCTCCGCCGGCGGCAACGACTCCGAGTACTTCCTCGATCCGGCGACCGAGGGGATCTCCGACGAGGCCGCCGCCCGCATCACCGAGCTGTACCAGGCGGCCCAGGACGCGGGAGAGGACGAGCTGAGCATCATCTCCGGCCTGGCTGAGGACATGGAGGGCACCTGGGAGGCGTTCGAGGAGACCTTCCCCGAGATCTCCGTCACGTCCGCCTCGCTCATCGGCGCTCCGCTGATCACGCAGCTGCAGTCCGAGGTCCAGAGCGGCAACCACGTGACCGACGTCCTGCACAACCCCAACGGCCAGCAGTACGTCGACTTCGCGCAGGAGTACGAGGTCGTGGGCCTGACGGTGCCGGACGGCCTCGACGACAGTGCAGACCAGCTCGTCGACCCCGAGCACAGGTACACCTCGCCGTTCATCGGCTTCTTCGGCTACGGCGTGTTCCTGCCGCGCGCCGATGACCTGCATCCGGCCGAATGGTCGGATCTGACCGAGCCCGAGTACGAGGGGCTGGTCGTGATGGGCGATCCGAACCTGCCGGGTCCGTCTCAGGACGCGCCGATCTACCTTTCGCAGAATGGTGCCTTCACCGACGAGGACATCCAGGGCCTGGCCGACAACGTCATCGTCAAGGGCACCTACGGCGACGCGGTCGCCGCGCTCATGCAGGGACAGGCCGCGTTCATGTTCGCCGCGCCCGCCTCGGCGCTGATCAGTGCGCAGGACGCCGGCGCGCCGGTGGAGTTCCGCCTCATGGAGAAGGACAACTACGTTGTCACGCACAAGCAGCTGCTGCTGGAGGGTGCGCCGCACCCGAACGTCGGGAAGCTCTACCTGGAGTGGCTGAACACCTTCACCGCCCAGGAGGCGATCGCCGATGCCGGGCTCGCGCCTCTGAACGTCGACGCGGCCGACCCCGAGGCCCCTTGGACGGACTGGGAGGCAGCGAACCTCGAGGGCATCGTTCCGTGGACCGAGATCGACGAGATCCGTCAGAAGTACATCGACGACTTCCCGACCATCTTCGCGTCGAGCTGACGGCGACACCTCGGGCAGAGACCGACGGAAGGGCAGGGTATGCGATCACTGGAGATCGACGCCATCGCGAAGCAGTACCCCGGCGGAAGCGTGGCCGTCGAGAGCATCTCGCTGACGCTGGAGGAGGGATCGTTCACGACTCTGCTCGGCCCGTCGGGGTGCGGTAAGACGACGACGCTGCGGTGTCTGGCCGGGCTCGAGGTGCCGGACGCAGGGCGCATCAGCTTCGGTGACGAGGTCTTCGTCGATGTCGATGCCGGCACGTTCCTTGCTCCACATCGGCGCAAGCTGGGGATGGTGTTCCAGAGCTATGCGCTCTGGCCCAACCGCACGGTGCAGGGAAACGTCGCCTATCCACTGCGGCTGCGCGGGGTCCGTCCTCGCGCGGCCGCAGCGCGTGCGACCGAGGCACTGGAGGCCGTCGGGCTCGAGGACTACGGTGCCCGCTACCCGCATGAGCTCTCCGGCGGCCAGCAGCAGCGCGTCGCCCTCGCCCGGGGGCTCGTGTCGGCGTCGGGGCTGCTGCTGTTCGACGAGCCGCTGTCGAACCTCGACGCGAGGCTCCGCCTGGCGATGCGCACCGAGATCCGGCGCCTGCACGATCAGTTCGGGTACTCCTCCGTCTACGTGACGCACGATCAGGAGGAGGCGCTGGCGGTCTCGGACCACGTCGTCGTGATGAACAGAGGGCGCGTCGAGCAGTCGGGCACCCCGCACGAGATCTTCGCGCAACCGAGGAACGCGTGGGTGGCGGACTTCGTCGGCTTCGACAACATCTTCTCCGTCGCAGAGGCCGATCCGGCGGCAGGGCGCGTCAGCGTCGAGGGCGGCGGGGAGTTCCACCTGCCATCCGGCGCCGCTCGATCGGTGAGGGGAGCGCAGATCGCCTTCCGCGCGGTGGACGTCGTGTTCGCGGCCGACGCGCCGTCGAGCAAGCCCCACGCCACTTTCCGCGGCACGGTCACCGCGTCCAGCTATCTCGGCGATGCATATCGCCTTGCTGTCGAGACCGCGGCGGGCACGACGGTGATGGCGAACATCTCCGACGACTCCCGTCGCCAGACGCAGGAGAAGTACCTCGGGGAGGTGCACGAGTTCGCCATGCCTGCCGCCAGCGCGATCATGCTCGACGGCGCCGCCGCGTGACGCGCAGCGGCGCCGTCGGACCTGCCCGGTGTCAGCGCGTGGTCGTCGCGGAAGCCCGCGGGTCGGATGCCCCGCTTGCCAGGGAGAGGTCTCCCTGCGGTTCGACAGCGCCCTAGTCCGCGGCGGCGATGAAGCCGGGGAACACGTGGGCCAGCTGCAGCGCGAGCAGCACCTGCTGCGGGCGGTCGGCGATCGGTCGCCCGCGGATCTCATTCG
>JBQDDT010000022.1:13668-22345 GCA_052092505.1 Microbacterium sp. | reverse complement strand
CGCTCCCAGAAGGTCGGGCCCACGGGCTCTTCGAAGTCGCTGCGCGCGACGAGGTAGCCCTCGTCGTCGACGGTGATGGGCAGCTGCGGCAGCGGACGCGATGCAGGGCCGAAGATGACCTTCGCCTCGTGCGACACGTCGAACTGCGACTGGTGGCAGGGGCAGAGCAGGTGGTGGGTCTGCTGCTCGTACAGGGCCACGGGGCATCCGACGTGCGTGCAGACCTTGGAGTAGGCCACGATGCCGTCGTACGACCAGTCCTTGCGCTCCTCGCGCTCGGTGAGCTGCTCGGGGAGCAGACGCACGAGCAGCACGATGGCCTTGGCCTTCTCGTTGAGCATGCCGTCGTGGTGGTCCATGCTCGCGAGCTCTTCCGGGATCACGTGGAACGCCGAGCCCAGCGTGACCTCGGATGCCTTGATCGGGGTGCCCTCGGGGTCGCGGGCGAGGCGCACGCCCTTGTCCCACATCGTGTGCTGCAGCAGAGCGACGGGATCGCCGGCGATCGGGTTCTCCGGGGTGCTGTGCGGCGCGAGCCCGCGGAACAGCGTGATGCCGGGGAGGATCGACGCACCGACCGCGACGAAGAGTGAGTTGCGGATCATCTTGCGGCGCCCGAAGCCGGACTCCTCGTTGGCCTTCTCGAAGACCTCGACGGCGCCGGCGCGCGTCTCGGGCGTGCCGCGGGTGTCGTGGCGCTCCTCGACGTACTCCTTGTCGCTCATGACCGACTTCGACCAGTGGATCGCCGCGACGCCGATCGACAGCAGCGCCAGCGCGATGCCGAGGCCGATGAACATGTTGTTGTGCCGGATCGAGCCGAACTCCATGTCCTCGATCGGGAACAGCATGTACGCCGCGATCGCCCAGAGGCTGCCGGCGGCGGACAGGTAGAACAGCGACGTGATCGTGCGGACCGCGCGCTTCTCCGCCTTCGGGTCCTTGTCCGTCATCCGCTGCCGGTGAGGCGGCAGACCCGGGTTCCTCACCGGGTCGGAGACGTTGACGGCCAGGCCGGAGGGGGCGTCGACCGCCCGCTCCACCGCCTCAGTGCCACCGTCGTGTGCCATGGTGCTCCTCGTAGGTTCGTTCGTCATGACTCAGTTCGACTTCGCCGTGATCCAGACCGTGATCGCGATCAGGCCGCCGATTCCGAAGATCCAGACGAACAGACCCTCCGACACCGGCCCGAGGGACCCGAGGGTGAACCCGCCGGGCGCCTGCATCTGCTGCTGGTACAGCAGAGCGGAGATGATGTCGCGCTTGTCCTCCGGGGTCAGGTTCATGTCGTTGAAGACCGGCATGTTCTGCGGACCCGTGACCATCGCGGCGTAGATGTGCAGCGGGCTGGTCTCGTCGATGTCCGGCGCGAACTTGCCCTCTGTCAGCGCGCCGCCGGCCGCGGCGACGTTGTGGCACATGGCGCAGTTGATGCGGAACAGCTCGGCGCCGCGCGAGACGTCGCCCTCGCCGTCGAGGACGTGGTCCGAGGGGTAGCCGGGGCCGGGGGCGACCGAGTCGACGTAGGACGCGATCGCGAGGATCTGGTCCTGCGTGAACTGCGGGTGCTTCATCTCGGCCTGCGGTCCCTGCATCTGCAGGGGCATCCGGCCGGTGGCCATCTGGAACTCGACCGCGAGCTCGCCGACGCCCACGAGGGACGGGCCGTTCTCCGTTCCCTCCATCTGGAGGCCGTGACACGTCGCGCAGTTCGCCTGGAAGAGCTTCTCACCGTCCTCCGCCGTGAGGGAGGTCTGGGTCTGAGACGACTCCGTGGTCGCGGCCACGGCCGCGGAGGCCCCGGCGTAGATGCCGCCGGTGAGGAGTAGGCCGATGCCGATGAGCGCCGCCATCGCGATGGGGCTGCGCCTGCCGGACGAACGACGCTTCTTGAACAGTGCCATGTTGGTGATTCAGCTTTCGCGTTTCTTACCTGACGAAGTAGATGACGATGAACAGCGCGATCCAGACGACGTCGACGAAGTGCCAGTAGTAGGAGATGACGATCGCGGTCGTCTCCTCCTTGCGGCGGAACTTCTTGACCGCGTACACGCGGCCGATCGTCAGCAGGAACGCGATGAGACCGCCGGTGACGTGGAGGGCGTGGAAGCCCGTCGTCAGGAAGAAGGCGGCGGAATAGGAGTCGGTGCTGATCGACATCCCCTCGGCGTACAGCTGCGCGTACTCCCAGACCTGACCGGAGACGAAGATCGCGCCGAGCGCGAAGGTGATCCAGTACCACTCGACCATGCCGAGGCGCTTGCGGCCGTTGTACGTGCCTCGGTAGGGGCGGCCGTGCTCCGCCGCGAACACGCCCATCTGGCAGGTCACACTGGAGGCGACGAGGACGAGGGTGTTGACCAGCGCGAACGGCACGTTCAGCAGACCCGTGCCGTGCTCCCACAGCTCCGGGCTCGTGCTGCGCAGCGTGAAGTAGATCGCGAAGAGGCCGGCGAAGAACATGACCTCGCTGCCGAGCCAGACGATCGTGCCGACGACGACCGGCTCGGGGCGCTTCACTTTCAGTGCCGGGGCATACGTAGCTGGGGATGTCACACGTCCATTATGGCCGATGAAACGCCATGCTCATGGCACGACTCCCGCCGACTGCGACTGAGGGGAACCTTGGTTGCGGCTGGCAATGACCTGCGAGTACCTGTGCTCGATCGAGGAGGACGCTGAACCCATAGGCTGGACGCATGGTGGAAGAGACGACCTGGTCCGACGTCCTCAGCACGGTTCTCGAGGGAAAGGACCTCGGTGTCTCCGAGGCGAACTGGGCGATGCGCCAGGTGATGGCGGGCGAGGCGACCCCCGCGCAGCTCGGCGGCTTCCTCACGGCCCTGCGCCTGAAGGGTGAGACGGTTCCCGAGATCATCGGCTTCCGTGATGCGATCCTCGATGCCGCCGTTCCGCTCGACGTCGACCCGAACGTCCTCGACATCGTGGGGACGGGAGGCGACCGCGTCGGCACGGTCAACGTCTCGACGACCGCGGCGATCGTCATCGCCTCCCTCGGCATCCCCGTCGTCAAGCACGGCAACCGCGCGGTGAGCTCGAAATCGGGCGCGTCCGACGTGCTCGGCGCGCTGGGCATCGACCTCCGTCTTCCCGCCGACGCCGTCGCCGGTGTGCTGGAGCGCGCCGGGATCACGTTCGCGTGGGCGGCGGCGTTCCACCCCGGCTTCAAGCATGCCGCCCCCGTCCGCGCCGAGCTCGGCGTGCCGACGGTCTTCAACTTCCTCGGGCCGCTCGTGAACCCGGCGCGCGCCGAGGCGAACGCCGTGGGCGTGGCGAACCCCGACGTCGTCCCGCTCATCTCCGGGGTGTTCCGCACCAGGGGAGCGACCGCGCTCGTCTTCCGGGGCGAGGATGGACTCGACGAGCTGACGACGACCGGGTACAGCCGGATCTGGGAGATCTCGAACGGCGACGAGCACGCCTTCGACGTCCACCCGAGGGACTTCGGGATGCCGACCGCCTCGATCGACGACATCCGGGGCGGTGACGCGGCCTACAACGCCGACGTCCTGCGCCGCACGCTGGAGGGGGAGCGCGGCCCTGTCCGCGACATCGTGCTGCTCAACGCGGCGGCCGGCATCGTGGCGTTCCGCCTCTCGCAGGACCCGTCGCAGGCGCAGCGGAACATGATCGAGCGGCTCGCGCAGGCGCGCGACGAGGCCGCGTCGGCGATCGACGACGGCCGCGCGGCGGCGAAGCTCACGGACTGGGTGGACGCCTCGCGCGCAGCGAGCGCCGAATGACGCCCGGCGAGCGGACGCGCCTGCCGCGGGCCTTTCCCTGGCTCGTCGTCGCCGGAGTCCTCGTCGCCTCGCTGAGTCTGCGGGCGCCGCTGCTGGCGATCTCTCCCGTGCTGCGTGACATCGTGGTCGACCTCGGGATCGACTCGACGTCTGGTTCGATGCTCACGACCGTCGCGGTGGCGATGTTCGCGATCGCCACCCCCGCCGCCGCCCTCGTGGTCCGTCGTGCGGGCCCGGAGCTCGCGGTGCTCGTCTGCCTCGGGGGGATCGTGATCGGCACGGCCGTTCGCGCCCTGCCCAGCTTCGGGGCGATGCTCGCCGGCATGGCCGTCATCGGCGTCGCGATCACGGTCGGGAACGTCGTGATGCCCGTGATCATCCGGCGCGACGTGCCGGACCGTCACGTGCCGACGGTCACGGCGGCGTACGCGGCGGTGATGAACGCGGGCTCGCTGCTCGTCACCCTCGCGACGGTGCCGATCGCCGACGCGACGGGGTGGCCGCTCGCGCTCGTGCTGTGGGGCTGGATCAGCGTCGCGGGCATCGTGCTCTGGGGCGTGCACATGTGGCGCGACCGCGTGGCCGGCCAGTCGTGGAGCGAGCGCTTCTCGGGGAGCGCCCCCGAGCGCGGCGGAACCGACGGGGCGACCGCGTCGATCGCGATGACGGGGCCGGTGCCCGTCATCTCCCGCAGGGGCGCGGTGCGCAACCCCGTCGTGTGGCTGCTGACGGTGACGTTCGCGTGCCAGTCGGCCGGCTACTACGCGCTCTCGACGTGGCTGCCGGCGATCGCCGTCGATCTCACGGGATCGAACCCCACCAGGGCGGGCGTGCTCGCCTCGCTGTTCCAGGGCACGGCGATCCTCGGCGCCTTCCTCGTGCCGCTGCTGGCTCGCTTCTTCCCCGTGGTGGTGCCGGCGCTCGCCGTCGGCGCCGGCTGGATCATCCTGTCTCTCGGCCTGCTGTTCGCTCCAGGGCTCTACATCCTGTGGGCGGCGATCGGCGGGGTCGCGCAGGCCGGGGGATTCGTCGTCATCTTCACGGTGCTCGTCCGCGCCGTCCGCAGCGACACCGAGGCCGCGACCGCCTCCGCCGTGGTCCAGGGCCTCGCGTACGTGGCTGGCACCGCCGGCGCGCCGCTGGCGGCACTCCTGCACGACGCGACGGGGACGTGGACGGCGTCGCTCGTGTTCACTCTGTCGCTCGCCGTGCTGTTCACCGTCGCCCTGCTGGCGGCCCTCGTCGCCCTCCGGCGTCGCTAGTCGGCGCGCAGCGCGTCGATCAGGCGGGTCATCGACGACTCGACACCCCAGCGCTGCGCGAACTCGGTCGCCGCCGCCTCGTCCGCTGGACTCATCGCGGCGTCGGGCAGCGCGAGGTCGCGGACGACCTCGACCACGCGGGGTGCCGCGTCGAGGTAGGCCTCGGCGTCACGGAGCTTGGCGGCGACGCCGGCGGTCATCCCCTCCGCCGTCTCGGCGGCCTCGCGGATCGCGCCCAGCGCACCGTGGCGGGCGAGGAGCGTCGCCGCGGTCTTCTCGCCGATCCCCGCGACCCCCGGCAGACCGTCGGACGGGTCGCCCCGGAGGACGGCGAAGTCCGCGTACTGCGCGGGGGAGATCCCGTAGCGCTCCTCGAGTCGGGCCCCCGTGACGATCTCGAGATTGCTCATGCCCTTCGCGGTGTACACGACGCGCACGTCCCTGGCGTCGTCGACGAGCTGGAAGAGGTCGCGGTCGCTCGTGACGATGTCGGCGTGCCCGTGGCGCGCGGCGAGCGTTCCGATGACGTCGTCGGCCTCGTGACGCGCTGCCCCGACGACGGGGATCCCCGCGAGCGGAAGCGCCTCGCGGATGAGCGGGATCTGCGCGCGCAGGGCATCCGGCGCCTCCTCGACGTCGACGCCGTCGGCGACCTCGCGGACGACGCGATGCGCCTTGTACGTGGGGAGGAGGTCGACGCGCCAGGCGGGTCGCCAGTCGTCGTCCCAGCACGCCATGATCTCGGCGGGACGGTGCTCGGTGACGAGCCGCGCGATGATGTCGAGGAGGCCCCGCAGTGCGTTGATCGAGGTGCCGTCCGGGGCGTGGAAGCGATCGGGGACGCCGAAGAACGCGCGGTAGAACAGGGCGGAGGTGTCGAGCAGCAGCAGGCGGGGCGGTGTGTCGGCCATGGGGTCAGTGTGGCAGAGCCGCGCGGGGCCTACTCGTCGTCATCCGTGAGCTCGCCGTGGACGCGGCGCAGGTCCTCCAGGAGCGACCCGACGAGGATCCAGTTGTCTCCGTGGGGCTTCGCGACCTGCATCGGCCGCGTGAGCGCGGGGATCGTGTCGGTCTCGGCCGCGCCGGCCGGCTGATCGGCGCGGCGGACGAGGAAGCGCACGTCGTGGGCCGCGCGGCGCAGCTGCTCCGAGATCGCCTGGACGATCGGATCGTCGACGATGCCGTCGTCGTAGCGGTCGTAGAAGGCGCGCGTCATCCCGACGGTCTGGGTCACGACGGGCGAGAAGCGATCGAGCAGCCGCGTCACCTCGGCGAGCCTGGCGCGGTTCCTGCCGCCCCGCGGGTTCAGCGTGAGCGAGTCGCGCGCCGCGGAGAGGGTCTGCTCCGCCGCTTCGCGCATGGGCCGCAGGAGGCGGACCGTGACCATCAGCTCCTCGCGCTCGGCCGACGACTGCGGGCGCGAGAGCGCGGCCGCGAGACGCTCGAGGGAGTTGGCGAGCTCGTCGCCGAGCGCATCGACCGCCGACTTCGCCGGCAGGACGGCGACGGGGGGAACGAGCGCGAGGTTGACGACGAAGCCGAGGACGGCGCCGATCACCGTCTCGACGACGCGGTCGAGCGCGTAGCCGGGGGTGCTCGCGCCCATGGCGATCACGAGGAGCGCGCTGATCGCGACCTGGTTCGTCGTGCCCGCCGTCATCCGCACCGCCCACGCGACGAGCGTCGCGGCGATGACCGAAAGGACGAGCGCCGCGAGTCGGTCGGGGACGAGCAAGGTGATCCCCGAGGCGACGAGGACGCCCACGACGACGCCGGCGCTGCGCTCGATGGCCTTCAGGTACGACTGGTTGAGGCTCGGCTGCACGACGAGGAGGGCGGCGATCGCCGCGAACACCGGCGGCGGCCCGTCGGCGATGACCCACTCGCAGATGAGCCAGGCGCCGATCATCGCGACGACGGACTTGACCACCTGGAGGAGGGGGAGGCGACGCTGCGCGCGCACCGCCGAGAGCACCTTCATGGCCACAGCGTACGGAATCGCGGGTGGGCGGGCGGCGGGCGCGCAGGGAGGACGCTTATCGTGGGAGGCATGCCGAGACCGGACGACGACGCGCTCTCCTGGGACGGGGACGACGACCCGACGCTGGACGTGGGCGGCACAGAGACGGCGGAGCCCGCTGCGCCGGCGACGGAGTACCCCTCCGCCCCCGCGACGGGGGAGGAGGCCGCAGGGACCGCCGTCGCCGAGGAGGCGCCGGTGCGAGAGGATGACGCGCCCGCGGAGAAGGAGAGCGACACGGAGCCGCGGCGGCTCGGGGACGTCGCCCTCGTCGCGCTGGGCGTGATCGGCGGCGTCTACGCGCTCTGGACGGCCGGCTGGGTCGTCGGATCGATGCGCCTGCACGCGATGCAGGGCGCGGACACGATGTTCCTCGCGAGCATGGTCCTCGGGATCGCGGCCCCGGCGATCTGGTTCCTCACGACCTGGGTGCTCACGCGCGGTCGGGCGACGTGGATCCGATTCGTCGCGCTCCTCGGCGGCGTGGTCGTGCTCGTGCCGTGGCCGTTCGTGATGGTGGGGGCGATCGGGCAATGACCGAGGAGAACGAGACGCGCACGGCCCCCGCGACGCGGACGCCGCGCTGGATCCTCGTGACGATCATCGGGTTCTTCGGGCTGCTCTACGCCTTCGCGGTGTGGAACGGTGTGGGGCAGCTGATCGCGCAGGCGCAGTATCTGGCCGCCCTCGAGAGCTCCCTCAGCCTGACCGGCTGGATCGTCTGGCTCCTCACGATCGCCCTGCCGATCGTGATCTTCGCGATCGTCGTGTCGCTGGGGCGGAGGGCAGGCGCGGGGCGTCTCGCGCTCCTGCTGGTGGCCGGACTGTCGATCGTCGCCGTGTTCTGGCTCGACGTGCTCGCATACGCGGCGGCCAGCCTGGTGTCGATGATCGCGTGATCAGCACGCGGATATAGTCTGGTCGCAGATCGCGTCGGCGATGGTGCGCGGCGCGGCGATGTCCGTCGCGCACTCGCGCACAGCACCGAAGGAATCAACGTGTCGAAGCCCGTCGTCCTGATCGCTGAACAGCTTTCTCCCGCCACCGTCGACGCCCTCGGGCCCGACTTCGACGTGCGGCAGGTCGACGGAACCGATCGCCCCGCGCTGTTCGCGGCGCTCGCCGACGCGAACGCGGTCCTCGTGCGCTCCGCGACGAAGATGGACGCCGAGGCGATCTCGCACGCGCCGCTCCTCAAGGTGATCGCGCGCGCCGGCGTCGGGCTGGACAACGTCGACATCAAGTCGGCGACGACCGCCGGCGTGATGGTCGTCAACGCGCCGACCTCGAACATCATCTCCGCGGCCGAGCTGACCTGCGGCCACATCCTCAGCCTCGCCAGGCACATTCCCGCCGCCCGCGCCTCGCTCGGGGCCGGCGAATGGAAGCGCAGCAGCTTCACCGGCACGGAGCTCTACGAGAAGACCCTCGGCGTCGTCGGTCTCGGCCGGATCGGCGCGCTCGTGGCCGCCAGGATGCAGGCGTTCGGGATGCGCGTCGTCGCCTACGACCCGTACGTGACGAACACGAGGGCCCAGCAGCTGGGCGTCGAGCTGCTCAGCCTCGACGAGCTCGTCACGCAGGTCGACTTCCTCACGATCCACATGCCGAAGACCCCGGAGACGACGGGG
>JBQDDT010000022.1:0-13658 GCA_052092505.1 Microbacterium sp. | reverse complement strand
TGATCGGCGAGACCGAGCTCACGGCGATGAAGAAGACCGCCTACGTCGTCAACGTCGCCCGCGGCGGCCTGATCGACGAGGACGCGCTGCGCGACGCGCTCGCCGCCGGGGAGATCGCTGGAGCCGGTCTCGACGTGTTCACGAGCGAGCCGCCGGCGGACGCGTCGCTGACGGGGCTCGCGAGCGTCGTCGCGACGCCGCACCTCGGCGCCTCCACCGACGAGGCGCAGGAGAAGGCGGGGGTCTCGGTCGCCCGGTCGGTCAAGCTGGCGCTCGAGGGCGACCTGGTGCCCGACGCGGTGAACGTCGCCGGAGGCGCGATCGATCCGTTCGTGCGGCCCGGCATCGACCTCGTCGAGCGGCTCGGCCAGGTCTTCGGCGGTCTCGCCGCGAACGGCCTGCAGAGCCTCGACATCGAGGTGCGCGGCGAGCTCGCCGGATACGACGTCAGCGTGTACCGCCTGGCGGCCCTCAAGGGGATCCTGCGCAACGTCGTCAGCGAGTCGGTGTCGTTCGTCAACGCGCCGCTGTTCGCCGAGCAGCGCGGGATCGAGACGCGGATGATCGTCGAGGAGGACAGTCCCGAGTACCGCAACATCACGATCCTGCGCGGCACGCTCACGGACGGCTCGACCCTCGAGGTCGCCGGGACCCTCGCGGGCACGAGGATGGTGCAGAAGCTCGTCCGCATCAGCACGTACGACCTCGAGGTGCCGCTCGAGAAGCACCACGTCGTGATCCGCTACGAGGACGGTCCCGGCATCGTCGCGATCTACGGCAAGAAGCTCGGCGACGCGGGGATCAACATCGAGGGCATGCAGGTGTCTCGGGTCGTGGACGGCCAGGCGCTGGCCGTCATCACGGTGAACGCCCGCGTTCCCGACGAGGTGCTCGCCGACCTGGGCGACGCGATCGGCGCGAGCCTCGTGCGCCAGATCGACATCGTCGAGGACTGACGACGCGCATCGATCGGACGGCCCCCGCCCCTCGGCGGGGGCCGTCCGGCGCGAACGGGGGAGAGGAGCGAGGATGACGGGCCGCACCGAGGCGGAACCCCGCGTCACCTGGCGCTCGTGGGCGGGGCTCGCCGTGCTCATGCTGCCGGTGCTGCTCGTGTCGATGGACAACACGATCCTGAACTTCGCCCTGCCCGCGATCGCCCGCGACCTGGAGCCCACGAGCACCGAGCAGCTCTGGATCATCGACGCGTACTCGCTCGTGCTGGCGGGGCTTCTCGTGACGATGGGGTCGCTCGGCGACCGCTTCGGGCGCCGTCGTGTCCTCATCGTCGGCGCGGTCGGGTTCGCCGCCGTCTCGGTGCTCGCCGCCCTCGCGCCCTCCGCCGAGTGGCTCATCGCGGCGCGCGCGGCCACCGGTCTGTTCGGGGCGGCGCTGATGCCGGCGACGATGTCGCTGCTGCGCAGCACGTTCCCCGACCGTGACCGGCGCCGCCTCGCGATCGCGATCTGGGGAGGGATGTTCTCCGGCGGTGCGGCGCTCGGGCCGATCATCGGCGGGGTGCTCATCGAGCACTTCCCGTGGCAGAGCGTGTTCCTCCTGGCGGTGCCGATCCTCGTCGTGCTGCTCGTGCTGCTGCCCGTGCTCATCGACGAGAGCAGGGACCCGCGGCCGGGGCCCATCGACCCGTGGAGCATCGCCCTGTCGATGCTGGCTCTCGCCCCGATCGCCTTCGGCATCAAGGAGACGGCCGTCCGCGGCTGGATCGGCGTGCCGGCGATCCTCGTCGGCCTCGCGTTCGGCGTGCTGTTCGTGCGGCGCCAGCGGCGGATGGAGCATCCGCTGCTGGACATGACGCTGTTCCGCCGGCCGGCGTTCTCCGGCTCGCTCGTCGTGAACCTGTGCAGCATCATCGCCCTCATCGGTTTCCTGTACTTCGTCGCGCAGCACCTGCAGCTGATCGTCGGGCTGAGCCCGGTGGAGGCCGGATTCGCGCTCGTGCCCGGCATGGCGATGTCGATCATCGGCGGTCTCATCGTGACGCCGATCGCGCGCCGGGTGCCCGCGTCGGTCGTCATCCCCGCGTCGCTCGTCCTCGCCGTCGCGGGGTACGTGCTCGTGGCGGTCTTCGGCGCGCACTCGGTGTGGTGGCTCGTCGGGGCGTTCGCGATCCTGGGCGTCGGGATCGGCGCGGCCGAGACGGTCTCGGGCGAGCTGATCCTCACGACGGCGCCGGCTGCGAAGGCGGGGGCGGCCAGCGCCGTCTCCGAGACGGCGTACGAGCTCGGGGCGGTGCTCGGGACGGCGATCCTCGGGGGCATCCTCACCGCCTGGTACCGGTTCTCGCTCGTGGTGCCCGACGGCGTCCCCGACGATCTCGCGGCCCACGCCCGCGAGACGCTCGGCGGCGCGATGAACGCCGCGGACGATCTCGGCGGCGCGCTCGGGCGCGCGCTGCGCGAGGCCGCGGCGACGGCGTTCGACGGCGGTGTGACGGTCACGGCGCTCATCGGCGCCGCGCTGATCGCGACTGCCGGCGTCGTGGCGGCGACTACGCTGAGAGCGAGCCAGGAGGCGCCGGACGAGCCGGCGTCCTGAATCCCCCACGCAGAGGAGAGCGATGTCGCGCGTCGTGAAGTTGGCAGTCATCCCCGGTGACGGGATCGGTCCCGAGGTCATCGCGGAGGCGGAGAAGGCCCTCGACGCGGCGACCGCCGGCGGCGAGGTGTCGTTCGAGAAGACGCACTTCTCGCTCGGGGCGCAGCGCTTCCTCGAGACGGGCGACACGCTCACCGACGACGATCTCGCGGCGATCTCGCGGCACGACGCGATCCTGCTCGGGGCGGTGGGAGGGCAGCCGGGCGACCCGCGCCTGCGCGATGCCAACATCGAGCGGGGGCTGCTGCTGAAGCTCCGCTTCGCCCTCGACCACTACGTCAATCTGCGCCCGTCGAAGCTCTTCCCCGGGCAGCAGGGGCCGCTCGCCGACCCCGGCGAGATCGACTTCGTCGTGGTCCGCGAGGGCACCGAGGGGCCGTACGTCGGAAACGGCGGCGCGATCCGCCGGGGCACGCCGCAGGAGATCGCGAACGAGACGAGCGTGAACACCGCCTTCGGCGTGGAGCGCGTCGTGCGCTACGCGTTCGAGGCGGCGCGGCGCCGTCGCGGGAAGCTCACGCTCGTGCACAAGACGAACGTCCTCGTCAACGCTGGTGCGCTCTGGAAGCGGATCGTCGACGCGGTGTCCGCGGAGTACTCCGACGTCGACGTAGACTATCTGCACGTCGACGCGGTCACGATCTTCCTGGTCACGAACCCGAGCCGCTTCGACGTGATCGTCACCGACAACCTCTTCGGTGACATCCTCACCGACCTGGCGGGCGCCGTCACCGGCGGCATCGGCCTCGCCGCATCAGGGAACATCAATCCCGAGGGCGCCTTCCCATCGATGTTCGAGCCCGTCCACGGCTCGGCACCGGACATCGCGGGGCGCGGTCTGGCCGACCCGACCGCGGCGATCGGATCGGTCGCGCTGCTGCTCGACCACCTCGGGCTGACGGACGCGGCCCGACGCGTGCAGTCGGCGGTCGAGGCCGACATCGCCTCTCGCGGTGAGGAGAACCGCATGACCGCGGCGATCGGCGATGCGATCGCCGATCGGGTGCGGGCGTAACCTAGGAACTCGTCGGTCCGGAGTCGTTCCTCCGGTCACCGACCCACTCGGACGTAAGGACCCCTCTCATGGCCGAAACCGCCACGACGCTGAACTTCCTCGTTCAGAAGAACCTCCAGGCCAAGAGCGCGCAGCAGCGCGACGAGCTGCTCGTCGATCCCGGCTTCGGCACGGTCTTCACCGACCACATGGTCGACCTGTGCTGGTCGGAGAAGGGCGGATGGCACAACGCCAGGGTCCGTCCGTACGGCCCGATCCAGCTCGACCCCGCTGCCGCGGTGCTGCACTACGCGCAGGAGATCTTCGAGGGGATGAAGGCGTACCGGCATGCCGACGGCGGCATCTACACGTTCCGGCCCGAGCTGAACGCGAAGCGCTTCAATCGCAGCGCCGCCCGCATGTCGATGCCCGAGCTGCCGGAGGAGCTGTTCCTGCAGGCGCTGCGCGAGCTGATCGCGGTCGACGGGGCCTGGGTCCCGTCGAATCCGGATCAGACGCTGTACCTGCGGCCCTACATGTACGCCAAGGAGGCGTTCCTCGGGGTCCGTCCCGCGAAGAAGTACGACTTCCGCGTGATCGGCAGCCCCGCCGGCGCCTACTTCACGGGCGGCGTGAAGCCGGTGCGGATCTGGCTCAGCGAGACGTATGCCCGCGCGGGCAAGGGCGGGACCGGCGCCGCCAAGACGGGCGGCAACTATGCTTCGAGCCTTCTTCCGCAGGCCGAGGCCGCCGAGAAGGGATGCGACCAGGTCGTGTTCCTCGACAGCGACGGCAACGTCGAGGAGCTCGGCGGGATGAACATCGTCTTCGTGAAGAAGGACGGCACGCTCGTCACGCCGGACTCCGACAGCATCCTGGACGGTGTGACCCGCAACTCGATCCTCCAGCTGGCCGAGGAGCGGGGGCACCGCGTCGAGCGGCGCCCCGTGTCCTTCTCCGAGTGGCGCGACGGCGTGGCCTCCGGCGACATCGTGGAACTGTTCGCCTGCGGCACGGCCGCGGTGGTCACGCCGATCGGGACGCTCGCGGGCGAGGGCTTCGAGGAGCACCAGCCCACGGGCGAGCTCGGCCTGTCGCTGCGCGAGGAGCTCACGGACATCCAGTACGGTCGCCGTCCCGACACCCACGGCTGGCTCCACCGCCTGGACGGCTGACCCGCCCGCCCCGCACTCGCCCTCACCCTCCCTCGCGAGATGCACCGAATCTCGCGAGATGCATCGAAACTCGGCCCAGAATCGATGCATCTCGCGGGTTCTGGTGCATCTCGCCAGGGTGGATCAGGACGATAGGCTGGCGGGGTGAAGATCGCTCGGTTCAGTCATCACGATGCCATCCGCTACGGGGTCCTCGACGACAAGGAGCTCGTCGTGCTGGCCGGCGACCCGATGTTCGCCGGGTTCGAGACGACGGGGGAGCGCGTGCCGCTCGGCGACGCCGCCCTGCTCGCCCCGGTGATCCCGCGCTCCAAGATCGTCTGCGTCGGCCGCAACTACGGCGCGCACGCGGCCGAGTTCGGCAACGACGTCCCGTCGGAGCCGCTGCTGTTCCTCAAGCCGAACACGAGCGTGATCGGCCCAGGCGACGTGATCGTCCGCCCGCCCCAGTCGACGGACACGCAGTTCGAGGGCGAGCTCGCCGTCGTCATCGGCCGGATCGCGAAGAACGTCGCTGCGAGCGAGGCGCTCGACTACGTGTTCGGGTACACGGTGGCGAACGACGTCACGGCCCGCGATCTGCAGCGCACCGACGACCAGTGGGCGCGCGCCAAGGGCTTCGACACGTTCTGCCCGCTCGGTCCGGCGATCGAGACGGATTTCGACCCCGCGCAGGGCGAGATCGTCACCCGCCTGGATGGGGAGGAGTGCCAGCGCGGATCGTTCTCGGACATGGTGTTCGACGTTCCGGCCCTGATCGAATACATCTCCGCGGTGTTCACGCTGCTCCCGGGCGACGTCATCCTCACGGGGACGCCGGAGGGGGTCGGCCCGTTCGCCGCCGGCGAGACGGTCGAGGTCGAGATCCCGGGCATCGGCGCGCTGCGCAACACCGCGCGCGACGCGATCTGACGACGGACGAAGGGGGATCCGGATGTCGCAGCAGAGCCCAGGGGGCGACGGCGCGCAGGCGGGGCAGGGGCCGATGGTTCCGCAGCCTCCGTACGCGCAGCCTCCGTATGCGCAGGCCGCCTACCCGCAGCAGGGCGCCGTGCAGCCCTACGGATCCGCGCCGCGCTACGCCCCGCCCGGCGCGTACCCTGTGGCGCCGCCGCGGGAGAAGTCGAAGGCGCTCGCGATCACGACCCTGAGCATCGCCATCCCGGCCGCCGTCCTGCGCTTCCTCCCGTTCGTGGGGATGATCTTCATCCCGATCGTGATCATCACGATGATCCTCGCGATCGTCGCGATCTCGACCAAGGCGCCAGGCAAGGGCATGAGCATCACGGCGCTGATCTTCTCGATCGTGGGGCTCATCGTCCCGTTCGTCCTCACGGCCCTCAGCCTGGGCGCGTTCCTCACGGTGCTCATCGAAGGTAGCTCCAGCTTCGGGTGACGCCCGGCGGGTCGTCGCACGCCGAGCGACTAGGATCGACAGCGATGTCTGCTCCCGATCCCCGCACCACGACCGCCACCGGATCCGATGTGCGCGTGCGCTTCTGCCCCTCGCCGACCGGCCTGCCCCACGTCGGGCTGATCCGCACGGCCCTGTTCAACTGGGGCTACGCGCGGCACCACGGCGGCAAGCTCGTGTTCCGGATCGAGGACACCGACGCCGCGCGCGACAGCGAGGAGAGCTACCAGCAGCTGCTGGAGGCGCTGCGCTGGCTCGAGATCGACTGGGACGAGGGCGTCGAGGTGGGGGGACCCCACGCGCCCTACCGCCAGTCGGAGCGCCACGATCGGCACCGCGAGGTGCTCGACGCGCTCATCGCCGCGGGGCTCGTGTACGAGAGCTTCTCGACCTCGGAGGAGATCGACGCCCGCAACGAGGCGAACGGCCGCCCCCAGCAGCAGGGGTACGACAACTTCGACCGCGACCTGACGGACGAGCAGAAGGCGGCGTTCCGGGCCGAGGGGCGCCAGCCGGCGCTGCGCCTGCGCGTTCCCGACGAGGACATCACGTACGTCGATCTCGTCCGCGGCGAGATCACGTTCCCCGCCGGATCCTTCCCGGACTTCGTCGTCGTGCGGCCGAACGGGATCCCGCTGTACACGTTCGTGAACCCGGTCGACGACGCGCTGATGGGGATCACCCACGTGCTGCGCGGCGAGGACCTGATGCCGTCGACCGGCCGCCAGATCGTGCTCTACCGCGCGCTGATCGAGGCCGGTGTCGCCGAGTTCATCCCGCGCTTCGGGCACCTGCCGCTCGTGCTCGGGGAGGGGAACAAGAAGCTGTCGAAGCGCGATCCGCGCGCCGACCTGTTCCTGCAGCGCGAGAAGGGCTTCACGCACGAGGGCCTGCTCAACTACCTTGCGCTGCTCGGCTGGTCGATCGCGCCCGATCGCGACGTGTTCTCGCTGGACGAGTTCGTCGCGGCGTTCGACGTGGCCGACGTCAACCCGAACCCCGCGCGCTTCGACCAGAAGAAGGCCGAGTCGATCAACGGCGACCACATCCGGATGCTGGAGCCCGCCGACTTCG
Source organism: Microbacterium sp. (assembly GCA_052092505.1). Taxonomy (GTDB): domain Bacteria; phylum Actinomycetota; class Actinomycetes; order Actinomycetales; family Microbacteriaceae; genus Microbacterium. The sequence goes on along the minus strand of JBQDDT010000022.1, from coordinate 6,385 downwards.
CCGCGCGCATCACGCCGTACCTCGTCGGCGCCGGGCTCGTGGCGGACGCACCCACGGGCGATCAGGCTGCGCTGATCGCGAAGGCCGCTCCGCTGATCCAGGAGCGCCTGCCGCTCCTCGGCGATGCCCCCGGCCTGCTCGGCTTCCTCTTCGTCGACGAGGTCGAGTTCGACGAGGACGCGGTGGCGAAGCTGGGCGAGAACGCGGGGGAGGTGCTGCGGGCGTCCGCCCTGGCGCTCGAGGCCGTGCCCGACGCGGAGTTCGATGCCGCGCGGATCCAGGACGCGCTGTCCGCGGCGCTCGTCGACGAGCTCGGCCTGAAGCCGCGCGTCGCCTACGGTCCGCCCCGCGTCGCGGTGACGGGTCGGCGCGTGTCTCCGCCGCTGTTCGAGTCGCTCGAGCTGCTCGGCAAGGCCGAGTCGGTCCGCCGGCTCAGCGCGCTCGCGGAGCGCCTCGGCTCCTGACGCGCCGCGCCGCGCGACCCGCGCGCCGGTTTGGCCCACGGCACCGGGTCGGCTAGACTGGGCTGTCGTTGCGGGTCATCCTGCAGCGCCTTGGGGTATGGTGTAATTGGCAACACGGCTGATTCTGGTTCAGTTGTTCTTGGTTCGAGTCCAGGTACCCCAGCCAGAAGAAAACCCCCGGAAGACCGGGGGTTTTCTCGCGTTACGGCGTCGGGTGCGTCACGTCGCGCACTGTCCCTTCACCGCTCCCTTCACATCCAGGGGAACGCCCGCGTCCGTGGGGGCGACCGCGTTCTCCGAGCACGTGAGCGAACCGCGGACGGAGAGTCCGGAGAGGACCGGCGGCTGCGGACCGCTGCCCCGCGCGATCGCCACCGTGCCGATGACGTGCGAGCGGTCCGCCACGACGGGGCCCGACGTCTCCGTGATCCGCAGCGGCCCCGTGATCGTGGAGGGATCGCACCCGCTCGTGGTGTCGCCCACTGCGACGGATCCGGCGGTCTTCGCGACCGTCACGGGGCCCGTGATGTGCGATCCGCAGATCGACACCGCCGAAGCTCCTGTGGCACGGACCGGCCCGGCGACATCCGAGTCCTGGACGATCAGACGGCCTCCGTCCTCGACGGTGACCTTGCCGCGGACGTCCGCGTCGATGAGGCACAGTCCGCCGGAGCCCGCGGTGAGCGTGCCGACGTGCGCGCCGGTGATGGTCTCCTCGCACGGCGGATCGACCGTGACCTCGCGCGACCACACCTCCCACGGCTCCATGCGTCCGCGGTCGCCCGCAGCGATGACGGTGGTCGGATCGAGCACGGTGAAGCTGCCGTTCTCGCTGTTGGCGTAGTCGACGCCGACCGGCACGCTCCAGTCGTCGCCGAGCCCGCTCTCCGAGACCGTCATCACGAGCCCTGGCCGACCGACCATCAGCAGCAGCTCGCCGGTGGGAAGCAGCTCCATCGTCGGCTGGACGCTCAGCAGATCCTGCCCGCTCGGGCCGACCTCGATCTCCTGCGGCTCGCTCCAGGTCGCGCCGTCGTCGGTCGAGCGCGAGAAGATCATCGGCAGGTGCCAGCCGGTGCGCATCACCATGTAGAGAGAGCCGTCGGCCAGCCGCTCGATCGCGCCCTCACTCGGTCCGTCGTACGCCGTGACGTCGGCCTGCTCCGGATCGGGCTCCGCGACCGTGCTCGTGACCGACCAGTTGACGCCCCCGTCGTCGGAGGAGAGCAGGATCTGCCGATAGTTCTCGTCGCCCTCGTAGTGCCCGTACGCCGACATGTGCAGCGTCCCGTCGGGGTCCTCGAGGAGCGTGTGCAGCAGCACGAAGCCGCCCAGCGTCGTGTCGGGCCGCGGCGACTCTCCGATGGGGACCATCGCCTCCGGAGTCGTCATGACCCCGGAGCGGTGCTCCCAACTCGCCCCGCCGTCGTCGGACACGGCGGTCTCCACCGTGGCCTGACGCTCGCCGGAGTCCGGCACCATGAACGCGTTGTAGTTGACCGCGATCAGGTCGCCGTTGCGCAGCTTGGTCAGCGTGATCCCCGAGGCCTCCGGCATGGGGTTCAGGTCCTCACCGCTGAACCAGCTCTCGCCGCCGTCGTCCGACGCACCGAGCAGGAAGCCGCCAGCGTCGATCCTGTCCGGGTGCGCCGAGTAGGGGAGAAGGACGCGCTTGCCGTCGTCCCCGTTCGGCACGACGACACCGCCGAGGGGGAAGCCGACCTGCTCCCCGGTGTCGTCGATCGTCGTGGTCTCGCTGATGTCGAACGGCGCGGTGCCCACCGCATCGGGCGGGGTCGACGAGGGCGTGCCGAACGTGATGTCGTCCAGGAACACGTCGTCCCCGGCGGCTTCGACGCCGTCGGCGCCGGAGGTGACGGCGAATCCGGTGATCGCCGTGACCTCGTTGGTCTGACCCGAGTTGTTGCCGATCGTGGAACCGGCCGATCCGACGTACTCGCCGTCGACGCTCACCCGCACGGCGGCGTTGTCGCTCGGCACAGCCAGCTCGACCTGCGACCACTGATCGGGCGAGAGGCTGCCGGCGGGCGCCAGTTCACGCCACGTCGCGGTCCACTGCTCGTACCACTCGATGCTGCCGTCGGCGCGAGCCGACAGGCGGAACAGCGAGTTCGCCGGGTGCCCGGTCGGGACCAGCGACTCGCCGGTCAGGTCGATCGTGAAGCCCTCCAGCGACCGGGGGTGGACCTGGAGCGAGAGGTATGCGCCCTGCTGCTCGTCGACCGAACAGGCCAGACCGACGGACGCCTCGGCGCTCGTGTCCTGCACCCGGAGCGAGTGCTCGCCCTCGGAGGCGACGTCATCGCTCACAGCGGCCGGTTCGTGTCCGTCGACCGTGGTGCACCCGGCCGGCACCGAGCCGACGGCGTCGGACTCGAAGCCGAGAGAGAGGTCCCCGGCGGCGGTGGTCTGCTGGGCGCTCTCGGGCGCGTCGCCGTCGGCCGGCGCGGCGGCCGCCATCGACGCCGACGTCACGGCCAGGACGCAGGCGGTCGCGGCGACGGCCACGGCAGAGGCGCGTCGGAGACGCGGTATGCGGAGTCTCATCTGTCTCACTTCTCCTCGAGGATTCGGCCGTCACGGCAGCGGCGGCTCTTTCGGGCGTCGGTATCCGCCCGAGGGCGGTCAGTGTCCTCGCTGAGTGAGAACGCTGTGGTCGATGGAGGCACGGGCGCTCACCCGGATCCGGGTGTGCGGAGGTAGTCGTCGTGGGAGCTGAAGGTGCCGACGACGGCGTCGATGTTCGTGTCGTAGCTCACCGTGAGGTACTCGTCGTCGCGCACGGCGGCGGAGCTCGGATCCCCCTGATCGACGTTCCGCTGCGACAGGTAGAGGAGGACGGGGCTCGTATCGGTCCAGGCCTGGTCATGGCGCGCGAGACGGCCGACGACGGGTTCGTCCGACCCGTAGTCGTCTCCGCCGTAGGTGAGCAGCACCTGCCCCTCGGGCAGCGTCAGGAGGTCGGGTGCCTGCATGCTCCACGGGACCGGGGTCGCGACGGACCACGTGCGGCCGCCGTCGAACGAGTCGCTGACGAGGCCCGGACGGATGACCGCCGTCACGTGCCCGTCCGGGAGAACGGCCACCTCGGTCTCGGAGAGGCTGACACCAGGATCCGCGGGGAGCATCACCTCGTTCTCCACCGGCCAGGTCCGTCCGCCATCCGTGCTGCGCACGACGCTGGCGCGGCCCAGCGTGTCATCGGAACGCGTCCCGTACAGCGGGATGAGCTGGTCGCCGTCGTCGAGCTCGACGACGTTGCCGGACTCGGCCGCCCAGCCGAGACGGTACGCGCCGCTCTGCTCCCCGCAGCCGCAGCTCATCGACGACTCCACCTGCGCGGGCTCTGACCAGGTCCGGCCGCCGTCCTCGGAGCGTGCTACGAAGGTGCCGGTGATCGTGGCGGCCTCGTCCGGGTAGCCCGTCCAGTCCGTCTGGAACCAGGTGAGCACGATCGTCCCGTCTCGCAGCTGCGTGATCTGCGGGTCGCGGTCGTCCTCGACCGTGTCGACGACGACGCGGGCCGTCGACCAGGTCTGCCCGCCATCGGTGCTCTCGGTCCACCTGATCTGCCCGTGCTCGCCGCCCGGGGTGCCGGGCGAATGCTCGTTGGACCAGTAGTAGACCGTGACCAGGCGACCGTCGTCGAGGTGCGCGATCTCGGGGAAGAAGGGCCTCTGATCGCCCTCCCCGGTCGCGATGACGACGTCGGGCTGAGTCCGGGAGGTCGCCGTCACGGACTGCACGGCCGCCGACTCGGCTCCGTCCGGACCGGTGACGACCGTGCGCAGCCTGCCGCTCTCACCCTCGTGGAAGACACGGGTCATCGACGCGGTCACCCAGCCGTCGGCATCCGGGCCGGTCACCTGGACCGGGACCGATGCTCCGTTCCACGTGGTCGTCACCTCGACGTCCGAGACGGCAGCCCCCTCGGGAAGCCGGAAGCGGGCCACCGGGGCGTCCGCGAGCTCGCCGACGTCGACGAAGTCGTCCATGAGCGGTTCGACGACGACACCGGCGAACGCATCCTCGGGAAGCGCTCCTGCGACGGCGAGATCGTCGACGTAGTAGTCGACGCCGGTGGCGCTGGTTCCGGCCGAGCCGAAGAAGACGTCGCCCAGGGTGGGGGACGCGGCGTTTCGCCGGTCGGTCTCGAAGCGCACGCCGTCGACGATCAGCTCCGCGCGATCGGGAGTGGCGTTGATGGTCACGTCCGTCCATCGACTCGTCTCGGCGCCGCCGACGATCCTGCCGACGTCGGTGAAGCCGGTGCCGTCGTAGGCGGCGATGCGGATGTCGTCGCCGTCGGGGTTGAACGTGAATCGCCACACCCCGTTGGTGCTGGTGCCCTCGGCGCCCTGGATCGCCACGTAGGGCCCGGCGTCGAGCTGCGCGGGCGAGAACCGGTACGAGACGGACTTCTCCGCGGTCTGCGGGGCGTGGCACCAGGCCCGCGTGTAGACGGCGTCGCTCTGATCGACCAGGCGCATCGCGCGGTTCGCGGCGTCCGCGCCGCCGAAGCCCGCCTCGGCGACGGTGACGTCGCCGTCGACGTCGCAGTCCGCCGGGGGAGCGCCGGTCGGCTCATCGTCGAAGGTGCGCACGGCCCCGTCGGCAGGCGCCGCGGCGGCCACCTGGCCCGGCAGCACGGCAGCGATGAGCGCGACGAGTCCGACGGCGGCCGTGCCGGCCCAGCGGCGACGGACGGACGTGGTGGTCCTGACCAGATGGTGGGTGATCACGAGCAGCTCCTTCGCGGCCGGGTCGCTGACAGCATGAACATGGATCACCGTTCCATGTCGAGAGTTCCACGTCGCGTTATCTGATCGTTACCTGCGATACGGTCGGAAGAACAATCACATGGAATGCCTTTCCATGCCGAAGATCCTCTGCTACGTTTCCCGACATGGAACAGCGTGCCACGTCGTATCACTCGCAGGGGCTCAATCGTGCCCTGGCGATCCTCCGCCTCCTCGGCAAGGCGAGCACCCCGTTGACGCTGGCCACGATCGCCTCGCGGCTCGAACTCCCGAAGTCGACCGTCGTCCGCCTCCTGCTCGTCATGGAGGAGGAGGGCTTCGTGCGCCGTTCCGGCGAACCCCCCGCCTACTCGATCGGACACGCCGTCCATGAGATCGCCGAGGGGTATCGCCCGCCGAGCATGGCCGAGATCACCGCTCCGGTCCTCAGCAGGCTCGCCGACGAGGTGGGCTTCACCGCGAACCTCGGCCTGCTGGAGGGCCCGTCGGTCCTTCACCTGCACGTGGCCGAGCCGCAACGCGCCCTGCGGTTCGCAACGGGCGGCATGCTCGACTTCGCGTACTGCACCGGGCTGGGCAAGCTGCTCATGTCGGTGCTGCCGGAGGAGCAGATCGATGAGCACCTGCCGGAGACGGAGCCGTACACGAGCTGGACCCCGCGGACCATCACGACGCGAGAGGGCATCGTCTCGGAGCTCGAGCGGATCCGCGAATCGGGGTACAGCGTCGACGACGAGGAGCGCAATCGCGGCGTGACCTGCATGGCGGTCCTTCTGCCGATGGAGGAGGCGCCCACCCTGGCACTGTCGGTGTCTGCGCCGAGCGCCGAGCTCCAGGAGCCCGCCCGCGAGCGGCTCCGTCCCGTCCTGACGGCGGCGGCGGCCGAGCTCGTCGCCCTGGCGGGATTCGATGCCGCGCTCGCCCCCCTGCGCTCCCGGATGGCGCTGTCATGATCATCGACGTCCACAGCCACTGCCACCAGCCGGAGCACTGGGGCCACGAGCACGAGGACCACTGGGAGAACGCGTACGGGGGCGAGCCGTACCCGGTCGTCACCCCCGAGAGCTACGACGACGTGATGAGCGAGGCCGGCGTCGACGTCGCGGTCGTGTTCGGACTCGCGGCCTCGCAGGCCGGTGT
>JBQDDT010000021.1:0-23034 GCA_052092505.1 Microbacterium sp. | reverse complement strand
CTCGGTCGGCGCCGACCCGTACATCGTCTTCCTCCTCGCGGCGATGCTGCCGTGGATGTGGTTCAACGTCTCGGTGAGCGACTTCACCCGCGCGTTCCAGCGCGACGCGAAGCTCGTCCGCTCCACGGCGATCCCGCGCGTCATCTGGGTCGGGCGGATCGTCCTGTCCAAGGGGATCGAGTTCCTCTTCGCCCTGCCCGTGCTCGCGATCTTCGCGATCGCCAGCGGCGCGCACGTGACCTGGGGGATCCTCCTGTTTCCCGTCGCGATCCTCGTCCAGGCGTGCCTGCTCACGGGGCTCGGCCTCATCCTCGCGCCGCTGTGCGTGATGTTCGATGATCTGGAGCGCACGACCAAGCTCGTGCTGCGCGCGCTCTTCTACGGATCGCCGATCATCTACAGCGCGCGCGATCTCCCCGCGGGATTCGAGTGGGTCGGTGTCGCCAACCCCCTCGGCGGCATCTTCTCGATGTACCGCACCGCCTTCTTCGGCGAGATGTGGGACCCCGTCGCCGTCATCGTCAGCGTCGCGGCGAGCATCGTCCTCGTCGTCGCCGGGGTCTTCGTCTTCCGCGGCCTCGAGCGCGAAGTGCTGAAGGAGCTGTGATGGGCGAGTACGCGATCGAGGTCACGGGGCTCGGCGTCCGGTTCCGCCGGCACCGGCGCGGGGGCGTGCGCTCCATCAAGTCGATGTTCGCGAGCGCCTCGCGTCGCGGCACGCCGAAGGACGAGTTCTGGGCGCTGCGCGACATCTCCTTCCAGGTGCACCCCGGCGAGGCCATCGGCGTCGTCGGCCGCAACGGGCAGGGCAAGTCCACGCTGCTGAAGCTCGTGGCCGGCGTGCTCCTCGCCGACGAGGGCACCGTCCAGGTGCACGAGGGCGTGGCTCCGCTGATCGAGATCACCGGTGGCTTCGTCGGCGACCTCACGGTGCGCGAGAACGTGCGCCTGACCGCGGGACTCCACGGGATGAGCAAGGCCGAGGTGGCGGAGCGCTACGACGGGATCATCGCGTTCGCGGAGCTCGAGGAGTTCCAGGACACGCCATACCGACACCTCTCGAACGGGATGAAGGTGCGCCTGGCGTTCTCCGTCGTGTCGCAGCTCGACGAGCCGATCCTCATCGTCGATGAGGTCCTGGCGGTCGGCGACAAGACCTTCCGCGAGAAGTGCTACCGACGGATCGAGGAGATGCTCACCGCGGGGCGCACGCTCTTCTTCGTCAGCCACAACGAGCGCGACCTGAAGCGGTTCTGCACACGCGGGCTCTACATCCGCGAGCACCGCCTCGTGATGGACGACCGCATCGACAAGGTCATCGCGCAGTACAACGCGGACAACGCCGCGGCCTCCTGACGCCGCGGGCGACCGACCCGCCCCGGCGGGGACCGGCACCTCCGCCTCGTCGAGCATGCGTTCCGGAGAGGAACGCGGTTCGATCGCGTCGAATCGGGGCGGATCGTGTGCTCCCCGGCGTGTCGTCCGTGCGTGTCTCAGAAGTCCCTCTAACCTCTTGAGGCGATTTCTGTCACACTGTTCACATGCGTCCCTCTGTGAACTCGCTGAACGCCGGCCGGAAACGGTCCATCGTCCTCGGCGCCATCGCCATCGCCGCGCTCTGCGGGTCCCTCATCCCGGTGCAGGCCGCCATCGCCGCCCCTGTCGACGAACCCGTCCCGTCCGACACCGCGACGCCGACGCCCGATCCGACCGACGGCGTCGCCGAGGACGGCGGCGAGCTGGCCCCGACCGATGAGCCGGTCGACGGCGAGGGCGACCCCTCGGCTCCCGACGCGGAGGACGAGGCGCCGGCCGGCGACGACGCGGACGCCGTCGTGCCGGAGGATGAGGCCGACGCCGAGGACGATCAGGGCGCGGAGGACGGCGAGTACCTCTCCCCGCTGAACGGCGACTACGCGGGAGGCGGCGCGGAGAACGAGGCCGATCCCGGTGACTACTCGGCGACGCTCGAGGGCGGCGCGAAGGCGCGCTCGCTCGTCGGGTTCCGGGCGGGCAACCTCATCAGCGACGCGAAGCTCTACACGTCCGGCACGATGTCGGTCTCCGAGATCCAGTCCTTCCTGAACGGCAAGGTCTCCTCCTGTCGGTCCGGATACACGTGCCTGAAGGACTTCCGGCAGACGACGACGACCCAGCCGGCGAACGCGTACTGCTCCGGCACCTACAGCGGGGCGTCGAACGAGACGGCGGCCCAGATCATCTCGAAGGTCTCCAAGGCGTGCAACGTCAGCGAGAAGGTCCTCCTCGTCATGCTCCAGAAGGAGCAGGGGCTCATCACGCACGTCTGGCCGAGCCGGATCCGCTACGACCGGGCGATGGGCTTCGCGTGCCCCGACTCCGGCCCGGGGAACTCGGCGAACTGCGACTCCGCGTACGCCGGCTTCGGTTACCAGATGTACATGGCAGCCCGTCAGCTGCAGCGATACACCAAGGACAGCTACTTCAGCTGGTTCCCCGTCGGGAAGACATCGCAGATCCAGTGGCACCCGAACGCCGGGTGCGGCACGGGGCCGGTGCACATCGAGAACAACGCGACCGCCGCGCTGTACTACTACACGCCGTACCAGCCGAACCAGGCCGCGCTGAGCGCGGGTTACGGCACCGGCAATGGCTGCTCCACCTACGGCAATCGGAACTTCTACAACTACTACACGGACTGGTTCGGCTCCGTGCGGCCGACCGACCCGTGCACCGTGCCGAGCTCCGTGGGGAAGGCATCCCGTCAGTACGTGACCACGTCGGGCGTGAACGCCCGCAAGGCCCCGTCGACGTCGTGCGGCAGCGACGTGTTCATGCTGCAGGCCGGGACGATCCTCCATGCGACGCGCGTGACGGCCGACGGGAAGTGGATCGAGCTGAGCACGTTCGAGGGTCGTCGCTGGGTCTCGCGCGACTACCTCCGCTACGCCGACGCCGCCGAGGGCGCCTGCACCGTCCCCGCTGGGACGTCCGCCGCGAGTCGCGACTACGTCGTGCGCGCCGACACGCGGGTGAAGATCGGTCCGTGGGCGGCGTGCACCAAGAGCTCGAGCGTGCTGTCCAAGGGGACCGTGGTGAAGGCGACCAGGGTCTCGGCGACCGGCAGGTGGCTCCAGGTCCGCACGCAGTCGGGCGAGCGCTGGATCCCGCGAAGCGCGGTCGGCTACGCGACGAACGCCGACGTCAACGCCGCGTGCAAGGACCCGGCCGGCACGAGCGGTGCGAAGCTGACGTACGTCGTGCGCTCGGGGACGCAGGGGTGGGTGAAGCCGCTGCCGAAGTGCGCGGCCAGGACGACGACGTTCAGCCAGGGGACGGTGCTCCAGGCGACGCGCGTCTCGGCGTCGGGGAAGTGGCTCGAGGTGTCGTCCCAGGGGGGCACCCGCTGGGTCGCGCGCAGCGCGGTAGGCGTCGCGAGCGACTCGGACATCTCCGCCGCCTGCGTCCAGCCGTCGGGCACCAAGGGCGCGACGGCCGCCTACATCGTCACGAGCGCGACGAAGGGGTGGACCTCCCCGCTGCGCAAGTGCGGCACCGGCACGCGGTCCGTGGGCTCGGGAACCGTCGTGCAGGCGACGAAGGTCTCCGCCTCCGGCAGCTGGCTGCAGATCAGGACGGGCGTCGGGAACCGCTGGATCCCGCGCAGCGCGGTCGCCGTGTGCACGGACCCGGCGGGGACGAAGCCCGCCTCGCGGCAGTACGTCCTGGACTCCGCGGCGAAGGTCGTCGTCTCGCCGCTGGCGCAGTGCGGCTCCTCGTCGAAGAACTGGGGATCCGGGACATCGCCGCAGACGGTCAAGGCCGGGACCGTCGTGCAGGCGACGCGCATCTCCTCCTCGGGCAACTGGCTCGAGATCAAGACGCGCGACGGCGCGCGGTGGGTGAAGTCGAGCGCGGTGTCGGTGTGCCAGGCGCCGGCAGGGACGAAGCCGGCATCGAAGCGGTACGTCGCGACGAAGCGCACCGAGGGCCTCGTCTCGCCGCTGGCGGTGTGCGGGACGGCCGCGAAGCACTGGGGCACGGGGACGGGCCCGAGGACCATAGGGGTCGGGACCGCGGTGCAGGCGACGCGCGTGTCGGCGTCGGGCAAGTGGCTCCAGGTCTCCACGGGCGTCGGGCCGCGCTGGGTCTGGAGGGCCGATCTGCGCCTGCAGTGATCCGCGGTCCCGGCCGTCCGTGACGATACGGTGAGTCGATGAGCGAGACGAGCGCACGGGACGCGGCTCCGGCCGGCAGGGTCGTCAATCCGCAGGGGCGGGTGATCTACGTCGACGAGGCGGACCGGCGCGGGGCCGTGCTGGTCGCGAAGGGCGGCGAGGCGTATCCGCGCTCGTCGACGACGTGGCGGCGTGCGCTCGAGCTGAGCGAGACGTGGGACGTGGTCGTGGACGTCGGCGCGAACTACGGAGAGATGCTCGCGGGAGCCGATCTCTCCCGCGCCAGGCGGATCATCGCCTTCGAGCCGAACGCGTCCGTGGGGCGCCACCTCGCGCTGACCATCGCGGAGCTTCCGTGGGACGTCGAGATCGTCGAGGCGGCCGTCTCCGATCACGTCTCGGACGCCGCGCAGCTGCACGTCACCGAGGGGTGGTCTGGAACCTCGTACGTCGCCTCCTCCGCCGGCGAGCGCGTGAAGGAGGGCGAGTCGGCGCACCCCGTCCGGCAGACGACCCTGAGCGAGGCCCTGCGCGAGGAGGCGCCGTCGTCGGCGTGCATCAAGATCGACGTCGAGGGCCACGAGGCGCAGGCGCTCGACGGGGCGTCCGATCTGCTCGAGACGGCCGATCGCGTCGCCGTCATGATCGAGATCCGCCACATCGCCGTCGAGACGGTCTGGGACCTGACGAGGCGCCGGCCGCTGTACCTGCTGGACCTGCGGACGGAGTCCCTCGTGCGCTGGGAGGGCGAGAGCGTCCATGAGCTGGGGCGCGACCTGCACAGCGGGCGCTACTACCGCCAGGACGCCGTCCTGCTCGGCGGCCGCGACGTCGAGCGCTTCGATGCGGAGCGGCGCGAGGCGCTGGGGGCGGTGCCGGCGAACCGCGGGAGCGAGACGGCCCGGCTGCGGCGCCGCGTGCGCGAGGAGGAGGAGAAGGTCGCCGGCCTCGCGAAGCGGGTCGATCGCCTCAAGCGCGAGTCGACCAGGCTTGCCAGGGAGCTGACGGCCATCAAGGGATCGCGGATGTATCGGCTCTCCCGGCGCGTATGGGCGCTCACGAACCGCCTGCGCCGTCGCCCGTAGGCGGGGTCAGCCGCCGAGGGGCGGCATGATCTCGAACGTCTTGTCGCGCGCGATCCTGCGCCCGTCGCGCATGCCGCGCCACAGGTTCGTCCACCCCTTCTTCGTGACCCGGCGCTCGACGAGGCCGACCCGGATGAGCTCCTTCGCGAACGTCGCCGCCGTGCCGACCGCGAAGGAGACGGGGGAGTACTTTCCGTGCGCGGCGTAGTAGTGCTTCATGATGCCGCGGTTGCGCATGATGTAGTAGCGGTACATGTCGCTCGAGGCGTTGAGGTGGCGCAGTCCCATGTCCCACTGCTTGATCTCGCGCGTGCGGCGCAGCACGAACTCGTCGACGATCACGCTGCGGGTCTGGCGCGAGGCGAGCCAGCCGTAGATCGTGTCGTCCCAGTAGATGAAGAACCGGGGGTCGGGCAGGCCGATCCGCTCGACGACGGACCGGTGGATGAACATGCCCTCGAAGCAGCCGGAGTTCATCGGCTTGTACCCGGAGGAGTCGAACGCGGCCGGCGCGAACGGGATCGGGATGCCGAGCGGGACCGACACGCGGTACTGCCAGTAGAACTCGCTGCCGTCGTAGTCGTAGCGGCGGCCCTGGATGCTCTTGAAGTGCGGCGCCCATGCGCCCATCCTGGCGAGCCCGTCTGGCAGGACCTCGACGTCGTCGTCCATGAGCCACATCCACTCGGAGCCCAGCTCGTAGGCGGTCCGCACGCCCTCGCTGAAGCCGCCGGAGCCACCGGTGTTCTCCTCGAGGCGGCGATAGACCAGCTCCGTGCCGATCGTCTCGGCCACGGCCTCGACGACCTGCCCCGTGTCATCGCCGGATGCGTTGTCGATGACGACGACGCGTCCGGGCTTCGGGTCCATCTGTGCGATCGACGCCAGCAGTCGCGCGAGAAGCGCTGACCGGTTGTACGTGACGACGGCGATCGTCGCGGTCGACGGGTCGAACGCAGCGGTGCTCACGGAACGGTTTCCTTCTGTGGGGGCGGGAATCGTCCCCGAGCCTAATCGAGAACCTCTGTGCTCCCCGTGTGGGCGCGCGGTCACCCTCCGTCGTGCGGCAGAGGCTCCGGTGCGTCGCGGCGGTCGAGGACGAGCGTGCGCCACGAGCGCGCCTGGCCGGCGACGACGACGCACAGGGCGAGGAGGAGCCATCCCGGCCCCTGCAGCGTGAAGCTCTCGGCCGCGCTCGTGGCGAGGATCACGACGAGCACGAGGGGGGTCCACAGGTGGACGCTCGAGCGGCGGCTGCTGGCCATCACCCATGCGCGGGCGAAGGCGACGGCGCACATGCCGCCGAACAGGAGCAGCCCCACGCCGCCCAGCTGGACGAGGACGTCGAGGTAGGCGTTCAGCGCCGAATCGTGGGGCGCGTCGAGCAGGAAGTTGATCACGCGGAACGGGAAGGGCTCGCCCTCCCACGTGCCGTGCCAGCCCCAGCCCTGCACGATGCGGCGCTGGATCCAGCCGAGCAGCTCGCTCCAGAGGGCCGAGCGGTTGGCGAACGCCGTCGCGGCGTTGATGGCGTCGAAGATCCAGCCGCGCAGCAGGTAGGCGGCCACGCCGACGATCACCACCGCGATGCCCAGCCAGCGCTGCACCTCGAGACGGTTCGGACCGCGCACGCGCCGTACGAGCATGAGCACCGCCAGCGCGACTCCGACGAGGATCGCGAGGATCACGGCGGTCGGCGAGGCCGAGAGCACGGCCGTCGCCCCGGCGAGGACGAGCGAGGCCACCGCCTGTCCGGAGCGGAGGGCGCGGATGCGCCACTCGACGAAGAACGTCACGAATGCGATGATGCTGACGAACGCGAGCATGTTGCGCGTGCCGAAGATGCCCTGGATCGGGCCGCCGAACGCGACGTCCCCTGCGATGCCGAGCTGGTCGAACGATGTGTCGAGCAGGATCCCGACGAGGACCTCGAGGGCGAGCGAGGCGCCGAGCAGGGCGCGCAGCACGTCGCCGAGCGCGCGCACGATCTGCGCGGTGTCGCGCACCTTGGCGATGGCGATCGCGATGAAGGTGAAGGACGCGAGGGCCACCCAGCTCGTCAGCGACTCCCAGCGGTCGAACGCCCACGCCACGCTGATCAGCGCCCATCCGACGAAGGCCAGGAGCATCGTCGGCGCGAACCCGATGAGCGTCAGCTCCCCCCGACGCACGAAGAGCATCGCGGCGCCGACGACGACGAGGCCGCCGATCATCGAGTAGAGCGTCCATCGCGACGCGAGATTCTCGATCGCGAAGCCGGAGAACGCGACGCCCAGGGCCGTGAGCGCGTACACGCGCGCGAAGTCCGCCGACCCGAGCAGCTCGGCGAGGCGCTCGCGCAGCAGCCGGATCATGGCGACGCTGGCGGAAGCTCGGGCTCGGCGTCCGCGGTGCTCGCGACGGCGCGCTCCCGGTACCTCGCGGCGGGGGCGGGGACGCCGAGAGGGGACTCCTCGGCGCCGACGCCGACGACGGGGGCGAGCTTGACCCGGAAGGTGAGGCTCACGACGAGCATCCACCCCCAGAGCATGAGCGGGCCGGACTCGGTCAGGCCCTGGGTGAGGAGCACCGCGAGGATGAGCGGAGATGCCAGCGTGAGGGCCGAGTACGGCCGGTCGGCGACGAGGTCCCACCGGGGGCGATCGACGGCGAAGAACCACGCGCGCCACGCGCTCGAGAGGAACACCACGGCGATCACGGCGACGCCGACCGCTCCGAGCTGGAGGAAGACGTCGAGCCACATGTCGTGCGCGTGGAACACCGTGAGGTTGTGGTCGACGATCCATCCGGCGAACTCGGGGTGCCACGGGACCCACGGCGTCGAGAAGCCGTTGCCGAACACGGGGTGCTCGATGGCGCGGTCCCAGACCTTCGCCCAGATCTCGTCTCGCCCGCTCAGGCCGTCGGTGCGGCCGAGGAGGTCGGTGACCTCGTCCCAGAGGATGATGACGGCCGTCAGCACCGCCGCGGCGATGGCGAAGAAGCACAGGTAGAGGCGCGAGCGCTGCCCGGGGGACGTCGTGCGGCGCATGAGGATCGCGGCCACGAGCACGAGGGCGGCGATGGCGAGCGCGACGTACCCCGTCGCCGATCCGGAGCGGAGGTACATCGCGGCGGCCAGGGCGAGCCACGCGATCTGCAGGCCGCGCCCGCGCCTGCGGTCGGCGAGGCGCACGGCGATGACGATGATGGCGAGCACGCAGACGATGCTCAGGACGTTCGCGTTGCCCACGATGCCCTGGACCCGCTGGTCGAGGTCGAACAGCTCGCCGCGCGTCCAGTAGATCTGAGGATCGGGGTCGGAGGAGACGTCTACGAAGTTCGGCAGGACCGGTCCGTGCAGGACGAGCGCCGACCACAGCTCGAAGAGGACGGAGAGCCCGACGACCCACTTCAGGGCGAGCTCGATCGTGCGCACCAGCTCGCTCCACGTGAGCACGTGCGCGACGAACAGCGCCTGCAGGGTGGTGCCGACGAGGAGGGCCCAGGTCATCGCCGTCGCACTCGGCCACTGCGACCACGCGACGGACAGGCCGGCCAGCACCACGTATCCGAGCGTCGCCCATGGCAGCCGCCTCCACGCGAGAGGGGCGACGCCCACCCGCCGGCCCGTGGGCTGCTCTCCGTCGCGCCTGGCGCGCCCGGCGCGGACGATGAGGGGGATCCACACGGCCAGCGTCGCGACGGCGGCGCCGCCGAGCACCACGAGCGAGCCGGCGCCCAGCAGGTTCCACACCGCCGTGTGCGCGAACGCCGCGAAGAAGAGGAACACCGCGTACGCCCGCAGGACGATGCGGCCCGTGGCCTCACGGGCCGGGGCTGTCGGGACGGGCGCGACCGGGTGACGCGTGAGCTGGGCCATCGTGCTAGTCAGCGTAGCGTCCGAACGTGCGTGTGCCTTTCAGCAAGGGCACGGGTCGGCTATATCCTGGCGCACGTGTTGACGACGCTGACGAACGCCCCGCGAGACTACGCGTGGGGCTCACGCACCCTCATCGCCAGCCTCGAGGGGCGCCAGGCCGCGCCAGGTCCAGAGGCGGAGGTGTGGTTCGGCGACCACCCCGCCGACCCCGCCGAGCTGTCCGACGGGAGGACGCTCGACGCGTGGGTCTCGGAGAGCGGCGCGCGCTACGGCATCGACGGGAGGCTCCCGTACCTCCTCAAGCTCCTCGCGGCCGCGTCGCCCCTGTCGATCCAGGTGCACCCGTCCAAGGATCAGGCGGAGGACGGGTACACGCGCGAGCGGGCGCTCGCCGCGGATGCCGTGCGCAACTACGCCGACGACAACCACAAGCCGGAGATGGTGGTTGCCCTCAGCCCGCGCTTCGAGGCGCTCAGCGGCCTTCGCCGCGCCGCCGACAGTCGCCGCCTGCTGGCCGCGCTCGGACCGGCGGCCGATCCGCTCATCGAACGGATCGGGGACGACGACGCGATCGCCGGTGCGATCGGCTGGCTCCTCTCCGGCGAGGCGGGGGAGACGGTCGACGCGATCATCGGGGCGCTCGACGGAGCGCAGTCGACCGAGTTCGCCGCCACGCTCGCGAACGCGCGCCGGATCGCGACGGCGTACCCGTCGGATCCCGGTGTCGTGGTCGCCCTGCTCATGAACCACGTGATCCTGCGCCAGGGCGAGGCGATGTTCCTGCGCGCCGGTCTCCTCCACGCCTACATGGCCGGCCTGGGCGTCGAGATCATGGCCGCCAGCGACAACGTCCTGCGCGGCGGGCTGACGCCCAAGCACGTCGACGTGCCGGAGCTGCTGAGCATCCTGGACGCGACCCCGGGTCCGGTCCCCGTCGTCCTCCCCGTCTCCGCGAACGGCGGATCGCGCGGAGTGGAGCGCTTCCCCTCGCCCGTCGCCGACTTCGAGCTGATGCGCGCCCGCGTATCCCCGCGCACCGAGGCGCGCATCGTCCTGCGCGGCGTCGGGATCGTCCTCGTCACGGACGGCGACGTCACGCTGTCGCAGGCGGGCCAGGAGCTCGTCGTCCTGCCGGGTCACGCCGCGCTCGTGACCCCGGACGCTCCGCTGGAGCTGTCCGGCGACGGCACGGCCTTCATCGCCCAGCCGGGGGAGTGAGCCCACCTGCCGTCCTCCGTCCGACACGCCCGGCGCGACACGCCGATATGCCGATTGAACGTTCAAGAGGCGGTTGAGGGTTTAAGGTCCGCGACTTGACCTGACCGAATGACACCGGTGTAATTAGTGGCGTCCCAACGTCCGAAGGGGCCACGAAGGGGGAGACGCAATGGCAGGTTCGTACCGCTCCGATGTTCCGGAGAACTGGTTCGTCGACCCGGTCGATCTCGGCGTCCCCGGCGTGCGCCGTCCCGCGACGGACGACGACGGCGCCCTCGCGTGGCAGACCGATGCGCTGTGCTCGCAGACCGACCCCGAGGCCTTCTTCCCGGAGAAGGGCGGCTCGACCCGCGACGCCAAGCGCGTCTGCGCCTCCTGCGAGGTCCGCCAGCAGTGCCTCGAGTACGCGCTGCACAACGACGAGCGCTTCGGCATCTGGGGCGGCCTCTCGGAGCGTGAGCGTCGCAAGCTCAAGCGCCGCGCCAGCTGAGCGCGAGACTGGGAATCCGCCCGGCGCGCGCACAACGCGGCGCGTGCACCCGACATCTCGTGCGGGGATGCTTAGGCTGACGAGGTCATGTCGGCTCTCTTCCATGCCATCGTCGTCGCCCGTGCGACCGCCGCAGCCCCCGCGGATCGGCTCCGCCGCACGCTCGAGGCGATCCGCGCCCAGACTCGGCCCGTCGACGGCGTCACCGTCGTCGTGTGCGGGAAGCTCGCCGGCCTCGAGGAGGCCACCGGCGGCCTCGGCGTCGACACGATCATCAAGACGGGCGAGCGCACGCGGCTGGCTGAGGCGGTCGCCCTCGCCGACGCGAAGATCGCGGCCGAGCGGTCGACCTGGATCCTGACGCAGGACGCCTTCCCCGAGCGCACCGCGCTCGCGGCGCTCGCCGCCGCGCTGGAGCGAGGCCCGTCGGTCGGACTCGCCGCCCCGAAGCTCGTCGACGAGGCGGAGCCGACGCGGCTCGTCTCGCTCGGTGTCAGCATGACGCGGTTCGGGCGCACGGTCCCGCTCGCGAACGGCGAGGCCGATCAGGGCCAGCACGACGGGGACGATGACGTGCTGGGCGCCGACGTGCGCGGCCTGGTGATCCGCGAGGACATGCGCCAGGCGCTCGTGCTCGATCCCGCGCTGGCCGGGGCCGATGAGGGGCTCGACCTCGGCGTGCGTGCCCGCCTCGCCGGCCGCCGCGTGGCGCTCGCCCCCGAGGCACGCGTCGCGGTGGTGGCCGGAGGCGAGGGGAGCCTTCCGACGGCGCAGACGCGGCGCGCCTACGCCGTGCGCACGGCGCAGCTGCACCGGCGTCTGGTCTACGCGCCGGTGCTCGCGCTCCCGCTGCACTGGCTCCTCCTGCTCCCCCTGGCGTTCTGGCGCTCGATGGTCGACCTCGTCGCGAAGCGCCCGCAGCGCGTGCCGATCGAGTGGGGCGCCGCGGTCACCGTGCTCGTGCGGCTGCGTGCCGTCGCCCGAGCGCGCCGGCGGCTGCGCCGCTTCCGCGCCGGCGGATGGTCGCAGGTCGACCCGCTGCGCGCGACCGCCGCGCAGCTGCGCGAGCGCTACGACGACGAGCAGCCGGATCCCGTGCGCGAGCGCGACCTCGGATTCTTCTCCGGCGGCGGCGCATGGGCCGTCCTCGGCGGCCTCGTCGTCAGCGCCGTGGCGTTCTTCTCCCTCCTGGCCTGGCCCGCTCTGGGCGGCGGCGCGCTGATGCCCCTCGCCGACACGGTCGGCTCGCTCTGGCGCGACGCGCTGCCGGGGGCGCGGTCCGTCGGGCTCCACGAGGCCACGGCGGCCGATCCGTTCTCCGCGATCGTCGCGCTCATCGGCTCGGCCTGGCCGGTCGCGCCGTCGTTCACAGTCGTCGCCCTGTGGGTGCTGGCGCTGCCCCTGTCGGTCCTCGGCGGGTGGTTCGCCGCGACCCGGGTGTCCGACCGTTCCGGAGTCCGCGTCCTCGTCGGCGTGCTCTACGCGCTCTCGCCGACGCTGATCGCCGCGCTCACGACGGGGCGCCCCGCTGCGGTCGTCGCGCATCTCCTCCTGCCCTGGCTGTTCTACGCGGCCGCGGCGGCGCACCGCTCGTGGGGCGCGTCGGGGGCGGCCTCGCTGCTCCTGCTCGGCGTCGTGGCGTGCGCGCCGTCGCTCGCGCCCCTCATCGCGTTCGTGTGGATCGTCGTCCTCGTGCTCACGCTCGTCGTGCGGGCGTTCACGGGGGCGGCTCGCGTCATCTGGCTGATCGTCCCCGCTGCCGTCTGGTTCGCGCCGATCCTCCTCACGCAGCTCGGCAGGGGCACCCCCCTCGCCGCGCTCGCCGACCCCGGGGTCGCGGTCGCCGTGGATGCGACCCCCTCCTGGCTGCTCGCCGCCGGCTTCCCGACGCCCGACCCCGGCGGCTGGCTCGCCTTCGTCGGCGCCGACTTCCCGGTGCGCGCCGACCTGCTCGTCTGGATCGTGCCCCTCCTGTGCGCCCCGGTCGCCGTGCTCGCGCTCCTCGCCCCGCTGACGGCGCGCTGGCGCCTCGGCGCCGGTCTCGTCGCGCTCGCCGTCCTCGGCGTCGGCACCGCGTTCGCCGCTGCGGGCGTGCAGGTCGCGTTCACGCTGGGCGAGCCGGTCGCGCTCTGGCCGGGATCGGGTCTCAGCGCGGCGTGGCTCGCGGTGGCGCTCGCCGCGGCGGTCACGCTCGACATCGCGCCGATGCCCGGCTCCGTGCGCGGACTCGCGGCGGTCCTCGCGGCGGTGTGCGTGGCTGGCCTCGCCGTTCCCGGCCTCACGGCCGTCGCGCGAGGAGACGCGGTCCTCACCAACGGACCGACCTCGACGCTGCCCGCGTACGTCGGGGCGGAGGCGGCCGCCGGGGACGAGGTGGGAACGCTCCTCCTGAGCCCGAAGGAGGACGGCTCCGTCGCGACGCGCGTCGTCTGGGGTGAGAGCGAGACGCTCGGCGGGCAGTCGACGCTCGAATCGACCGACGTCGGCGTCTCCGACGACGACCGGATGGTCGCCCGGCTCGCGGGGGACCTGATGTCCTCGTCGAACCCGGAGGCCACCGAGGCGCTGGGGGAGCTGGGGCTGCGCTTCGTCCTGCTCTCCACCGGCGCGGACGAGCTGAGCGATGCCGAGAGGAACCGCCGTCTCACGGCCGTCACGTCGATCGATCAGCGTGACGGGTTCACGCGGGTCGGCCAGACGGCTCGGGGCGTGCTCTGGAGGCTCGAGGCCGATCCGGCTCCGCGGCCGGGGCTCTCCGCCGGCCAGGCCGCGGCGGCGACGACCGGCACCGCGGCGCAGGGCCTCGCGCTCCTCGCCGCGATCCTGCTGTCGGTGCCGACGGCCCAGAGCAGGCGTCAGGCGCGTGCGATGCCGCGCGTGATCGGTCGCGGATACGAGGAGGAGCGATGACGGACGATCGCGATGCCGACGACGTGACCGGCGATGACCCGCGGGCGGCCGATCAGCACGCCGAGGCGCCAGAGGCGGCGGAGGAGCCCGTCGCGGACGACGCGGCAGAGGGCGGCACCGACGATGCCGCCGCCGAGGAGCCGACGCCTCACGAGGATCCCATCGAGCCCGGGCCCGACGCAGAGTCCGAGACCGACGTGGAGCCCGAGGTCGAAGCCGAGTCACCGGTGCAGGAGCGGCCGGCGCGGCGCGCGCGGAAGAGGCGAGACGCACCGGACGGGCGCCGACCGCTGCGCTGGGGGCGCGGCGCGGCCGGCGCCGTGCTGTCCGTCGTCGCCATCGGAGCGGTGGTGGGAGGCGCGAACGCGTCGTGGCCGACGGTCGGAGGCGAGGCGGCCTCCGTCGACGTCTCGCCCGACGCCTCGTCGACGGTGGCGGCGTGCAGCGGCCCGCTCCTCGCGGTGGGCCGCGATGCGGCGGACGCCAGCGCGATCACGGTGGCGGCCGACATCTCCACGACGTCGGGGACGACGGGGGACGCGGAGCCCGCCGTCGACACCCTGACGGCCGACGGCGTGAAGGGCGACGCCGATCCCGCGCGGTACGTGCTCGACCCCGAGGGCAGGGAGTCGGAGTCGCTCTCCGTCGCGACCTCGGCGGACATCAGGGACGACGACCTCTCCGGCTTCGCGGCCTCCGCGTGCCGGACCGCGAGCATGGAGTCGTGGATCGTGGGCGGGAGCACCACGGTCGGCGCGACCGACGTGCTGCTCATCGCCAACCCCGGCGCGGTCAACGCCACGGTCGAGCTCGGGATCTTCGGGGCGGAAGGGGAGAAGGCGTCCTCCAGCGGCGACGCGATCGCGATCCCCGCCGGCACCCAGGTGGCGCTGCCGCTGGCCGGCATCGTCGGGAGCGAGAGCGCTCCCGTCGTGCGCGTGACGGCGACGGGCGCCCCCGTGCGGGCCGCGCTCCAGTCCGCCGAGGTGCGCACGCTCGATCCGGTCGGGGTGGACGTGCAGGAATCGGTCGAGGCGACCGAGCGCCAGGTCTTCCCCGGCGTGGCGGTCACGGAGGAGGCGGCCGACGCCGACGTGACGCCCGCCGTCGTCCGACTCCTCTCACGAGGCGACGGCACGGCGACCATCACCGTCCGCGCCGAGGGAGAGTCGCGCGATGCGATCGCGCCGATCGAGCTGCCCGTCGAGGCCGACGTGCCGGTGTCGGCCGACCTCAGCGGTCTCGAGCCCGGCCGCTACACGGTCTCGGTGGAGGGCGACGGCGGCCAGATCGCCTCGGCCGTGTGGCAGACGACGGGGCCGAAGGGCGACGAGGACTTCGCCTGGCAGACGCCGTCTCCGACGATCACCGAGCCGGTGCTCGTCGCCGTACCGGACGGCCCGTTCGCGCAGCTGTTCCTCGTCAACGACGGGGACGAGCAGGCGACGGCGACCGTGACGGCCGACGGCTTCTCCGAGGAGGTCTCGCTGGCGGCGGGCGATGGCGCGCACGTGCGCGTTCCGACGGATGACGTCTACGAGCTCGCGGTCGACGGAGACGGCGCGGACGTGCGCGCGACCGTCGCCTTCCGGGACGGCGGATCGATCGCGGCGTACCCCGTCTGGCCCGATCCGGCCGAGGCGGACGACGTCACCGTCTACCCCTGATCCGCCGCCTCAGAAGCTGTCGGGGCCGAGATCCCATGGGTCGCGGTCGAGGTACTCGCCCACGGCGCGGAAGACCACGCCCTCGATGATCAGGCGCCGCTGGAACGCGTCGGCGCGGTCGAGGTGCTCGAACCGCTCGATCGCGACACGATGGAGGATGATCCGGCGCTGCTCCCGGTCGATCGACCATCGCGGCACCTCGCCGTCGACGGTCGCGGCGGGGAGCCAGCCGATCTCGAAGCGGACGCCCTCCAGCTCGGGCCAGAGCCCGCGCAGGTACTCGCTGGTGGAGCCGACGGCCACGTCGAACCGCTCGTAGCGCGTGTCGATCGGTGGGAGCGGGGGCCGCACGACGGGGCTGCGCCAGACCCGTCCGTGCCGGCCGTGCCGCGCGGCATGCGCACGTGGAGCAGGACGGCGAACGCGTCCCCAGATCGACATGTGCTCACTCTACGGTGCCCCTCGACCGGCGTGGAATCACGCGTCGTGTCCGCCCGTCGGCGTAGGGTGTCAGCGATGGAGAGAATCTGCTCGAAGGTCGGCTGCCGACGCGAGGCCGTGAGCACGCTGACCTATGACTACGAGGGGCAGATGGCCGCCCTCGGCCCGCTCGGCGCCGAGAACGACCCGCACGCTCACGACCTGTGCGCGATCCACACCGATCGGATGTCCGTGCCGAACGGGTGGACGGTCCTGCGGCACTCCACGCTCATCGACTGACCGCGTCAGCGGGTGAGCGCGGCGACGCGCTGCTGCTCGAGGACGAGGGAGCGGAACTCGCGGTCGCGGCGCGCGGCAGCCACGGCGCGGACGACCGTCTCGGGGTCCCCTGCGGGGAACGGCGAGACGTACGGCGCGAGCTCGGCGGCGAGATCGGCCGCGGCGCGCATCCTGGCCGGCGGATACATCTGGCCGGCGCCGGCGACGAACTGGCTCATGCGGCGTCCGACGCGATCGGGAACCCGGCCGACGTCGGCGATGGCCGCCCATCCCTCCATCCCCAGCGGCAGCAGCCGCGTGTCGTCGGGGAGCCGAGGGGTCCGGGTGCGCTCGGCGTACGTGCCGGCGACGAGGTCGCCCAGTCGCTGCGCACGCGGCGTGAACATGCCGACGACGAGCGCGACAGAGCCGATCGTCATGAGGACCTCGAAGATGCCGAGGACGGCGCGGATGAAGGCGTGGCGGAACCCGATGGCGCCCCCGTCGCTGCGGACCACCCGCGCGCCGACGGCGAGCTTGCCGAGGCTGCGCCCCTTCGACAGCGACTCGACGATGAGGGGGACGCAGACGAAGACGGCCACGAGGAGCACGATCGCGACGATCTGGGAGGCCTGCCACGGCAGCGCCTCCACGCGGAGCAGCTCCCACGACACCCAGAGCAGGGCGATGTAGAGCAGGACCAGGCTGGCGAGGTCGATCAGCGCGCCGGCGGCGCGGAGGATCAGCCCGATCGGCTGGACGTCGAGCGCCACGGCCTCGCCGGTGAGGATCTCGTCCTCGTGGACCTGCAGCCGACCGGCACGATCCTGCGGTCTCGACGGGTGCGCCTGGGGCATCGACATGCTCCCAGTCAACCAGACGGCGTCGCGTCGGCGGTCGCCCTCGCGGTCCGGTCCGCCCTCTAAGGTGGATGGCGTGGATCTCGATGCCCTGACCGCCGCACGCCGCGAGGAGTGGGCGCGCCTGGACGCGCTGTCGCGGGCGCGCGGCCTCGACGGCCCCGCCGTCGACGAGTTCGTCGCCCGCTACCAGTCCGCATCGGCTGACCTGGCCGACATCAAGACCTCCGCCGGACGCACCCCGCAGGGCGACCACGTCTCGACCATGCTCGCCAGAGCTCGGCTGCGGCTCACGGGGACGCCGGACAACGTGCTCAGGCAGATCCCCCGCTTCTTCCTCAACCAGCTCCCCGCCGCGCTCTACCAGCTGCGGTGGACGACGCTCGTGCTCACGCTGGCGTTCGTCGGGATCGTCTGGCTCACCGCGGCCTGGATCGTCGGCGACCCCGCCCTCGTCGCGACGCTCGGCTCGCAGTACGACCTCCAGCAGTACGCCGAGGAGGACTTCGTCGCGTACTACTCGGAGCACAGCGGCGCGATGTTCGGGGCGATGGTCTGGACGAACAACGCCTGGATCGCCGTGCAGTGCGTCCTGTT
Source organism: Microbacterium sp. (assembly GCA_052092505.1). Taxonomy (GTDB): domain Bacteria; phylum Actinomycetota; class Actinomycetes; order Actinomycetales; family Microbacteriaceae; genus Microbacterium. Next base: position 5,489 of record JBQDDT010000021.1, on the reverse strand, counting down.
CGGGATCACGGGGCTCTGGCCCGTGTACGCGTTCGTGCAGAACTCGGTCGGGCTCGGCACGTCCGCGGCGATCATGTTCGAGTTCGATCGCGGATCGGACTTCGTCCTGTACATCCTCCCGCACGGCCAGCTGGAGATGACGAGCATCTTCGTCGCCTGCGCGGCCGGGCTGCACATGTTCTGGGCATGGGTCGTGCCGGGTCCGCGCTCGCGGCTCGACGCCCTCGCGTCCCAGGGCAGGGCGCTCGCGACGGTCGCCGTCGGCCTGATCCTGTCGCTCGCGCTCTCCGGAGTCGTCGAGGGGTGGGTCACGCGCCAGGAGTGGCCGTGGGTCATCAAGATCGGCATCGGCACGCTCGCGCTGGCCGCGTTCCTCGCCTACATGCTCGTGCTCGGCCGCCGCGCGAGCCGCGGGGGCGAGAGCGGCGACCTCACCGAGTGGGAGGCCGGGACGCCGCGGCTGGTCGCCGGCTGAGCCTTATCAGGCCCGCTCGCCGTCGAAGAGCGCGCGATACGCGAGGCCGGCGAGCATCGCTCCCGCGATGGGGAACACGAGGAACACCCAGAGCTGGATGAGCGCGTCGGATCCGCCGTAGATCGCCGAGGCGATGGATCGCGCCGGGTTCACGGACGTGTTGTCGATCGGGATCGAGATCAGGTGGATCAGCGTCAGCGTGAGACCGATCGCGACGCCGCCGAACGCCGTCCCGCGCTTGTTGTGCGTCACGCTCAGGATCACGATGACGAACAGTCCGGTCAGGACGAGCTCGATGATCATCGCCGACGGCATCCCGAAGCCGCCGGGAGAGAGCGCGTCCCACCCGTTGCTGGCGAATCCGCTGTCCTGTGCGGTGCGGAGCCAGCCCTCCGGGCCGAACAGGGCGATGAGGAAGATGAGGGTCGAGGCGACGGCGCCGCCGACGATCTGCGAGGCGATGTAGGGACCGACGCTCTTCCAGGAGAACCGGCCGGCGGCGGCCAGACCCAGCGTGATCGCCGGGTTGAAATGGCCGCCGGAGATCGGCCCGAACGCGTACGAGCCGATGAGCACGGAGAGTCCGAAGGCGAGTGCGACGGCGGCGTACACGGTTCCGACGGTCCCGCCGTCGACGAAGGTGTTCGACGCGAAGACGGCGGTGCCCACGCCGCCGAGGACGAGGAGGAGTGTCCCGAAGGCCTCGGCCGTGAGCGCGGCCGAGGTCGTCGGTTCGGCGGAGATCTGAGGATCGGACATGGTGCTCCTTCTCGACGGGGCCGGCGACGTCGAGACCAGACCGCGGATCGCCCCGACAAGCGGGCCTGACACACATAGTGGCAGAGAAGGGGCCGGGTGGGCGGGAAAAACCGCCCATCCGGCCCCCGATGGCTGCGTCGCTAAGCCCCGCGACCCCGGGAACCCGGCCGCGATCGTCTCAGCCAAAAGTGCCCAGTACCAGAGGAAGCGCTCCTTGATCGGGTCGATCGTGAGACCGCGGTACTGCCCGGCGAGGGTCTCGTGGAAGCGGTCCTTGGCGTCGGCGTCGAAGACGTCGTTGTACAGGGTGCGGGCCTGGCCGAAGTCGTCGTCCTCGCTGCGCAGCGTCGCCGCCGTGCGCACCAGCTCCCCGTCGGACTCCCACGACGCCTCGACTGCGCGCTCCGGCTCCGCCTGAGGGAACCCGAACGAGTTCGGTGCGTAGACCGGGGTGCCGGCGGGGTTGAAGTCGTACTGCATGTGACCCTCGTGCATGTAGGTGAACGTGGGCGCGGCGTGAGGGCGGTTGACGGGGAGCTGGTTGTAGTTCGCGCCGATCCGGTGGCGCTGAGCGTCCGGGTAGGCGAACACGCGGGCCATCAGCATCTTGTCGGGCGAGATCCCGGTGCCGGGCACCTGGTTCCCCGGGGAGAAGGCCGCCTGCTCGATCTCGGCGAAGAAGTTCTGCGGGTTGCGGTTGAGCACGAACTCGCCGACCTTGATCCGGGGGTAGTCTTCGAACGGCCAGATCTTCGTCATGTCGAAGGGGTTGAAACGGTAGGTCTTCGCGTCCTCGTACGGCATGACCTGGACGTACACGTCCCAGCCGGGGAAGTCGCCGCGGTCGATCGCCTCGTAGAGGTCCCGACGGTAGTGGTCCGCATCCTCGCCGGCGATCCGCTCGGCGTCCTCGGCCGACATGCGCTCCACGCCCTGCTTCGAGACGAAGTGGTACTGCACCCAGAAGCGCTCGCCCTCCGCGTTGATCCACTGGTACGTGTGCGATCCGTAGCCGTTCAGGTGCCGCCACGACCGAGACAGGCCGCGGTCGCCCATGAGATACGTGACCTGGTGCGCCGACTCGGGCGACAGCGTCCAGAAGTCCCACTGCATGTCGGCGTTGCGCAGGGCGGCCGCGCCCGTGCGCTTCTGGGAGTGGATGAAGTCGGGGAACTTCATGGCGTCGCGGATGAAGAAGACCGGGGTGTTGTTCCCGACGATGTCGAGGTTGCCGTCCTCCGTGTAGAAGCGCAGGGAGTAGCCGCGCACGTCGCGCCACGTGTCGGGAGAGCCCTGCTCGCCGGCGACCGACGAGAAGCGGATGACGACCTCCGCCTCGGCGCCGGGCTGGAACACCTTCGCACGGGTGTACTGCGAGACGTCCTCCGTGACGGTGAACGTGCCGAAGGCGCCGCCGCCCTTCGCGTGCGGGTTGCGCTCGGGGACGCGCTCGCGGTTGAACGAGGCCAGCTTCTCGACGAGGTAGCGGTCGTGCAACGCGGTGACGCCGTCTGGACCGGTGGTGAGCGAGTGGGCGTCGCTCGTGACCGGGGTTCCGGTCTGGGTGGTGGTGAACGAGATGTCAGCCATTGCCGTTCCTTTCGCATTCGGGACAGATGGCACGGAAGGTCACGCTCGCCTCGATGACGCGCATGCCGTGGTCGTGGGCCGGATGAAGACGAGGAGTGTTCTCCTCCACGCACGGAACGTCCTCCACGCGGCCGCACACGACGCACTGGACGTGGTGGTGCTCCTCCTGCGCGGCGAGCTCGTAGAGCGCGCTCGCCGCACCGGGCAGACTCACGCGCTGCGCGAGCCCGGCCGTCGTGAGGTCGTTGACCACGCCGTGCACGGTCTGCAGAGCGATGCCGGGGATCCTGGTCTGGATGTCGGCATGGAGCTCATCGACCGCCGCGTGCGGGTGCACGGCCAGGCTCTCCAGAACGGCGACGCGCTGCGCGGTCACGCGCAGACCGGCGCGGCGGAGTGCGTCCGTCTGCTCTGAGGAGGGGGCCGTGGTCGTCATCTGGTGCCATCCTATCTTTTTCTGAGTCGTTCGTAAAAACGAACGACCATTGAAAGGAACGTGCTGCGTCGCCGGCTTGCGGCGCCCACGCCTCCCTACAGGATAGGCATGCCTAAATTGAGAATCGGATTCGTGACGCACGGAGTCGCACGACGACGCGAGTCGGGATGAACCATTCGGGCGGCTGCTCCGTCTCTTCTGTGAGCATCCGGTTCATGCCCCGATCGAGACGAGGTTCCGATGAAGAAGAAGACGAAGATCCTGCTGGGAGCGGGCGCCGTGGTCGTCGTGCTGGGCGCCGCCGCGTTCATCGCCGGCCCGCGGCTGTACGCCGCGTGGGCCGAGGGGCAGGCGGGCGAGGCGCCGACGAACACCGCCGACGGGCCGCTGCCGGAGTCCGTCTCGACGTTCTCGGGGACGGCGAGCGTCTCCGACGGGTCCGTCGCCGGCTATCAGGTGGACGAGGTCCTCCAGGGCGAGGACGTCACCGTGCGCGGATCGACCGACCAGGTCAGCGGCGAGATGACCGTCGAGGAGGGCACGCTGACGGCGGCGACGATCGAGGTCGACGTGGCGAGCATCGAGACCGACGCGGACAATCGCGACGAGTACTTCCGCGGCGAGGCGCTCGAGACCGACGAGTTCCCGACGGCCGTCTTCACGCTCACCGAGCCGGCCGCGCTGGAGCCCGGCGCGGAGACCGTCGACCTCGGCGGCACGTTCGAGATCCACGGCGTCACCCAGCCGGCCGAGGTCACCGTGGCCGTCGCGGTGGACGGCGACGAGCTGCAGGTATCCGGCGAGGTCCCGATCGTCTTCGAGGACTACGGGGTCACCGCACCGGACCTCGGCTTCGTCTCGGTGGAGCCGGAGGGCAGCATCGAGTGCGCCCTGGTGCTCACCTCGCCGGACGCCCCGTAGAGTCCCTGCCATGGCCGGCTCTGAGACCGATGCGCTCCTGCGGCAGGTCCACGAGCAGTACGCCGACATGCTGTGGCGGTACGTCGTGAGCATCCCCTATGACCGCGAGCTCGCCCGCGACGTCGTCCAGGAGACCCTGCTGCGGGCCTGGCAGCACCCCGAGATCCTCCGGCGGCCGGCGCCGCAGGTGAGGGCGTGGCTGGTGCGGGTCGCGCGCAACCTCGCGCTCGACGACCTCCGCAGCGCCCGAGCGCGGCGAGAGGGGCATCCGATCGACGAGCGCAGCGCCGTCCGCGGAGACGACGCCGACGCCGTGCTCGATCGCTGGCTCATCGCGGACGCGATGGCCACGCTCTCCCCGGAGCATCGTCGCGTCATCCGCGGCGCCCATCACGAGGGAAGGAGCGTCTCGGAGCTCGCGGAGGAGCTGGGCATCGCCCCCGGCACGGTCAAGTCGCGGATGCACTACGGGATGCGCGCGCTGCGCCTGGCGCTGCAGGAGAGAGGAGTGACGGGATCATGACCGATCCGTACACCGAGTGGGACGCCGCATACGTGCTGGGTGCCCTCGACCCCGACGAGCGTCGCGCGTACGAGCGTCACCTCGACGACTGCGCGGCCTGCCGGCGCGCGGTGGGGGAGCTCGCGGGCGTCGCCGGACTCCTCGCGCACGACGTGCGCGGGGAGGAGCCGGAGGAGGCGGCGGGCGCCGAGGCCGCCTCCGTCTCGGCGCTGGCCGAGCGGGCCGTGCGCCGCAGGAGGCGCACGCGCGCCCTGCTCGGGGCCGCTGCGGCGCTCCTGGTGGTCGCCGGTGGGGCCGTCGGCCTCCTCGCCTCGTCGTGGGGCGCGCAGGACCCGTCCGGCGGGCAGGACGGGGCACCGGTCGCCCTCGGGCCTGTCCACGACAGCGGCGTCACCGCGGAGATGGTCGTCACCCCGACGGGGTGGGGCACGCGCCTGGACTGGTCGTGCTCGTATCCGCACGGCGTCGACACCGCCGATGTGGCCTACGAGCTCACCGTGACCGACCGCACGGGCGCGAGCAGCGTCATCGCCGCCTGGTCGGGCGCGGAGGCGGGTGACGCCGACGACCTCGCCGCCGTCACGCCGCTGCCCGTCGACGACATCGAGAGGATCGAGCTGCGCGTCGCCGACGACGGGATCGTCCTCGCCTCGGCCGACCTCTAGCGGCGGGCCCGTCGGCCGCTCAGAGCCGGCCCGACCTCTTCAGCGCGAGGTAGCGGTCGGCGATGCGCGGGGGGAGGTCCTCCGGGGTGTCGGCGATGGCGTCGGCACCGCTGCGCTCGA